>NZ_JYFT01000037.1:0-38287 GCF_000931385.1 Pseudomonas sp. FeS53a
CGCCTCCACCGCCGCCACCGCCGTAGTAGCCACCGGAGTCGCCACCCCCGCCGCCGCCGCCAGACGCCTTGTTACCGGTAATGGTGCTGTTGGTGATGGTCAGTACGCCGGCGTTGTAGATACCTGCACCCACGCTATCGGGTGCGGCCGAGTTCTCGTTGCCACCGTTGCCGACGATCAGGCCATTGCGGATGGTGATGTTGTCCAGCGCGACCTTGGAGTTGGCGCCGCTGGTGTTCACGTCCAGTATCCGAGCCTTGTTGGCCCCGTCGATGGCGAAGCCACCGCCGACGATCTGCAGGGTGTGGCCGTCGGTGACATGGATGGAAATGGTGTCGTTGAAGCCGGTGAAGGTGATGTTGCCGGTGAGGGTGATGACATCGTCGACGTTGTCGGCAACACCCGTGGTGATGGCGCTCTTCAACTGGGCCAGGGTGCTCACCGAGGTGGTCACCAGCAGGTGGTCGTAACTGCCCAGGCGCGACAGGTTCAGGGCATTGCTGGCGGCGATCTGGCCGGTGGTGACCTCCAGGTCCCAGTCACCACCCTTGGCGCTGCCGCCGGTGTTGTCGTCGGAGGCGGCGATGTCCGCACCGGTCATGTCCGCCAGCTTGGAGACGAAGGCATGGCCCTCGCTGCCCGCCCCCACTTCGCAGCCGTAAAGGAGGATGTCGCCCTCGGCGGTCAGCGCCTTGCCGATGGTGGAGAGCTGGGACGCGTACTGCGCGAGGTTGCCCTCGAACAACGGGCCGTTGCCCAGCAGCAGCACCCCGGAATCGCCGTGGGAAATGATGTGGATGGCATCGATGCCGGTGCGCCCGGCCAGGGCGTCGGCGATCTGCTGCACGCCGTCCTTGTTGGTGGACAGCAGCACCACCTCGGCATTGGGCGAGACGGCCTTGAGCAGCTCCTGGTAGTTCGGCGCGCGGGTATCGACGAAGACGATTTCCTTGCGCACGCCGCTCTGCCCATCGGTCACCGGACTGGCCTGCAGGTCCTGGGTACCTTGGTGGGTATCGGTGGTGCTCGCGTGGCTGCTGTCGCGGGCGCCGGTGTCATGGGCCGCATCGGCCGTGGGAGCGGCTGTTGCCGTCGCGGCGGCGGTATCGGCGACGGTGGCCGCCACCGCGCCGTCGAACATCATGCGCGGCTCCAGCGCACTGATCAGCGGCAACGGGCATGCCAGCGGCGCAGCCTCCGCACCCTTGGCCTTGCCGTTGCGACCTGCCTTCTTCGAAAGACCCCAGCCCATGACTTCTACCTCCTCATTCCGACGCCCGCCTTGGCAGGTGCTCAGTTGCGTTCTTGTTCCAGGGCCCGGGCGTCCCGGGAGGTCCTGATCACATGGGCCTCGCTGTTGCGCGAGTCCTTCCAGAAATCCAGTTGTGCGTATTGCTCGAACAGGTCCGGCGGCAGCAGGGTGCGCCGCGCCGCCACTTCAACCTTGGGCCGCACCTTGTGCAGACCGCGCAGGCCCAGGGCCTGGTCGAACTCCGGGGCGTCGTACTCAACGTGCTCGAAGTCGTGCGGGTACCAGGGCTCATCAAGGAATTCGTAGACCAGTTGCAGCACCCGCTCGGGCGTGGCCACCAGCAGGTCGTAGTCCACCAGCAGCAGGGAGCGGGCGTGCTCGCCGTAATAGGCATCCTTGAGCGCCGACCAGGCCAGGCCCACCAAGCGGTTGCGCTGGGCCAGGGTCTCGACCCGGCTGTAGACGGTGTTGCGTTCGCTGTCGTCGTTGAACAGCTTGGTGATCTCGTACGGGTTGGCGCGGTAGAGCCGCTCGATGCTGTCCATCACCCAGGCAACGTTGCGCACACAGGCGATCACCTTGGCCTGGGGGAACAGGTCCAGCAGGGCCGGCAGACGCGCGCACCACAGGCGGTTGGTGTCGAAGATCACCTCATGCCCGCCCTGGTCCGCGTAGTAACTGCTGAACAGGCCGGCCAGCAGGCGCTTGCGCTGCTCCTGGGTCACCACCGGGCCGAACTCGCTGTCGGCGCCGAACTGCTTGAGCAGGCCCGAGAAGAAGCTGCCCACCGGGCTGGTCATGCCGGCGTGAAAGCGCGGGTTCTGCCGCAGCAGCGCCGCCAGCAGCGTGGACCCCGAGCGTGGCAGCCCCGAGATGAAGTGATAGGTGGGTGATGGATGGGCCATGGTCTGCGTGTACGTCTGCCTGTCAGTGATACGGGGCCGGAGAGCCACCGGTGCCGCAAGGCACCGGCGGGTCGAGTGCCTCAGTTGCGCGAGGGGAAGATGCCGTCCAGCGCGATGATGAAGTTGATCCCGATGTAGGGGTTGCGGATGGCCACCGGCTGGCTGCCGCCGGCGATCTGCACCGTCACGTTCACGGTGCTGGGGTTGGTCAGCGGGACCGGGTTCGACATCGCGCTCGACCAGATCGCCGCTGCCGAAGGCGAGCCGCCGACGGAGCCACCCAGGACGGAGTTGGTCGAACTCGGAACCAGTGCCGGGTTAGTCGGTGTGCCAGCGGCGGAGATCGTGCTGGTGCCGGACGCAAGGTGGGTGTGCATGGGCATCTGGGTCTGCAGCAGGGTCACGTTCTCAACCCCACCAAGCTCCCCCAGGTCGATGAGCGACAGGCCGGGCCCCTGGGACTGGCCGACCGGCGAGCGGCCACGCAGGTCCGGCAGGCCATAGGTGGTCTGGCCATTGCCGCCGTAGGTGGTGCCCAGCAGGGAAAACAGTGCGGTGTTCTGCGCAATCGCCATGCTCTGCCCCATGCAGAACGCATAGCCACGGGGTGCGAAGTTGCCGCCGAACATCTTGATCTCACCGATGAAAGGATCCACGTGTTGACTCTCCTCTGGCTCTGGTTTCGCGCAACCGGAATCCCGGTCGCACATGCATGCTCATTGTTGTAGTTATGCCGGCCGATCCGTATGGAACACGGCCTGGAGTACATGGCGCCCATCCTCGACGGGCTGGCCGGGGGTCAGCAGCAGCGCCCAGCCCTCCTCGCCGGGCGGCCCCAGGCGGTACACGTCCTGGGGCAGGCTGCACTGCGGCGGCAGTACGAAGTGGGCGTGGTAGCAGTGGTGGCGAGGGGTCATGGCGATGCCCTCCTCGACACCGAGCAGCTCGACGGGCAACACCTGTTCCGGCGAGAGCCAGAGGTGGAAGGACTGGCCGACGGCCTCGGAGAGCAGCGCGTAGGACGGCATGGGGTACATGGACAGGCTCCTCAGGACGGCATGGCCGGGCGCAGCGCCGGTTCGGCGGCGGCCTGATGGCCGCGCGGGTGGCGGCGCAACTTCAGGTACACACCGTTCTCCCCCACCACCTCGAAGCCATGGCGGAAGTAGAGGCGCTGGGCCGGGTTGTAGGACTCGACATGCAGCCCCGCACTGAGGCCCTCGCGGTCGGCCCGTTCGAGGAAGCGGCCCAGCAGCTCACCGCCAATGCCTCGGCCACAGGCCTCGGGCAACAGCGCCAGGTCGATGATTTGCAGGTGGGTGTCGGTCCACAGCAGGTAGGCGCGGCCGATGGGCTGGCCAGCCTGCTCGATGACGTATTGCTCGGCGTCGGCGTAGTGCGCCTGGTAGTAGCTGCGCTGGGCCTGGAACTGCTGGTCGACGAAACGCTCGCGAGCGGCCTGGTCCCAGGGGGTGTGCTCCAGTTCGTGGGCACGGGTGGTGCCGTAGAGCACCCTCAGGAAGGTGCGGTCTGCTTCGGTTGCCAAGCGGAGGTTCAAGGTGTGGAGAGACATACGGCGTGCATCCCTGCTGGCCCCGGGAACAGGGCCTACAACTGTAGTTACAGTTTCCCTGCACGGAGCATAGACGAGGATTTCAGCTGGCCACCATCGAAAAACCGCCGTTCGGCGGTTTCTGCAATGAATGTGAAGTGGCATTCACAACTAGCGGGGTGAAAGCGCCTCCAGCGCCTCAAAGGGCACCCTCGCCCACCGCTCGACAGCCGCCCGGGTGGCGTCGTCCGCCTCGCTGCGCTTGGCCTCGCCGTCGGCGCTGAAGGCCATCGCCGGGCGCTTCGCATCGTGCCCGGCAACGGCCTGCAGGTGCGGCACGGCGGCCGGGTCAATGCCCAGCAGCGGACCCAGGCGGCCCCAGAGGGCGCCGGGCAGCTCGCGGTAGTTCAGGGGCACCGCCTCGCCTGCCGCGCACAGGTCGAGCCCGGCCTGCAGCAGCTGCCCGACCATCCAGGCGAGGTAGTCGCCGGGCGCCAGCGCCTCCCGCCCCGGCAGGCCGTCCAGCCCGGACGGGCCGAGCAGTCCGGGAACCGCATGCAACCCGGGCTGGCGCTGGTGGGACACCACCACCTCCAGCGGGTCGCGGTAGAGGAACAGGCACGGCACCTCAGGGTAGAGCCGGCGCAGCAGCTGCGCCTCGAACAGGTTCCAGGCGTCCAGCTTCACCACCAGCCGGGTCTCGTCGCCACGGCGGCGCTGGCCATAGGCCGAGCACAGCGCGCGCACCGTCTCCGCCTGCCAGGCAGAAGCGCCGGGGTCCCGGTAATGCGCGCGCAGCACGGCATCCAGTGGCGGCGGCTCGGACAGCACCACGTGCCCGGGCAGGGCTCGCAGCAACTGCGCCAGCAGGGTGGAGCCGCAGCGGGAGGTGTGGAACACCAGCAACGAAGGTTCAAGGCCGGGGCTGCGGGCCTGCCAGTCGAGCAGCGCGTCCAGGCCGGTCTGGCGGCGCAGGGCCAGGTTGAACGGCAGGCGCAGCGCTTCGTCCACGTCGTCACTGAAGAAGGGCCGGGCCAGGGGCGTGGTGCCGAACCAGGCCCAGTCCAGTTGCCAATTGCCGGCCTGCTCGAAGGCGCGGATCGGCAGCCACTCGGTGAAATCCAGGGCCGTCATCGCATGCTCCATTGGCGGCTCCAGGCCTGCCGTGCCTGGCGCATGACCATGCGCACATCCGCCTCGCTGAACACCAGCCCGAGGGTCTGGCCGGCGGCCACCGCATCGCGGCAGAAATCGGTGGGGTCAGTGATCAGTTGCAGGGCATGGGCCAGTTCCGGGCGCTGCTGCACCTGCGCGTTGAAGGCGGCGAAGGCGCGCATGCCCCGGCTCGGTTGCAGCGCGGGCGTGGTCGCCAGGCCTTCGGCGATGGCCTGGCGCAGGCGTGGGTTCACCATGCAATCCAGCACCAGGTGGATGCGCGGCCCCGGGCCGGGGTTGTCCACCCGGTGCGGGCGGGACAGGTCGATGAACCAGCACTCCCCCGGTGCCATCGGCACCTGCCGGCCATCCACCAGGAACTCCACATCCGGCGGGCTGAGCAGCGGCACGTGCAGGCGCAGCGGCCCTTCCGGGCTGCCCAGGTCGGGATCGCAATGCTCGCGGATGCTGGCACCGGCGCCCAGGCGCAGCAGGCGGGCGCTGCGCAGGTCCTCGCCGAACCATTCGATGGCCGCCAGCCAGGCCGGCTCGGCTGCGCACAGGGCACTGCGGGCCACCGGGCCGAAACCCGGCGCCAGGGGGATCGGCGCATCCACTGCGGCCACCAGGTCGATGCCGCTCCAGTCGCCCTGGTAATAGCCGGTGTTGAAATGCGCCACCCAGGCCGTCGGGGCGATCCGCTCCAGCGCCGCCAGCAGCGGCGCCAGGTCGAAGCGCCAGGGCAGGCGGGAGCAGATCGGCAAGGCTTCGTCCATGGAACCCTCCTGGCAGGCTGTCCGTTCGATTGATGGGCTAGAAACCGCTTTCCCTCACCCCCAACGCCGCCATGCGGCGCCAGGCGAAGCCCAGCAGCGATTGCCGGCTGCCTTCCAGCACCACCACGCCGCGCAGCGGCTGGTCGGGGGGCGGCAGGTCCTGCAGCAGGCTGAGGCGCACGCCGTACTGGGCCTGCACCGGCTCGGCGCGTTGCTGGGCATTGCGTCGCACGGCCACCTGGCCGTGGTGGTCGGAGGCCAGGGCCTCCAGTTCGAGAAAGGCGACGCCGGTGGTGTCCACCTCGTCCAGGCGCACCGACAGGGCCGACCGCGCCGGGTCGTCGGCGATGAAACGGCCCTCGGTGCCCGGCGCCACGCGCCAGAGGTTCTCCTCGGCCAGGTAGCCACGCAGGCGCAACCCGGGGGCGATCACCCGCGCCAGGGTCTCGCCGCTGTGCAGCCAGCGGCCCACCACCAGGTCCGGCGGCAGGTCGCGCACCACGCCGGCCAGGGGCGCGCGCAACTGCAGGCGCTCACGCTGGGCGGCCAGGCCGCGGTACTCGGCCACGGCCTCGGCCAGCTGCTGCTCGATCACCCCGGTCTCGGCGGCGGTCTCGCTGCGCCCGGCCTGGCGTCGCAACTGCAGCTGGAGGATGTCGATCTCGCGGCGGACGATGCCCTGGCGCGCGTCCAGGTCCGGGGATTCCAGCTCCACTAGCAGGGCGCCCTGCTCCACCGTGTCGCCGTCCTTCACCCGCACCGCCTTGACCCGCGCACCGATGGGCGCGTGCAGGGTGCCGGTGCGCGCGGCCTCCAGCATGGCCGGCACATCTACCGCATTGCGCCAGGGCACCAGCAGCACCAGCAGCACCAGCCCCAGGGCCGAGCCGGTGAGCAGCACCTTGCGCGGGTCGGCCTGGTCGCGCCGCTGCCACCATTCGCCGAACTCCTTCCAGATCGGCAGGCCGATGAACCACACCAGCTCCACCAGCATCAGGAAGATGCCCAGCACCTTGAAGAACAGGTGGTAGACCGTCAGCGCGATGCCGAAGAACAGCGCCGCACGCCAGATCCAGGCCCCGTAGCCCCACACCAGCAGGCGCCGGCGCATGGCCTCGGGCCAGGGCTCGGGGGCCGGCTCGCCGTAGCCGAACAGCGCCTCGCGCAGGCGCCAGCGGCACAGGGCGAAGGCGCGGTTCTGCAGGTTCTCCACCTCCCACAGGTCACTGAGCAGGAAGTAGCCGTCGAAGCGCATGAAGGGGTTGAGGTTGATCGCCAGGGTGGTGATCCAGGTGGCGCTGGAGAGCATGAAGGCCGCGGTGCGCGCCGGCCCGTCCGGCAACAGTGACCAGGCCAGCAGCGCCAGCACCGCCAGCACCAGTTCGGCCAGCACCCCGCCGGCGCCGATCAGCAGGCGCGAGCGGCGGTCCTGCACCCGCCAGGCATCGCTGACGTCGGTGTAGAACATCGGCAGCAGCACCATGAAGGCCAGCCCCATGCTCTGCACCCGGCAGCCGGCGCGCTTGGCCATGAAGGCGTGGCCGAACTCGTGGCAGAGCTTGGCGAAGGTCAGCGCGATACCGAAGGCCAGGGCGCCGCCCAGGCTGAACAGGTGCGGGAAGGTGGCCAGGTAGCGCTCCCAGTCCCGCGCCACCAGGAACAGCCCCAGCAGCAGGATCACCGGCAGCCCGCGCCGCAGCAGCCAGGGCCCGTTGCGCTCCAGCACCGGCCAGGCACGGTTGAGGAAGCGGTCCGGCCGCCACAGCGGGATGCGGAAGAACAGGTACTGGTGCAGCACCTGCTGCCACAGGCTGTGGCGTGTGCTGGCGCGCTTGAGGCTGTAGCTGGCGCGCTGCTCCGGGTCGAGAGCGGCGATCAGATCGTGCCCGCGTAGAAAGCGCAGCATCTGCTCCAGCTCACCGGCCCCGAGAGGCGCGCCCGGCTCGGCGTTGGCCGCCGCCAGCACCGCGCGGGGGTCGCCCAGGGACCAGTGGCGCAGCAAGCGCACGGCCGCCGCGCCGAGTTTGAAATAGCGGCCGCGCAGCGGGTCGGCCAGGGTCCATTGCGGCGCGCCCTCGCGGGTTGGCGCGGCGGCGGACAACTGCAGGTCGGAACGCAGGGCCGGCAGCATCACAACCCCAGGTTCTGGCGCAGCGCCGCCAGAGGCCGGCGCAGCAGGTAATAGGCCAGCGGCGCGCGGGCGCCGAACAGCTTGGCGGTGCCGCGCAGGCCGATGCGCGGCGGGGCGTCGGCGAAGGCCGCGTCGAGGCGGTAGGCCAGTTGCCCGGCGGCGGTGGCCTGGGCTTCGTAGGCGGCCCGCTCCAGGCGCGCGTCGTGGCGGTTGAGCGGGTCGCTGTCGAGGAACAGCGCCACCTCGGCGCCAGGCTCCAGGGCGATGGCGTCGCCCACCGGCAGCTCGATGCGCAGCTCGGCCTGGGCCGGGTCGGCGATCTGCATCAGCCGCTCGCCGGTCTGCACCGGCTTGCCGGTGAGGCGCTCGGCATCGGCGAACACGGCGATGCCGGCGCGCTCGGCGCGGACTTCGCTGCGCGCCAGCAACTGCCTGGCGTAGTCGCGCTCGGCGCGCTTCTGCTCCACGCGGGCGGCCAGCAGGTCGATGCGGGCGCTGGATTCGGCATCGGCGAAGGCGCGCTGGCTGTTGGCCTTCAGCTCCGCCTCGGCCACTCCCAGGGCGCGCTCGGCGACGTCGGCCTGGGCCTTGAGGGTGGTGGCGTCGAAGCGCACCAGCAGGTCACCGGCGGCGACGCTCTGGTTGGGTTTGACGAGGAATTCGGCGATCACCCCGTCCAGCGGCGCAGCCACCACGCGGCCGCCCTGGGGCACCACTTCGGCGGGCGCCAGCACCGATTGGCGCACCGGCACCAGCAGCACCAGGGCCAGCGCGGCGGCCAGGGCCAAGAGCTTCTTCTTCGGCCAGCGCAGGCGCCAGGGCTTGCGCGGTTGCAGGGCCAGCCAGGCGTGGCCGTAGGTGCCGCCCAGCTGCACCAGCAGGGCCTGCTCGGCCTCGCTCCAGGGGGTGTCGCGGGCGATCCACAGGCCGCCGAACACGGCGCCCTGGCGGTCCTTCAGCGGCAGCCAGAAGGCATGGGGCGCGGACAGTGCCTGCCAGTCGTCACGGCTGCTCTCGTCCAGGCTGCCGGGGTCGACCACGCCAGGCTCGCCCAGCAGGCCGGCGGCCAGGCGCTGGGATGCCGCCCGTTCGACGAAGGCAACGAAGGGGGCGTTGGGTTCCACCACGCTGATGCCGGTGAGGGCGCTGACCTTGCCAGCGACCAGCAGCGCGGCGTGGCGGTAGCCGAACAGGCCCTGGCCATCGTTGACCATGGCGAAGGCCAGTTGCTCGGTCGTGGCGGCCTGCCGGGCCTGGGCCTGGAGGCCGAGAAAGACCGCGAAGACGCGCTCGGCGAAACCGGGCACCGGTGCGTTCATCGCGCCTCCGGGAAGCGCGCGCTGCCGCTCATGCCAGCCACAAGGCCCGGCGCATCCTCGGGCAGGCCGCCGATCAGCAGCAGCGTCTGGCTGCCTTCGTCGATGCGCGCACCCAGGCGCTTGACCACGGCCTTGAGCGGCTTGCCGGTCTCGTCGGGGATGAATTCGAAGGGCTGGCCCGGCTTGAGGGCGCCGATCCAGCGCGAGGGCACCAGCAGGTGGATCTCCAGTGTGCGGTTGTCCACCACCTCCAGCAGCGGCGCGCCGCCGGGCACGCTCTCATGGGGCTGCACGCGGCGGTTGACCACCTGGCCGTCGTAGGGGGCCTTCACCTGGCAGCGCTGCACCTGCACCTGGTAGACCTGCGCCTCGGCCTGGGCCTGGGCCTGGCGGGCCTCGGCCAGGGCCACTTCGAAGCGCCCGACGGAGTTGAGGGCGGCCAGCTGCTGCTTGTTCTTCAGCTCCTCGCGGGCGGCGCGGGTGGCGGCGTTGGAGGCGGTGAGCTGGGCCTGGTAGGCGCTGCAGTCGAAACGCACCAGCACGTCGCCGGCCTTGAACGACTGCCCTTCGGCAAAGGGCATCTCGACGATGCGCCCGGCCAGCTCGCTGGACAGCACCGCCTGGTTGCGGGCCCGCAGCACGCCCCGTGGCGAGGGGGCCGATGCGGCGGCGGTGGAGGGTGCAGGGGCATCCAGCAACGGATCGTGGGCGGAGGGCTCGTCGGCCCAGGCGGCGGTTGCCATCGCCAGCGAACCCGCCAGCCCGTACATCAGGTGCTTCATAGGTCTGTCCCTAGATTCCAAGTGGTGCAGAGTCTAGGAGAGCGCTCGGACAATAGGAATCGGGTGTCGGAAAGATTCCTCCGCCGAGGACGAAGCGTCACACCATCGCCAGGGACCGCTTGCGGGTGGGGGCCGGCCAGGCGCGGTCGATCAGTGCCAGGTCCTCCGCGTCCAGGCGCAGGGCGTGGGCGGCGGCGTTCTGCTCGATGTGCTTGGGCTCCACCGCCTTGGGGATCACCATCACCCCGTCCTGGCGCAGGGCCCAGGCCAGTGCTACCTGGGCGGGGCTGGCGCCGTGGCGCCGGGCCACCTCCAGCAGCGCCGCATCCCGCAGCAGCGCCCCACCCTGCCCCACCGGGCAGTAGGCCATGAGCGGCAGGCCCTCGGCCTGCTGGCGCGGCAGCAGGTCGAACTCGATGCCCCGCGCCTCGGGGTTGTAGAGCACCTGGTTGGCGGCGCAGCCGGGGGGCAGCGCGTCGAGGTCGGCGACGTCGAAGTTGGACACGCCCCAGCGGCGGATCAGCCCGCGCTCGCGCAGTTGCTCGAAGGCGTCCACCGTCTCCTCCAGCGGGTGCTCGCCGGGCCAGTGCAGCAGGTACAGGTCGAGGTGATCGGTGCCCAGGCGCCGCAGGCTGCGTTCGCAGGCCTGGGGGATGCCCCGGCGGCTGGCGTTCCACGGGTAGACCTTGCTGACCAGGAACACCTGGTCGCGGCGCCCGGCGATGGCTTCGCCCACCACCGTTTCGGCGCCGCCTTCGGCGTACATCTCGGCGGTGTCGATCAGGCTCAGGCCCAGCTCCAGGCCCTGGCGCAGGGCGGCCACTTCGCGGGGGCGCTGGTCGGCGCGCTCGCCCATGTGCCAGGTGCCCTGGCCGATGGCCGGCACGCGGGTGCCGTCGGGGAAGGTGATCTCACGCATGGGGCGCCTCCTCGGGTTCGAAGCGGATGGAGTCGGCCGGCGCCAGGCGCAGCGGGTGGCGCGGCTGGATGAACTGGGCCCAGACCCAGTTGTGGTGCTCGACGATGACCTCGGCGCGCTGGTGCGGGCGGTCCTTGGTGGTGTGGCCGTCGCTGACCAGGGTGACGCTGAAGCCCTCACTGGTGGCGCGGCGGATGGAGGTGTCGACGCAGAACTCGGTGGCGTAGCCCACCACCACCAGCTCGGTGACGCCCAGGGCCTGCAGGGTGGCCTTGAGCGGGGTCTCGAAGAAGGCGTCGCAGGCCGTCTTGCGCACCACCGGGTCGAGGGGCGCGCGCTCCAGGCCCGGGTGCAGCTGCCAGCCGATGCAGCCGGGCTCCAGCTCGCTGCCCGCCTCGCCGTCGTGCTGCACGTAGAGCACCGGGGCGCCGGCGGTGCGGGCGCGGTCGGCCAGGCGGTTGATGGTGGCGATCAACTCGGCGGCGCGCCACGGCTCCGGGTCGGCGAAGAACAGCCCCGCCTGCACGTCCACCACCAGCAATGCCTTGCTCATCGTCGTTCCTTGGGAGGGAGGGTGTGGCTGGCGATAGTGCCGGCTGGCGCCGCCCCGGTAAAGACGACCGCTGGTCTGCGCGGCGGAAACTCCATCCCCTACCCCGGTCACAGCTTCAGGACCCCTTTCCGGCCTCTTGCCGCCCGCCCGAGTACGCCGCCATGCAGACAGGACGCGACCTCCGCATCGACTTCTTCCGTGGACTGGCCCTGGTGTTCATCTTCTGGGACCACATCCCCCACAACCCCCTGGGCGCGGTGACGCCGCGCAACGTGGGGCTCAGCGACGCGGCGGAGATCTTCGTCTTCCTGGCCGGCTACGCGGCGCTGCTGGCCTACGGCAAGCTGCTGCAGCGCGACGGCTATGGCGTGGCCTGCCTGCGCATCCTGCGTCGCGCCTGGGTGCTGTACATCGCCCACATCTTCCTGCTGGCGGTGCTGATGGGGATGGTGTTCTTCGCCAACGCCCAGGTGGGCGGGCGCGACTTCATCGACGAGATGGGCCTGGACTACTTCCTGGCCAACCCGCAGCAGGCGCTGATCGACGAGCTGCTGCTGCGCTTCAAGCCCAACCTGATGGACCCGCTGCCGCTGTACATCGTGCTGCTGGCCGGCTGGCCGCTGGTGCTGCCGCTGCTGCTGCGCCACCCGCGCACCACGGTGGCGCTGTCGGCGCTGGCGTACCTCGCCGCGCCCTACTGGAACCTGACGGCGCACCCGGGCGGCGAATGGTTCTTCAACCCGCTGGCCTGGCAGTTCCTCTTCGTCCTGGGCGGCGCGGCGGCCCTGCACGCACAGCGCCACCCGGCCCCGAACCTGACCCCGGCCTGGCGCGGCACGCTGCTGGCCGGTTGCCTGCTGTACCTCGCGGCCAGCGCGGCGCTGGCGCTGAGCTGGAAGGTGCCGGGCCTGCACGATGCCTGGATGCCGGAGGCGGTGGCGCGGGTGATCTATCCCCTGGACAAGACCGACCTCTCGCCCCTGCGCCTGCTGCACTTCCTCGCCCTCGCCTACTGCACCGCGCGCCTGCTGCCGGGCGGCACCTGGCTGCAGCGCTGGCCGGCACGGGAGGTGGTGCGCATGGGGCGGCATTCGCTGGAGGTGTTCTGCCTGAGCGTGCTGCTGGCGCCGCTGGCCGATGCCCTGGCCACCCTCTACCGGCTGGGGGCCGTGGGCCAGGTGGCCCTGGCCTGCGCCGGTGTACTGCTGATGGTGGCCCTGGCCGGCTGGCTGGACCTGATCGGCCGGCTCGGCCAGCGCCAGCCGCCGAAGCCGGCGCTGGCCGCCCGTGGCTACGGCACCACGCCCTACGCGGCGGCGTCCTGAACCCGCAGTTCCATCAGCAGCGACAGCGGCATGCCGGTTTCCGGGTGGCACGGCTCACTGAGCCGCTCCAGCCGGAAGCCGGCATCGGTGACCAGGTTGAACCAGCCATGGACGGTGCGGAAATACCAGGGCATCGGCTCGCGGAAGCCCTCGCCCATGCTGGCGAAGGTCTCCAGGCGCCAGCCGTCCCGGTAGCCTTCCGGCCCGCAGGCGGTCATCGGGTGGACGGTCTGGATCACCACCCGCCCCCGGGGCTCAAGCAGGCGTATCAGGGTGGCGAGGATCGGCCTCAGGTCCTCCTCCAGCAGGGAGAAGTTGCAGACGATGAGGTCGTACTGGCCGTAGACCTTGTAGTCCATCTCCACGACCCGGTAATCGTCCGCCACGAACTGGCCGATGCCCTGGCTACCCTGGGCCTGCCGGGCGGCCTCGATCAGTTCATAGGACGCGTCCACCCCGACGAAATCGATCCCCCGGTAGAGCAACTCGCGGCACAGCCAGCCTTCGCCACAGCCCAGGTCGAGCACCCGGCGCGGCCGGGGCGTGAGCACCGCATCCAGCATGGCCTGGTCGGTGACCAGGCGGCGGCTCTCGATGCGGCCACTGCGCACGGCGTCGACCCAGGCCTGGGCATTGGCCCGCCAGCTGTCACGGATACGTTGGCTCGTCGAATCGGTCATGGCGCTCGCTCCCGGGAAAACGCGCGAATGAAAGCACAGCGCGCCCCACCCTGCCCATGGCTGGCGGCCGATGATCGGCGCACCGGCCCCATTGCCCGCCGGGTGCGCCGCGACGGACTACGCTTGCAGCGAGAGCAGTCACCTGAGGCGGGTTCTCGATCATGGGCGTTGCCTGGCAGTCCCACGCGTCATCGACCCGGTTGTCTTCGCACAGCCTGGACCCGGTGATCGCGCGCCGCCGGGCCCGCCGACGCCGTCACCGCCTCGCCGTGTGGCTGTTCCTGCTGCTGGTGGCGGTGATCCTGGCGCTGCTGGCCCGCGAGGAAATGCGCCACGCCTGGCTGCAATCCCGCGAAATCAGCCGCTACGCCGCCACCCTGGACTACCGCCTCGGCGACGGGCCCAGCCCGGCCATCCTCTTCCCCCACGACGGTCCCTTCGACAAGCGCCTGGGCTACGCTCACCTGCCCGCCATGCTGCAGCGCCTGGAACAGCGCGGCTACGAGATCCGCCAGCAGGTGCGCTTCTCTCCGGCGCTGCTGGAATACACCCAGCACGGGCTGTTCCCGCCCTACCGGGAGAAGGTCCAGGCCGGGCTGGACATCCGCGACTGCCGCAACGAGCCGCTGTACAGCTTCCGCTATCCGCAACAGCTCTACGGCGCCTTCGACGAGATCCCTCCGCTGCTGGTGAGCAGCCTGCTGTTCATCGAGAACCGCCACCTGCTGGACGCCTCGCCCCTGGCCAACCCGGCGGTGGACTGGCCGCGCTTCGCCAAGGCTGCCCTGACCCAGGCCGGCAAGGTGCTGGACGTGCCCGGCCAGAGCGCCGGCGGCAGCACCCTGGCGACCCAGCTGGAGAAGTACCGCCACTCCCCCGCCGGGCTGACCCTCTCGGCCCGCGACAAGCTGCTGCAGATGGCCTCGGCCAGTGTGCGCGCCTACCAGGGCGGGCCGGAGACGCTGCCGGCGCGGCGCCGCATCGTGCAGGACTACCTCAACAGCGTGCCGCTCTCCGCCGCCCCCGGCCACGGCGAGGTGCACGGCCTGGCCGACGGGCTGCGGGTGTGGTTCGGCGCCGACTTCGAGCGCAGCAACCGCCTGCTGGGCCAGCCCCAGGACGAGCCCGGCGGCCTGGCCGAACGGGGCCTGGCCCTGCGCGAGGCGGTGGCGCTGATGATCGCCCAGCGGCGCCCGTCCCATTACCTCGGGCGCGGCCGCGACGAGCTGGAGGCCCTCACCGACAGCCACCTGCGCCTGCTGGCCGGCGCCGGGGTGCTGCAGCCCGCCCTGCGGGACGCCGCCCTCGGCGCACGGCTGACCTTCCGCGATCTGGAACAGGACCCGGCGCTGGCACGGGTGGACGGCAACAAGGGCATCAGCCTGGCCCGCACCCGGCTGTCGAGCCTGCTGCAAATGCCGCTGTACGACCTCGACCGCCTCGACCTGGGCGCCCGCACCAGCCTCCAGGGCGAGCTGCAGCAGGCCGTCACCACCTACCTGCACGACCTTGCCGAACCCGCCTTCGCCCAACAGGCCGGGCTGCTCGGCGAGCGCATGCTGACGGCGGAGAAGACCCGCGACGTGCGCTACAGCTTCACCCTCTTCGAGCGCACCCCGGCGGGCAACCAGGTGCGGGTGCAGACCGACAACACCGACCAGCCCTTCGACATCAACGAAGGCAGCAAGCTGGAACTGGGCTCCACCGCCAAGCTGCGGGTGCTGGCCACCTACCTGGACTTCGTCGCCCGCCTGCACCAGCGCTATGCCGGGCTCGACACCAAGGCCCTGCGCGAGGTCAACGTGGACCCGCAGGACGTGCTCAGCCGCTGGGCGCTGGACTACCTGGCCAGCCACCCGGACGCGCGCCTGGCGCCGATGCTCGATGCCGCGCTGGAGCGCACCTACTCCGCCAGCCCGGCGGAGCGCTTCTTCACCGGCGGCGGCATGCACACCTTCGGCAACTTCCGTCGCGAGGACAACGGCCGCACCCCGACCCTGCGCGAGGCCCTGCGCGAATCCATCAACCTGCCCTTCGTGCGCTTGCTGCGCGATCTGGTGCGCCACGCCATCTACCGCCCCGACGGCGACAAGGCCGCCCTGCTGCGGGACGACCGCGACCCGCGCCGGCAGGGCTACCTGGACCTGTTCGTGTCCCGCGAGAGCCAGACCTACCTGCTGCGCTTCTGGAACAAGTACAAGGGCAAGGACGCCGACGCCCGCATGGCCACCTTCCTCGACGGGCTGAACCCCTGGCCTGCCCGGCTGGCGGCGATCCACCGCTACCTGCAGCCCCAGGCCGACCGCGCCACCTTCGCCGCCTTCATGCGCGCGCGCCTGCCCGGCGAAGCCCTCGGCGACAAGCGCCTGGCGGAGCTGTACGACCGCTACGGACCGGGCGCCTTCGACCTCAACGACCAGGGCTACATCGCCCGCGTGCACCCGCTGGAGCTGTGGCTGCTGGCCTACCTGCAAGGCCACCCGCAGGCGAGCTTCCGCGAGGCGGTGGAGGCCAGTGGCGAGGTACGCCGCGAGGTCTACGGCTGGCTGTTCAAGTCCCAGCGCAAGAACGCCCGGGACTCGCGCATCCGCACCATGCTGGAGGTGGAGGCCTTCCTCGACATCCACCAGCACTGGCGCCAGCTCGGCTACCCGTTCGACCACCTGGTGCCGTCGCTGGCCACCGCACTGGGCAGCTCCGGCGACCGGCCGGCGGCCCTGGCGGAGCTGATGGGGATCATCGTCAACGACGGCGTGCGCCTGCCGACGGTGCGCCTGGACGACCTGCACTTCGCCGCCGACACCCCCTTCGAAACCCGGGTGCTGCACGAAACCGGCGGCGGCAGGCGGGTGATGCCCTCCGAGGTGGCCGCCGCCCTGCGCGGCGCCCTCGCCCAGGTGGTGGAAGGCGGCACGGCGCGACGCCTGCAGGGTGCCTTCCACCAGCCCGATGGCCAGCCGCTGGTGATGGGCGGCAAGACCGGCACCGGCGACAACCGCCTGCAGACCTTCGGCCGGGGCGGCCAGGTACTCGCCTCCCGGGCGCTGAACCGCACGGCGACCTTCGTGTTCTACCTGGGCCCGCGCCACTTCGGCACGCTGACCGCGTACGTGGCCGGCGACGAAGCCTCGGGGTTCCGCTTCACCTCGGCGTTGCCGGTGCAGGTGATGAAGGGCATGGCGCCGTTGCTGCAGCCCTACCTGGAGCCTGGGCGTGCCACCTTGTGCCAGGGGCCGCAGACGGCGTTGGGGGTAAGGCAGTTGTAGCGATGAAGGCCGCGTGGCCTGTGGACGGCTGGGCGGAGGAGCTGGAAAGCCCGAGGGCAAGCGGGTTGACGCGTTCTGTAGATGCCACCTGTTTCGCCTTGCCGGGCGAGCACCTGGTCTCTGAAGCAGACGCCCGCCAGACGGTGAGCAAATCTGAAGCGCACGGTGAAATCCTGCCTGGCTCAGAGGGTAAGGCGGGGAACCTGCCCCTTCAGGAGGCCGAGCGCAGTCGTTGCGCAGGGGGACGAGCGGCATGGATGCCGCGAGAGGCGCGCCAGGCCATGGATGGCCCATCGCGCCGGCCCCCGAAGCAGCGACGGAGCGAGGGAAGTCCCGCGAAGCGGGACCCGGATGCAGGGGCGAGCCCTTTTGGTTACTTTTCTGGGCGATTGAGAAAAGTGACTCGCCTGGGAAGGCGAAACAAAAAACATCCGCAGAACTCGATAACGGGCTTGGCCATTACCGCCTCAGCCCCCACCCGTTGTAGCCCCTATGAAACCTAACCCACCTATTCCCGCCCCTCGTCTTCATCCCCCCACGCCGCTGCCTGCTCCAGCAGGTCGGGGGCGAGGCTCTTGCTGGCGCGGGCGCCCAGCAGCTTGAGGTTCTCGGCGCGGGAGATGAGGTTGCCGCGCCCGTCCACCAGCTTGTTGCGGGCGGCGGCGTAGGCCTTGTCCAGCTGCTGCAGGCGGCTGCCCATCTCGTCCAGGTCCTGGATGAAGGCGACGAACTTGTCGTACAGCGCCCCGGCACGCTCGGCGATCTCGCGGGCGTTCTGGGTCTGCCGCTCCTGGCGCCAGAGGCTTTCGATCACCCGCAGGGTGGCCAGCAGGGTGGTGGGGCTGACGATGACGATGTGCTGGTCGAAGGCTTCCTGGAACAGGCCGGGGTCGGCCTGCACGGCGGCGGCGAAGGCGGCTTCGATGGGCACGAAGAGCAGCACGAAGTCCAGGCTGTGGAGCCCTTCCAGGCGCTGGTAGTCCTTCACCGAGAGGCCCTTGAGGTGACCCCGCAGGGAGCCGACGTGGGCCTTGAGGGCCTGGAGGCGGGCGTTCTCGTCCTCGGCGGCGAGGTAGCTCTGGTAAGCGGTGAGGCTGACCTTGGCGTCCACCACCACCTGCTTGTCGCCGGGCAGCTGGATCAGCACGTCCGGCTGGAAGCGCTGGCCGTCGGGGCTGTTGAGGCTGACCTGGGTGCGGTACTCGCGGCCCTTCTCCAGGCCGGCGTGCTCCAGCACCCGCTCCAGCACCAGCTCGCCCCAGTTGCCCTGGGTCTTCTGGCCCTTGAGGGCACGGGTGAGGTTGGTGGCTTCGTCGCCCAGGCGCTGGTTGAGCTGTTGCAGGCGTTCCAGCTCGCGGCCGAGGGAGAAACGCTCGCGCGCCTCTTGTTGATAACTCTCCTCGACGCGCTTCTCGAAGGCCTGGATGCGCTCCTTGAGCGGGTCGAGCAACTGGCCGAGGCGCTGCTGGCTGGTTTCGGCGAAGCGCTGCTCGCGCTCGTCGAAGATGCGCCCGGCCAGTTCGGCGAACTGGGCACGCAGGTCGTCACGGGCGGCCTGCAGGTCGGCCAGGCGCTGGGCGTGGGCCTCCTGCTGCTCGCGCAGTTCGGCGGCCAGAGCGGCGCGTTCGCTGTCGAGACGGCGCAGCTCGGCGTCCTTGCTGGCGCGTTCGTCGTTCCAGCCGGCGACGGCTTCACGGGCGGCGCGGCGCTCCACGGCCAGCAGTTCGGACTCGCGGCGCAGGGCGGCCAGCTCGGCCTGCTGGTCGGCGTTGAACTGGTTCAGTTCGCGCACTTCCGCCCGGCAGTCCTCCAGCTGGGCGGCGAGGCCGTCCTGGGCCAGTTGGGCAGTGGCCAGGCGCTCGTCCAGTACCAGGCGCTCGGCCTCCAGGACGGTGACCCGGCGTTGCTGGCGCCAGGCCAGGCCGAGCAACGGCGCGGCGGCCAGCAGCAGGCCAAGCAGCAGGTTGGGCAGATCGAGTGGCATGGAGGGCTCCGCGGCAGGGTGCCGGGCAGTATACCCAGCGCTCTGGGGGCGGTCAGGCCTGGGGCAGGCGGGTCAGCAGGCGGCTGGCCTCGTGGGAACCCTGGGCGGCGGCCTGTTCCAGCCAGTGGCGGGCCTGCTGCAGTTCCTGGGTACGCGGCTGGGTATAAAGACGCCCCAGTTCGAGCTGGGCGCGGCGGTCGCCGGCACGGGCGGCCTGGCGCAGCAGGTCGAGGCCTATGCGGCGGTCGCGGGTGTTGCCACAGTCCCGGCAGAGCATCTGACCAAGGCGGCTCTGGGCGGCGACCACGCCCTGGCGGGCGGGCTGCTTGAGCAGGCGGCCGGCGATGCGCTTGACGCTGTCGGCCTGGCTCAGGCGCGGGCTGTCCAGCAGCCACAGGGCGACGCGCAACGGCAGGCGTTGGTCATCGGTGCGGGAAGGGTCGATGGCGGGGGTGCGAAACTTCATTGAAAGGCAGGGGAAGCCGAGAAGGCGCGCCACTCTACTCCTTTTTTTCCACAGGTAAAGACTTGCCAATATCCACAGGCGGCGTTCTAGAGGGCCGCCTTGGGACAATCCACAGAAGCTGTGGATAACTTTGTGAAAAACGTGCTCACACTTCTCCCGGGGCCCGATGGAACGGGCCTTACAGACAGATTGGCGATTTTTTCACCAGTGGAAAAAGTCCTTATTTTTCATCGTTTTAGATTGACAAGACGAAGAATCAAATGGTTACGCGCGTTTGTGACTGCGAAATGACAGGGTGCTTCGCGAGTGTGCACAACTGCGTTCACGACCCCGCGCGAACGCCCTGTTTCAGGGCGTTTGGCGGGAGGTGACAGGGCCCGTTCCGGGTCACGCCGGCTGGGGGATGACGCCGTCCACCAGGAAGGCTTCGCGGCGGAACAGACGGGGCTGGTCCGGCGCCTGGGCGTGCTTGTAGGCGACGTAGTCGGCCGTGGTTTCGCAGAACCAGGGGGTGAGGTTGCGCGGGCGCCGTTCGGTGAAGGCGTCGGGGGTGAACAGGGCGATGTTCAGCCCCTGCTGCGGGCAGCGGGCGGAGCGGTATTCGAAGGCTTCGACCCCGGCGGCACGCATGGCCGCCCCCAGGGCCTGGGTGGCACGGTAGTCGCGGCGATCGAGCAGCGCCGGGTAGGCATCGAACGGCGGGTTCTGCAGGCTCACGCCGCGCTCCACCTGGAAGCGCGCCTCGAAGGAAGCGTGCTCCGAGAGGATGCGTCCGCTGGGCGGTGGGGTGGCCATGCCGCTCCACAGCACGAAGCGGTAGAAGGCGCCTTCGGCCATGGCCGTCTCCAGGCGCGCAGCGGCATAGAACAGGCTGGGCTCGTGCACCGTGCCGAAGCGCGAGCCCCAGCGCAGCGGCGGGTAGCGGAACGGGGTCTTGAGCAGGTAGTGCAGCGGCTCGGCGCTGCGCGGCAGGGGCGGTTTGCTGGTCTCGATCAGCTCTTCCAGCAGGGCCTGTTCGGCGAGGTTGTCCACCAGTTGCAGGGTCGCCACCTGTTCCTGGCTCTCCACCAGGCGCACCACGCGCCCGCGCAGGGGGGCGATGTGGCGTTCGCCGTCGCACGCGCTCCAGATGTCCATTTCCATGCGCTCTAACCCTCAGACCTTGCCGCGAATGGCGTCGAGGTACTCCACCACCCGCACCAGCCCCTGCACCTGCCCCATTAGCTCCAGGGGCACGCCGCCAAGGTGACGGTTCTCGGTACGCAGGAAGTGGCGCATGTCCTCGAGGTTGCCGCCGAACAGCGCGAACAGGGCGCGGTAGATGCGGATCACCAGCAGCGCCAGTTCACCGGTCTTGCTCTGCGGGCGGATGCTGCCGGCGTCGGCCCAGCGGGTGACGACGGTGCGGTGGACGCCGACGATGTCGGCCAGTTGCTGGCGGGTCAGCCCCAGTTGCTCGCGGGTGTTGAGCAGGGCCTTGGCCAGGACGGCGTCGGGATCGAGGTGGGGGCGGGTCAGCGCGCTCATGGTCTTCCTCCGTGCGTTGGCATCAATATACATCATCAATGCTGCTTTATCACACACGGAGGCGCCCTGCGGGCGCATCGACAGCCACGCGCCAGGACGTAGAATGGCCCGCCCACGCGAACCGGACCGACCATGGACAAAGCCCACCTGCTCCGCCTCATCCTCGACCGCCTGGCCGACGACCTGCAGTTGCTGCAGCGGGCGGCACAGACCGCCTACGAGACGGCGACCCACGAGGAGAACATCGCCGAGAACAAGTACGACACCCTCGGCCTGGAGGCGTCCTACCTGGCCACCGGGCAGGCCCGCCGTGCTGCGGAGATCCGCCAGGCGGTGGGCCTGTACGAGGCGCTGGTGCTGCGGCCCTACGACCCGGAGCGCGGCATCGCCCTGGGTGCGCTGGTGTGCCTGGGTGACGAACAGGGCGGCGAGCGCTGGCTGTTCCTCGGCCCGGAGGCGGCCGGCCTGCTGGTCCAGGCCGAGGGTGCCGAGGTGACGGTGATCACCCCGCGCGCGCCCCTGGGCCAGGCCCTGCTGGGCAAGCGCGAGGGTGACGAAGTGGTGGTCGCCCCTGCGGGCGTGCCCCAGGTGTACGAGGTGCTGCAGGTGGCCTGAGCGGCTAGCCTTGCCCCCATCCAGAAGGAGACCGACATGACCCGCCGTACCCGCCCGCCCCTGCGTATCGCCTATTCCCCGCTGCAACTGGTGCTGTGCATCGCCCTGGGCATCTGGCTCGGCGCGGTCGCCGTGGTGGCCACTGCGTGGCTCGGCTACCAGGCAGTGGTGGCCCAGGCCTGGAGCCAGGCGTCGGGGCGTGCCGCCCTCCCCTCCATCCCGCCAGCCGATGCGCCGGCGCCCCAGGTGGACAAGGGCAGCGAGATGTTCCAGCACTACCAGGAGCGGCTGGACGCCGCCCAGCAGCGCGACAACGAACGGGCGGAGGCCCGCGATCGCGCACAAAGCCCGCAATGCCAGTTCTGGCGCGAGCAGCAGCGCAATGCGCCGACGGAGAAAGCCCGGCAGAACGTCGAGCGCTTCTGCCAGTAAGAACCGTTGGGCCGGCACCGGCCCGACCAAGCGACCTGCACTTTCCGCCCACCGGGTTGCCCAACCCTGCATGGGGTGGCCTGGCGCCATCCGACGAATGCCCTGTCGCCTGCCGACCGGAGGCCATGCCCTGACACACCCGGCGAAGCGGCGCGGACTAGACTTTCCAGCAGGCACCCACACGCGGGTGCCAAGGCGGTTGTTATGAGTCCTGAAGGCTTTATCGTGCTGTTGGTCGTGGGCTGGCTGCTGGTCGCAGTGGCCATGTTGTGGGGCATGTTGCGCATCGCCCATCACCACCACCATCCCACCACCCGAGCGCCACGCCAGGCGCCCCACCCGCGCAAGCCCGGCAAGTCGCGCCAACTCTTCCACTGACCCCGAACGGCCCTGGGCATCCCTGCCTCAGGGCCGGCGGAAGCTGTGGGTCACCACGCCCCGGACGCGCCACGCTTCGCCCGGTGCGAGCGTTACCGGCGGGTAGCCCTCGCTGGCGGCGCGGAGCACCTTATGGCCGTTCTCCAGGCTCAGCCGGCGGATGCAGAAGTCGCCCTCGATGCGGACGACCACCAGGCTGCCATCGCCAGGCTCCAGGGCCCGGTCGGCCATGAGGATGTCCCCGGCGTACAGGCCGATGGCGCTCATGCTGTCGTCCTCCAGGCGCAGGCTGAAGGTCTGCGGGATGTCGACGCCGAGCAGGTCGTCCAGCGGCGCGCTGCCCGCCAGGTGCAGGCGGACCGGCTGCCGGGGGGCCTGGTCGAGGGCGAGGGTGTAGAGCGGCAGGGTGGCGTACGAGGGGCCGAGGCGGCCGATGATGCGGACAGTCCCCATGGCGGATTCTCCGAATACTGTTCATACATACAGTATTTCGAGAAAGGAAACGCCGTCAACGGGGGAGAAGCCCTTGCGCCGGGGCCACCGGCGCAAGGGAACAGCGGGGATCAGCGCACGTAGTCGGGCCCCCAGCGGTCGCTCTGGCGAACGCTCTGGGAGCGCAGCAGGCCCTTGCCGCCGGCTGCCTTGGCTGCGGCGATCTCGTCGTCGATCACCTTGGTGGAGATGGACAGCCAGCTGGTGACGAAGGCCATGGCATCGGCATGCAGCTCCAGGGCCTCCAGGCTGATGTTGGCCGTGCTGTCGCAGGCATTGTGGTAGCACGGATCGAACGGCTTGCCGGCAGCACCGCCGTACTTCTGCGCCTGTTCGGGGGTCTTGATGTCCTCGGCGCCGGTGAACAGGCCACCGAAGGCGATGCCGTCCTCGAAGAACTGCGCGTAGTCGGAGCGGAAGTCGATCTCGGTGCCTTCGCTGGCCTGGTTGCGCAGCTTGAAGTAGGCCTCGAACAGGTGCTCGATGGCGCCGGAGCCGGGCGGGCCCTGCAGACCGAAGGACGAGCCGTCACCGTCGTAGATCTGGTTGGCGTAGTTGGGCGAACCGATCATGTCGAAGTTCAGGTAGGCCTTGATCTTCTTCTTCTCCTCGGCGGTGAGGTTCTTCACGTAGTAGGTAGAACCCACCAGCCCGGCCTCCTCCGCACCCCACCAGGCGAAACGCAGCTTGTTCAGCGGGTAGGCCTTGCGCAGCAGCACGGCCATCTCCAGCAGGGCGGCGCTGCCGGAGCCGTTGTCGTTGATGCCCGGGCCTTCGAACACCGAGTCCAGGTGGGCACCGGCCATCACCACGTTGTTCGGGTTGCCGTAGCGGGTCTCGGCGACCACGTTGTAGGTCTGGGTCTTCTCGCGCACCACGTCCACCACCATGCGCAACTGCAGGCCGGGGGTCTGCGACCAGGCCACGCCGTTGTCGTAGGTGGCGAACATCACCGGTACGCCACCTTCATAACTGTCGCCAAGGGTGACGTTCTCCAGGCCCTTGCGGTCGTCGGTGTTGCCCTGGTTGAAGATGATCACCCCCGCCGCACCGGCGGCCGCGGCGTTCTCCGCCTTGACCTCGAAGCTGCAGGTGCCGCGCTGGACCAGGGCGATGGCGCCGCTGGGGAAGTTGGCGAAGTCCTCCGCTTCGCAGCCGCTGCTGCTGGTGTTGCCGGCCCCCAGGGCCAGGTCAACCGGCACCACCGGGGCGCTGATGTCACCGGCCTCGGTCTGGGAGAGGTAGTTGAAGTCGGTCTCCCACACGTAGTTGCCCGGTGTGGGCGACACGGCGCTGAGGGTGCCCGGCCCCTTCGGGTAGAAGGCGGTGAAGGGGAACGGCTGCACCGTGACCTTGTAGCCGGCCTTCTCCAGGGTGCGCTTCACGTAGTCGATGGAGGCCTGGTAGCCCGGCCGGCCGGCGGCGCGGTTGCCCTCGTTGAGGCTGGCGATGTCTTCCAGGGCCTGCAGCCGCGCGAACACGTTGCGCGCCTGCATGCAACGCGGCAGCCCCAGGGGTGTGCCCACCAGGAGGGGTGAATTGCAGATGGCGGCGTTGGGTTTGCCGGGGCTCCAGTATTCCTTGAACTGCTCGGCGTCCGAGGTGGGCCCCGCCAGGGCGGCGGTGGAGAGGGCGAATGCGATGGAACCGGCAACACGTTTGACGTTGTTCTTCATGTTGACTCCAATCCATTTGAAGTGGCTTTAGGCAGGCCTGGGAATGGCGCAATGCCATTGTCCGTACGGCATCCTTCGGACGGCCTCGAACCTAGACTGGACGGTGTAGCCGGGGTTCTCCCGGGGAGTCGCCGGTTTCGTGAAACTTGTCGCTTTTTTGATACAAAAAGGCGCAAAGGGCCGCAAACGGCGACGAAACGCCAGGTATTTGCCATCAAGACGCCAGCAATTTCACACCTGGATTCCGCACCACGGCCCGGCGCCTGTGCCCCGCCTCAGCCCAGCCGCATGGACAGCTCCACATCACCGCCGAAGGGCACCGACAGGTAGCCCCCCGCAGGCGCGCGGACGTGGGCGAGGTACTCCGGGCTGTGGTCGGCGTTGTCGGCGATCACCAGCGCGCCCGCCCGCAGGTGCGGCTCCACCAGCGCCAGCACCTCGGGGTACAGCGCCTTGGCACCGTCCAGCAGGAGCAGGTCGACCGACTCGGGCAGGTCCGTGCGCAAGGTCTGCAGCGCATCGCCCCGGCGGATCTCCACCAGGTCCAGCAGGCCGCCGACCTCCAGGTTGCCCCGCGCCCGCGCCACCTTGCCGGGCTCGAACTCGCAGGTGATCAGCCGACCGCCGCCGTTGTCACGCAGGGCGGCCGCCAGGTGCAGGGTGGAGATGCCGAACGAGGTGCCGAACTCGACGATGTGCCGGGCACCGCTGCTGCGGGCCAGCATGTACAGCAGGCGCCCGGTCTCCCGCGAGACCGGCAGCGGCAGGTCGCGCAACTGGGCATACAGCTCCAGGTAGTCGGTCTTGCTGTGCATGAGCCGGGTCAGGGCCGCGCCGTCCAGCCCGGCCAGGGCGGGATGGTCGTCGACGGACAGGGCGTCGGCCTGCTGGAACAGGCTGTCCAGCAGAGAAGCAAGGGGGGCGGAAGTGAGGGTGGTCATGGCGACTCCGTGGGTCAGGTTGAGCGCGACGTTGCGCCTGAATAGAATGCGACGATTTCGTCACATTCACCCATTCGCATTCCGCCGAGCCCCCATGCCCGAACGCCGAAACCCGCGCATCGCCACGCGCAAGGAGCCCCAGCAGGCCCGCTCCACCGAGCTGGTGGCGAGCATCCTCGACGCCGCTATTCAGGTTTTGCAGAAGGAGGGCGCGGCGCGCTTCACCACCGCCCGGGTCGCCGAACGCGCCGGGGTGAGCATCGGCTCGCTGTACCAGTACTTCCCCAACAAGGCGGCCATCCTGTTCCGCCTGCAGAGTGACGAATGGCAGCGCACCACCGACCTGCTGCGACAGATCCTCGAAGACCGCGAGCAGCCTCCGCTGGCCCGCCTGCGCCAGCTGGTGCAGGCCTTCGTCCACTCGGAATGCGAAGAGGCGGACATGCGCACCGCCCTCAACGACGCCGCCCCGCTCTACCGCGACGCCCCAGAAGCCAGGGAGGCCAAGGCCTACGCCAAACGGCTGTTCCTCACCTTCGTCGAAGAAGCCCTGCCGACCGCCACCGACGAGCAACGCGCCCTCGCCTGCCAGTTGCTCACCACCACCCTCGGCGCCGTGGGCAAGAACTTCTCCGAACAGCACCGCACGGCCGAAGCCATCCATGCCTTCTCCGAAGCGCTGGCGGACATGCTCTGTGCGTACCTGCGGGGGTTGGGGGCGGAGTGATCGGCAAGCCGTGATCCGGCCGTGACACCTCGGGCGGGCTGC
Organism: Pseudomonas sp. FeS53a; assembly: GCF_000931385.1. Taxonomy (NCBI): domain Bacteria; kingdom Pseudomonadati; phylum Pseudomonadota; class Gammaproteobacteria; order Pseudomonadales; family Pseudomonadaceae; genus Pseudomonas; species Pseudomonas sp. FeS53a. The sequence continues at coordinate 25,896 of NZ_JYFT01000037.1, forward strand.
CGCCCTTCAGCGACTGGCGGGCAACCCCGGCGCCTTCTCGATCAGCGCCTCCAGCACCAGGCGGATCTGCTCCGCAGGATCGTCCCGGCCCTGCAGCATCAGCCCCTCGGAGAGGGCGGTGAAGGTCATGGCCAGCAGCTCCCGGCTCATCGGCGCCTGCTTGCCACGGTGGTGGAAGATCAGCTCGATCAGCGTGCCCAGCGCCTCGCTGTTGGCCTGGTGCAGGTCGTGGTAGTGCTGGGCGAAATCCGCGTCGCGGGCGGCGATCAGTTGCAGCTCCACATCGAGGATCACGCACGGCTTGTTGTTCTTCAGGTTGTCGATGTACATCAGCAACCCCTGGCTCAACTCCGCTGTGGACGCCCCGCTGGCCAGGGCCTGGCCAAGGCGCTCGATCTCCACGCCCTTGAAGCGCTGGGTGAGGGCAACCAGCAGGTCGGCCTTGCTGGCGAAGTTGGAAAAGAATGCCCCCTTGGAGTAGCCGGCCTGCTCGGCGATATCACTCACACTGGCGGCGTGATATCCCTTGCTCACCATAAGTTCCGTCGCCGCTTCGAATAATTGCTCGCGGGTATGAAGTTGCTTCTCTTCGCGGCCCATTCTGGTTTTGGTCAATGTGCTAACTCCAGACCTCGATTCTGAAAAGATGCCGGTCGGCCCTGCATCCCCCCGACTGCAATACCAGGCTTTCACCGCCTTTTGACCCGGCGCAGCATAACGCATCGTTCTCCGGCACGGACGTACCCGGTATCAAAACCAACTCGCCGGTGATAACGCGTTATCACCGGTTGCCGAAGCGCTCGCACAGCGCCCGGCCATTCCCTCGCCGGCGCCAGGCGCGGGTCATCAATTCGCCAGCATCCGGCGCGATGACACAAAAAATTAACCTGCAAACGCACTGATCCGACGAGCGGCGTCCATGCCGAACTCGAACAACATAGTCATGAAAATCAATAGGTTATGCACATAAAACCCCTACATGAACAGGGGTTTTGACACATTCGGATACCGCTTGATTTTTGAATACCGACTGGTATTCAATCTGCGCCGCCAGCGTCCTGGGACAAATCTGACAGACCGTTGGCAAGCGAAAGGAAGCCCTTCACCCACGTGTTCAAACAAGGTGTTTTTTCAATGGAATGTGCATTCGTAACCGGCGCAACGGGACTCTTGGGCAACAACACCGTACATGCACTTTTACAACGCAATATCAAAGTAAGAGCGCTGGTTCGTTCCATCGATAAAGCGAGAAAACAATTTGGTGACCTGCCCGTCGAACTGGTTCAGGGAGACCTGCAGGAAGTTGATAAGTTTCGCGCTCACTTGAAAGGCTGCGATGCACTCATACATACCGCCGCTTACTTCCGCGACAGTTACAAGGGCGGCAAACATTGGCAGGTGCTCTACGACACCAATGTGATCGCCACCGAGAACCTGCTGGCCGCTGCCTACGAGGCCGGCATCCGTCGAGGTGTGCATGTCTCCTCCATCGCCGTGCTCAAGGGCGAGCCGGGCCAGCTGATCGACGAGACCATGTCGCGCCCCGAGGCCGGTGCCGACGACTACTACCGCAGCAAGATCCTCTCCGAACTCGTGGTGCGCAAATTCCTCCACAGCCACCCCGACATGCGCATGGCCATGGTGCTGCCGGGCTGGATGTTCGGCCCCGGCGACATCGGCCCCACCTCCTCCGGCCAGTTCCTCATCGACTTCATGCACGGCAAGCTGCCCGGCGTGCTCCCCGGCACCTTCTCGGTGGTGGATGCCCGCGACGTCGCCCAGCACGTACTGGCCGCGCTGGAGCGGGGGCGCAGCGGCGAGCGCTACCTGGCGGCCGGCGTGCACATGGACATGGGCAGCATCTTCAAGGCCCTGTCCCAGGTCAGCGGCCTGCCTGCACCGGAGCGCAAGGTTCCCCTGGCGGTGCTGCGGGTGATCGCCGCCCTCTATGAACTGCAACACCTGATCACCGGCAAGCCGGTGCTGATCAGCAACTCCACCATCAAGCTGATGGCCGGCGAACGCGACCGGACCCACTTCAGCCACGAAAAAAGCGCAAAAGAACTGGGCTGCCGCTTCCGTCCCGTGGAACAGACGCTGGCGGACACCCTGAACTGGTACCGGGCGAACGGCTACCTGCCGGAAACCGGGAACCCCCTTCCTACTGCCGAATGAGCCTTCCCCTCGATACCGGACGGAGTTCCCCTTGCCATGAGCCCCACCTCCCACCCTCCCGGCTTCCTGCACCGCTTCCTCGACATCGCCCAGGCGCACCCGGACCACTGCGCCATCCGTGACCTGGACAGCCCCGGCAGCGACTTCACCTACGCCCAGCTCCACGCCCATGCCTGCCTGCGCAACGGCGCCCTCGCGGCGCTGGGGCTGGAGCCCGGCGAGCGGGTCGCCCTGGCGTTGCCCAACGGCGCCGAGTTCATCGCCTTCTACCTCGCCCTGCTGGGCCGGGGTGCCGTGCCGGTGATCCTCAACTACAAGCTCACGCCTCATGAAATGGGCGCGGTGATGGACGCCGCCCAGCCGGTGGCCCTCATCACCCTCGCCGAACTGGCCGAGGAGCACGCCGCCACCTTCGCCCGCGCCGGCATCCGCCACTGCCTGCTGGTGGACGGCCCCGCCAGCCAGGCGGCGCTGCCGGCCAACGCCGTGCGCCTCGACGGGCTCACCCATGCCCCGGCCCCGCTGGCGCTGCCGGAGGGCAACCCGATCGCCTCGCTGCAGTACACCTACCGTGGCCTCGGCCGGCCGCTGGGCGTGCCCCACCGCTACCTGGACCTGACCCTGTCCAGCGACGGCCTGCACGAGCACTTCCACCCCCAGGGCCTGGGCTCGGTGCACCTGGTGACGCTGCCGCTGTACGCCATCTTCGGGCTGTCGGTGATGCTGGTGTTCCCGCTGAGCATCGGCGCCACCCTGCTGATGACCAACACCCTGCTCAACCGCGACCTGGCCGAGGTGCTGGCCGACCACCAGGTCAGCTTCGCCTGCCTGGTGCCGGACGTGATCCGCTACTTCAACCTGCGCCTGGCCAAGCGCAAGCCCCCGCCGCCGCCGCTGCACCCGGAGCTGATGCTTTATTCGGGTGGCAGCCACCTGCCTGCCGACGAAGGCCAGAAGCTCGGCGAGCTGCTGGGCTGCCGCCCGGTGCTGCAGGGCTACGGCCTGACCGAGAGCATGCCGATGCTGGTGCAAAGCTCCCTGCAACCGACTTCGCGCGGCGCCATGGGCCTGCCCATCCGCCATGTGCAGGTGCGGGTGGTGAACAGCCGGGGCGAGGACGTGCGCACCGGGCAGATCGGCGAGCTGCTGATCAAGGGCCCCATGGTGATCGAGGCCTACGACGGTGAACCGGAGGTCAGTGCGCGGTTCATCCGCGACGGCTGGCTGCACACCGGGGACCTGGTCTGGCAGGACGACAGCGGCCACCTGTTCTTCTATTGCCAGCGCCTGCGCATCTCCAAGATCAAGGCGCAGATGATCGACTTCGCCGAGATCGAGGCGGTCGCCCTGCGCCACCCCGCCGTCACCGCCGCCCGCGCCTACGTGGTGCCCGACGCCAAGGCCATCAACGTCCTGCACCTGGCCGTGCAGTGCACGGACGAGGTCGCCCAGGGCGAGCTGAACACCCTGCTCGCCCGCCACCTGTCCGGCTTCAAGCTGCCCCGCGTCTTCGAAATCCTCACGCTCAAGGAGAGAGCCCATGCAAGCTGAAACCCACCGACCGGTCCTCGCCGTCTTCGACTTCGACGGCACCCTGACCGACCGCCACACCTTCTGGCGCTACATGCGCTTCATCCACGGCCCGGCGCGCTTCTGGCTGGCCATGGTCCCGCTGCTGCCGAAGATGGCCGGCGTGCTGCTCGGGCTGGTGCCGCTGATGACCGCGCGGCAGGCCTTCATCGAGCGCTACCTCAAGGGGCTGACCGTGGAGCAGGAGCGCGAGCACGCGCGCTTCTTCATCACCGAGCACCTGTCCCGCTGGCTGCGCCCCGAGGCCCTGCGCCGGCTCAAGTGGCACCAGGCCCAAGGGCACGTCACCGCGCTGGTGAGCAACTCCCCGGAGAACTACCTGCTGCCCTGGGGCAACCTGGTGGGCTTCGACCACGTCTGCGGCACCCGCCTGGCCACCGACAAGCGCGGCCTCAACGGCGCCATCGACGGGCGCAACTGCGTGGAGCGCGAGAAGGTCACCCGCCTGCGTGCCTGCGTCGGCGACCTGGCCCAGTACGACATCTATGCCTACGGCGACTCCTCCGGTGACCGCGACCTGCTGGACGTGGCGACCTTCCCCTTCTACCGCAACTGGTACTGACCGATGAGCCGCCAACCCTTCGCCACCGAGACCCCCACCCGGCCCACCGGCGCGCCCACCGTCCTGATCGTCGGCGCCGGCCCCATCGGCATGACCCTGGCCATCCTCCTCGCCCAGCAGGGCATCCCCCTGCGCATCATCGAGAAGAACGCCGGCCCCTCCACCGCCACCAAGGCCATCGCCATCCACTCGCGCACCCTGGAGATCTTCCGCGCCATGGGCGTGGCCGAGCAGGCCGTGGCCCAGGGCTTCGCCATCAACCAGTTCTCCGTGCAGTCCGATGGCAGCCGCATCCTCAACTACGACTTCGCCCAGTTGCAGGCGCCCTACCCCATGCTGCTGAGCCTGCCGCAGCCGCAGACCGAGGCCATCCTGCTGGAGCGCCTGGGCACGCTGAGCATCACGGTGGAGTGGAACACCGAGCTGACCGACCTGCAGGTGGACGGCGACCAGGCCACCGTGACGCTGCAACCGGCCGAAGGCCCGCAGCAGATCCTCCGGCCACGCTGGGTGGCCGCCGCCGACGGCGCGCGCAGCCCGATCCGCAAGCACCTGGGGCTGACCTTCGAAGGCGAGTTCTACGACCGCTTCTTCATGCTCGCCGACGCCGACATCCAGTGGGACGGCAGCCAGGACGAAGGCGCCTTCTTCCTCGGCGACACCCAGGGCTACGTCGCGGTCGCGCCGATCAATGCGCAGTCGCGCTACCGCCTGTTCATCGAGATGCCCTACGACCTGCCGGCCGACGAGGCCGACCGCCCGCCGCTGACCCTGGAGAACTTCCAACGCCTGTGCGAAGGGCGCGGGCAGAAGATGACCCTGTCCAACCTCAGCTCCACCACCATCGCCTCCTTCCAGCACCGCCGCGTGCAGCAGATGCAGAAGGGCCCGGTGTTCCTGGTGGGCGACAGTGCCCACATCGGCAGCCCCATCGGCGGGCAGTGGATGAACCTGGGCGTGTCCGAGGCGTACAACCTGGCCTGGAAGCTCGCCTTCGTGCACCAGGGCCTGGCCGATGCCGCACTGCTCGACAGCTACCACGAGGAGCGCTACCCCGTGGCCCTGGAGGTGGAGAACACCGCCCACCGCCTGACCACCCTGATCACCGTGCAGAAGCGCCCACTGGTGTGGCTGCGGGACCACCTGCTGCCGCTCATCACCCGCCGCCGCGCGGTGCAGCGCGTGCTGCCCTCGATGATTTCCGGGCACCAGTACCACTACCGCCCCAGCGAGCACATCCAGCAGTCGCTGGAGCCCAGACAGCGCAACCGCTGGGCGCGCAAGGGTCACGCCGGCGAGTACCACGGCCGCGCCCCGCTGGCCGGGCACCTGGCCCCGGACGTGACGCTCTGGCAACCCAACCCGGGGGCACCGGAGCAGCACCTGATCGACCTGTTCGACAAGGGCTTCACCCTGCTGGTGTTCACCGGCGAGGACCAGTTCTCCCCGCTGCTGCCCGGCTACCGTGACCTGGCCGCGCGCATCGAACGGGACTACCCCGCCGTGCAGGCCTTCTGCGTGGTGGACGCCCTGGACACCCGCGACTTCCCGGCCCACCCGCGAACCCTGCTCGACCCGGACTGGCGGCTGCACAAGCGCTACCACGCCCCGGCCGGCAGCCTCATGCTGGTGCGCCCGGACGGCTACATCGCCTTCCAGGGCCTGCAACCCATGGCGCTGGAGAGCTACCTGCAGCTGCGCTCGGGCCTGGTGCGCCAGCCGCTGCCGGTCAGCCGGACGCTGCATGCCCCGGAGCCGGCCACGGCCTGACGCCCGCCCCCACCCACACCCTTATTCCCTGACGGAGAGCCGCCCCAGCGTGGCGGCTCGCCCGTGGATCAATGTCGCGCCCTTTTTGAGGTCAACCCCATGAACTTGGCACTGGATAACGTGGTTCAGGATTTCATCGTCTCCAACGGCAAGATCGCCCAGAGCTACTTCGATCTGTCCGGCAAGATCATCGACTCCCTGTGCGAGTCCCACAGCGCCCGCGAAGCGGTGCTGCTGCGCCTGATCGAACAGGCCCAGCTGGTCACCTCGCAGTACCTGGAGGCCCACCAGCAGGTGGTGCAGAGCCTCTACCTCAACCACCAGGACCTGGCCGCCGAACGCCGCGAAGCCCCGCCGCTGTCGGTGACCCCGCTGCGGGTGGTGCCGGCCGCGCCGCTGCCGGAAGCCCCCGCCGAAGCCCCGGGCTACGAGGCCTGGTTGCGCGAGGAGATCAGCGCCATGAGCGGCCTGCCCGCCGCCGACATCGACCTGCAGCAGCGCTTCGACGAGATGGGCCTGGATTCCCTCAGCCGGGTGAACCTGTTCGATGCCCTCGGCCAGGCCTTCCCCGAGACCCGCGCCCACGCCGAGCACTTCTTCGACCTGCAGAGCCCGGCCGAGGTGCTCGCCCAGCTCGCCAGCGCCCCGGCGACCGAGCCCGTGGACGTGGCCGGTCAGGTGCTGGCGCTGCTGGCCGAGATCACCGGGTTCGACGCCGCCGAACTGGACCCGCGCCAACCCTACGAGGAGCAGGGGCTGGATTCGCTGATCCGCCTGGACTTCCTCGACCTGGTCACCCGCCAGTGGCCGGCCCTGAAGCCCCACGAAAGCGAACTGAGCGAGGCGGTCTGTGCCCAGCAGACCATCGCCCAGGTCACCCGCCTGCTGGCCGACGGCCCCCGTGCCGAGGCCGCCGAAGCGGCGCCCATCGCCCCCGATGAACGCCTGCGCGAGGCCGTGGCACCGCTGCTGGCGGAACAGGGCGCCGACGCCAGCCGCCCCTTCGCCGAACTGGGCCTGACCGGCTTCGACCGCGCCGCCCTGTGCGAACGCATGGCCAGCACCTGCAGCACCAGCGCCTTCGCCGGTGAGGCGCTGATGTCCCGGCGCAGTCCCGAGGACGCCGCCGCCCTGCTCGGACGCATGGGCTGACCCGCGTGCCCCACGACAAGGAGAACGTCATGACGGCCCCCTCCCCTGCCCCGCTGTGCTTCAGCGCCATGGCCGGCACCTTTCCCGGAGCCCCCAGCATCGACGCGCTGTGGAAGCTGCTCCGCCAGGGCCAGCGCGCCCCGCAGCAGGACCTGCTGCAACGCTGGCGCATGGCCCGCGAGGCGATCCACCACCCCCGCCCCGGCGAGAAGGACCGGGTCTACCTGCACCAGGTCCACGGCCTGGGTGGCGACGAACCGGAGCAGTTGAGCGACGGTCGCCAGCTGGCCATCGGCTGCGCGGTGCTGGAGGAGCTGCTGGAACCGCTCGCCACGCTGCCGCGTGCGCGCACGGCGCTGATCGTCGCCACCTCCTGGAGCGACGAGAGCTACTTCCTCGCCAGTGCCGACCCAGCCAACACCCCCCGCCCGGGGCTGACGCCTGCCGACCAGGTGGCGCGGCTGGCCGACGCCTGCGGCCTGGGCGGCCCGGCCCTGACGGTGGACACCGCCTGCAGTTCGTTCATCTATGCCGTGGACCTGGCCCAGGGGCTGATGGACAGCGGCCAGGCGGAGCAGGTGGTGGTCATGGCCCTCAACACCCTGATGCCGCCGCCGCTGTACCTGGGTTTCTCCCAGCTCACCGCGTTCTCGCCCCGGGCGCAGTTGCAGGCCTTCGGCGCGGAGGCAGACGGCATCGTCCCCGGCGAATGCGCCGTGGCCTTCCTGCTGGAGCCGCTGCAACAGGCGCTGGAGGGCGCCCGCACGCCCCTGGGCCTGATGCGCGCCCTGGGGCTCTCCGCCGATGGCGCCGAAGGCTCGGTCTTCACCCCCGGCAAGCAGGCCCAGTACACCGCCTACCAGCGCGCCTGGGCCGGGCTGGACCCGGCCAGCGTGGGCTACATCGAGAGCCACGGCACCGGCACGCCCCTGGGGGATGCCACCGAGATCGGCTCGCTGCAGCGCTTCTTCGGCCCCCATGTCGCCGGGCCCATTCCCCTCGGCTCGATCAAGGCCAACATCGGCCACACCCTTACCGCCGCCGGCGGTCCGTCCCTGGCCAAGGCCCTGCTGATGCTGCGGCACGGCACGCTGCCGCCCCAGGTGGCCTACCCCGGCAGCAGCAAGCTGGCCGACACCTGCCTGCGCCTGGTGGAGGGCCAGCCCCAGGCCCTGGCGGCGGGGGAGCAGCCCTTGCGCATCGGCCTCTCCAGCTTCGGCTTCGGCGGCGCCAATGCGCACATGGTGGTCGAAGCCTACCGGCCCGCTGCGGCACCGGTGCCCGCGCCGGCCCGCTCCGAGGGGCCGATCCGCCTCGACCTGATGGTGGTGGAGGCCGAGGCCGCCCTGGCCGGTGGCGGCTCCCTCGCCGAGTTCGGCCAGGCACTGCGCCAGGGCCCGCAGGCGCCGCTGCCCTTTCCCCAGGGCCGCTTCGGCGCCCAGGCCCCGCAGGTGGCGGTGCGGGCCGGGCAGTTCCTGGCGAGTGACCGGGTGATCGACATCGACGGCTACGGCATGGGCCCCCGCCCCCTCGCCCATGTGGACCCGTTCAAGCTGCTGGTGACCGACCGCGTCGGCCAGTTGCTCAAGCGCCTGCCCGGCACCGCCGCCTCGGACCGCACCGCCATGGTCATGTGCTGCAACCTGGGCGGCGAGCGCTTCACCAACGCCTACAGCGAGGCGGAGCGTCACTACCGCGAAGGCCAGGGGCCGGCGCCGGGCATCGAGGTGGCGGACGTGGCCAGCATGCTGCCCAGCCTGCTCTCCGGCTATCCCGCCAAGTTCTTCGACCTGCGTGGCTTCCACCAGACCCTGGCCGGCGGCCCGGGGCTGTTCTGGCACACCTTGCTGGCGGCGCCGCACTGGTTCGAACGGGGCATCGACACCCTGCTGCTGGGCGCGGGCCGCTTCATCAGCGGCGCCAGCGAGCTGCTCGCGCTGGCCGACACGCCGGTGCCCCAGGGCGAGGGCCTGGGCGTGCTGGCCCTGCAGCGCTACCGGGCCGACGGCCCCCAGGCGCCCTTGCTGCGGCTCGTCGCAGCACTGCCGGGCAGTGCCGCCACCGACCGCCAGCAGGCGGCCGAGCGCCTGGGCATCGCCCCGGGCGCCCGCCTGCTCATCTGCCAGGTGCAGGCGGGCCCGGCAGACGACCCGCTGCAGGCACTCACCGGCTACCTGGCCGAAGCCTCGGGCATCGCCACCCTGCTCCAGGCCCTGCTGGGCGAACCCGGCGAGGGGCTGGTGGAGGTGCGCGACGGCGAACGGGTGCTCTGCTGGCTGCAGGCCGAGTGCCTGGCCACCTGGCAGGCACCGCCGGCCCCGGCCACGCCACGGGCGGCCTTCACCCTGCGTTTCGCCAAGCCCCACACGGCCCCCGCGGTACTCGCGCCGGCGGCGCAACTGCTCCCCGCCGAACCGGGCCTGGAGGATGGCGTCGACCTGATCGGCCTCGGCGACACCCTCACCCGTACCCTGCTCAGCAGCCTGCACCTGCGCAGCCGTGCCCTGCGCGAGCTGCTGGCCATCCGTCCCGACCCGCTGGTGCGCGCGCCCGGCGAAAGCTGGCGCCGCAGCGAGCGCAACACGGTGATCACCCATGTGCTGCGGCGCAGCCCGCAGAGCCTGAACGCCACCCTGCGGGTCGACGAGGGTCATCCGTACTTCTTCGACCACCCGCTGGACCACGTGCCCGGCATCCTGCTGATCGAGGGCGTGCTGCAGCTGATGGAGCACGCGGTGCCGGCCCTGCGCGGCGACGCGGTGTTCATCCGCGGGCTGAACGTGCGCTTCCAGCGCTACGTGATGAAGGAACGCCCGGTGGACATCGAACTGCAGCAGAACGGCCCCCACGGCTACACCGCGCGGGTGATGCAGGACGAGCAGTTGATGTGCACCTGCACCTTGATACTGGGCCCCGGCCAGGTGCCGCCCTCCGGGGCCGTGCTCGCACCGGTACGCCCCTGCCAGCGACAGGACTGGCTGCACAAGGCCCGCGCGGAGAACGTGCTGGTCGGCGACATCGACCCGCAGGCGCGGGTGCTGGCATGCCCCATCCCGCCGGGGCAGTTCTTCGAGGACGGCCACCCCCGGCAGCACTCCATGGTGTATTTCCTGGAGATCGCCCGGCAGGCCTACATGCAGATCGCCCACGGCGCGCTGCGCATCCCGCTGAAGACGCCCATGAACCTGCTGGTGCTCGACTTCACCCTGGCCCGCCCCATCGGCCGCCGGCAGGCGCTGGCCCTGGCGCCGCAGAGCGCGCTGCCGGCCAACGCCCAGGCCTTCAAGACCAACCGCATCGTCATCGAGCTGGAGGCCGACGGCCAACCGCTCGGCGCCGCCACCGTGACCGCCCAGGTGCTCAGCCGGCAGGCGCACCCGGCCTGAGGCCGGCCCATCGACCCGAGGAGAACAGACCATGAGTGACGTGAGAGTGGAACTGCGCATGAACGCCCCCGCCAGCACCATCTGGCAGCTGTGGGAGGACGTGGCCAACGCGCCGCAATGGGACACCGACGTGCGCCAATGCACCCTGGACGGCCCCTTCCGCGTGGGCACCCAGGGGCTCTGCGTGCTGAAGAACGGCCTGAAGATGCCGCTGCAGATCACCCAGGTGACGCCCCTGCGCAGCTACACCAACACCGCCCACCTGCTGGGCATGCGCCTGACCTTCAGCCACTACCTGACGCCCATCGGCACCGAGACCCATGTGGTCCACGCCGCGCGCATCGAGGGGCGGCTGAGCGTCCTCTACCGCCCGCTGGTGCGGCGCCTGCTGCAGGCCGCCATGGGCCAGGCCCTGCGCAACCTGCGAAGCCTGGCCGAAGCCCGCGCGGTGCAGGACACCCGCGAGCCGCTGCGCGCTACGCGCTGAACCGACCCCTTCCTACCCCGAACCGAGACCACCATGACGCTATCGCTTCGACGCCTTGCTCCCCTCCCCCTGCTGCTGGGCCTGTGCACCCCGGCCCTCGCCGATGACAGCGGCCTGTACGTCAGCCTGCTGGGCGGCGCCAACTGGGTGGCCCACCAGAACCTGCGGCAGAACTCGCTGGACTTCGTGCAGATGGACTACGAACAGCCGCTGTCCTCCGGCTATGCCGTGGACCTGGCCGTGGGCTGGCGCTCCCCCATCGGCCTGCGCCCGGAATTGGCACTGGCCTACCGGCGCAACAGCCTGGACCAGTTCGCCGACCGCGTGTACGAAGGCGGCGGCAAGATCGACGGCAAGGGCCAGGAGGCCGGCAGCAGCCTGATGGCCAACCTCTGGTACGACCTGCCGATGCCCGAGGGCTTCACCCGCATCAAGCCGTACATCGGTGGCGGTGTGGGCTACACCCGCCTGACCATCCGCGACCTGGAGGCCAACGGCGTGTCCTTCGGTGCCACCCACCGCGACGACGTCGGCACCTGGCAGCTGGGCGCCGGCGTCGCCTACCAGTGGGATGCGCACTGGTCCGTCTCCATGGACTACCGCTACCTGCAGACCCGCACCGCGCACTTCGGCGACATCGAAGGCCTGCCACCGGGCGACGTCAGCACCCAGTACAACGCCCAGTCGCTGATGCTCGGCGTGCAATACGGGCTGTAGCCCAACGGCGCCCGGGCTCAGCCCGGGCATGGTGGATCGATGAAGCGCGATCCACCCACGCATAGCGCCCTCCACGCCCCGCAGGATGCGCTGAGCTACGCGATGCGCATCCCCCCACACCGACGCTCACCCGTAGCCCGGGCTTCAGCCCGGGAACGGTGGATCGATGAAGCACGCCCCACCCACACACAACCTCCTCCACGCCCGTAGGATGCGCTGAGCTCCGCGATGCGCATCTCCCCCGCACCGAGGCCCAACCGTAGCCCAGGCTTCAGCCCGGGAACGGTGGATCGATGAAGCACGCCCCACCCTTGTATCTCGACTACTGCCCCACCCCAGGGGCATAGTCCCCGACTGATCATCGGGGGAGGGATAGGAAGCCGTGCCCACCCTTAGGCCGCGAGCCTGCAACGTAGATAGTGCTCCGCCCCTCCACACTCACTCGAACAGCCCGAACGGTATCCAGAGCCTTGAGCTCGCATTCACAAGGTTGGGCCGGGTGCAGTGATGATCGCGTCTGAACGGATCGAGAGGAGAATCCATGCCCAGCGTC
>NZ_JYFT01000010.1:0-35009 GCF_000931385.1 Pseudomonas sp. FeS53a
TGTTTGGCGATGTCGATGCCGATGACGCTGGGCATGGATTCTCCTCTCGATCCGTTCAGACGCGATCATCACTGCACCCGGCCCAACCTTGTGAATGCGAGCTCGAAGCTCTGGATACCGTTCGGGCTGTTCGAGTGAGTGTGGAGGGGCGGAGCACTATCTACGTTGCAGGCTCGCGGCCTAAGGGTGGGCACGGCTTCCTATCCCTCCCCCGATGATCAGTCGGGGACTATGCCCCTGGGGTGGGGCAGTAGTCGAGATACAAGGGTGGGCTTCAGCCCACCGCCATGGCATCCCACCGTCGCTGGGCCGTGGATCCGCTCAACGGGGCTTGGGCGGCAACGGGTCTTCGGTGACCTCGAAACGCAGGGTGCCGATCATCTGGCCGGCCTCGGTCACCACCCGCACCTGCCATTTGCCCACCGGGTTGGCGGGGAAGCGCTGCTTGTGGGTCCAGGCGCGGTAGCCGGCCTCGCGGCCGCCGTGGATGTCGAGGGCGATGCGGTCCACCTCGCGGCCCTCGAAGCGCCACACGTGGTAGATGCGCTCGTTCAGCCCGCGCGGGGCGTTGATCGCGGTGTAGGCGTAGAGGCCGTCGGCCCGCAGCTTGGCGGCGGAGATCTGCTCCACGCCCTGCCCCGGGGTGCGCTGGTTCATCTCCGGCGTCACCGCCACTTCGGTCAGCCACAGGGTGGCCGGCGGCACCATCACCCGGCCTAGCCAGCCGGCGGCGCCCAGGGCCAGGGTCAGCCCCACCAGGGCCAGGCCCCGGCGCAGGCTGCGCACGCGCATGGCGCTGCACAGGCTGAGGAACGACAGCAGCACGGCGATGCCCAGGGCCCACTGGAAGCTCTGCGCCGTGGTCAGGTGCAGGATGATCGGCAGCGCCGTCAGCAGCACGGCGAACAGCGCCAGGGAGTGGTAGGCCAGGTACAGCCAGCGGCGCGGTGCCAGGGCGTTGTTGTAGACCGGGTCGGTGATGGAGAACAGCGCCGCCAGCCCCAGCACCCCGGTGAACAGGGCCTGGCCGCTGTTCCAGCTGGTGGTGATGAAGAAGAACGGCAGCACGAAGAAGAAGCTTTCCTGGTGGATCAGCTGGGTCAGGAAGCGCGTCAGCGCCGGCGGCAGCTCGATCTTCAGCCAGCGCTCGATGGCCCGGCGGAACAGGTTCTCCGCCAGCAGCCAGACCCAGCTCACCAGCATCAGCACCGCCACCACCTTGGCCAGGCGCGCGCCACGGTCCACCAGGATGAAACTGCCCACCCCCGAGCAGAACCCGTACAGCGCCACCAGGCGCGGGTGGCGCTGGATGAAGGCGATGAGGGCGAACAGGCGGTCTTTCCAGAACGTCATGGCAGGGCGGCGTGGCAGGCGGGGGGCGGAAGGATACTGCCGTCGGCCGCAGGCTGAGAAGCCGGGCCGACGGCCAGTTCAGCGCCGCAGGCGGCGGTGCAGCCACCAGCCGGCCAGGGCCAGCAGGGCGAGCAGCGCGGCCAGCAGCCAGGCCAGTTGCTCGTAGGTCAGCAGGGGTGCCTCGATGCGCAGGTAGCCCGGCTCGGCGAACAGCGCGCGGACGGTGCTGTCGACCTGCTCCGGGGTGACCTGGGCGAAAGCCTTGGCGGTGCTCTCGAAGCGCCCGTCCTGGTAGGTGCCGAGGGCGCCCCAGTAGTAGTCCGCCAGGGCCACGTCGCCCTGGGCGGCCCAGGCCTGGCGATCCACCGCCAGCCGGCGCAGGCGCTCGAAGCTGGTCCGGTCGACGCCGTGCTCGCGCAGGCGCCGGGTGGTGTCCTGCAGCACCTGCACCGCTTCGTCGAGGTCCTCGCGCTCCAGGTCGGCGTTGAGGCTGGTGAAGCTCTGCCCGCCATAGGCGCGGCGGTCCGTCCAGGGGCCGTAGGAGAGGCCGCTGCGGATGCGCAGCTGCTGGTACAGCTCCCAGTCCAGGTAGTCCTGCAGCAGCTCCAGGGTGGCGTAGTCGGCCCCGTCCTCCAGCGGCTCGGGGAAGATCCAGTGCAGGGTGGCGCCATTGCCCACCAGGCCCTTGCGCAGGGTCAGGCGCGGCGCGGCCTCGGCGCTGATGGTGGGCAGCGCCGGGTGCTCGCGTACCTCCACCGGCGGCAGCTCGCCGTAGCGGCGATCGAGGTAGGCGGGCAGGCGCGGGTCGAGGTCGCCGACCACGATCAGGGACATGTTGTTGGCGCCGTACCAGGTGTCACGCACATCCTGCAGGCGTTCCAGTGTCAGCCCCTCCACCGAGGGGCGCTCGGCGCAGGCCAGGCCCAGCTCCACGGCGAGCTGCTCGTGGGCCTCGCGGCCCAGGGACTGGTGGTCCAGCAGGCGCTCCAGGTGCGAGTAGTGGCCGCCCCCCTCGCGCTGTACCACGCGCTTGGCGGCGGCGACGCGGCCTTCGTCCAGGGGCGTTTCGCGGAGGATCGCCAGCAGCAGGTCGAGGGCCTGGCGCTGGTTGCGCGCGGCCACTTCCAGCACGAAGGCGGTGTCGCTGTCGCTGGTGAAGGCGTTCCATTCGCCGCCCAGGGCCTGCATGCGCGCCTCCAGGTCGGCCTCGCCGTTGCCGGGCAGGCCGCTGAAGAACAGGTGCTCCAGCAGGTGCGGCAGCTCTTTCTCGTCGCAGGCGAAGTCGTCGAAGCCGACCCCCACCACCAGGCGGATGGAGACGTGGCCCCGGTTCGGGGTGGGCTTGAGGATGACCTGCAGGCCGTTCTCCAGCAGGTAGCCCTCGACCTGGTCACGGTCGAAGGCGTGGGCCGGGGTGCCGAGCAGGAGCAGCAGGCAAAGCAGGTAGCGCATGGCGGGCGGGGACGGCGGCTGGCGGGAACGAAGCGCCGAGCATAGCGGATCGTCCGCCCCCGTGCCCGTCTACGACAGGCTGCGCCGCCCGCTCCAGAACTGCAGCGCTAGCTGCCGCAGGTTGACTGCCAGCCCCGCCACCTCGCCGGCGCTGTGGTGGCTGCACTGGCCGCTGGCGGCGTTCTGGTCGGCCGCCAGGCGGATGGCCTCCAGGCTGCGCTGGATCTCGTCGCCGGCGGCGCCCTGCTGCTCCACTGCGCTGGCGATCTGCAGGCTCATGTGGGTGATGGCCGCCACCTGCTGGTTGACCTGCTCCAGCGCCTGGCTGGCGCGCCGGGCCTGTTCCAGGCTGTCGCCGGCGCGTTCGCCGCTGCGGCGCATGGCCTGCATCGCCTGTTCGCTGCAGCTCTGCAGGGCGCTGATCATGCGGTGGATCTCGGCGGTGGACTGCTGGGTGCGCCCGGCCAGGGCCCGCACCTCGTCGGCCACCACGGCGAAGCCGCGCCCGGCCTCGCCGGCACGGGCCGACTCGATGGCGGCGTTGAGCGCCAGCAGGCTGGTCTGCTCAGCCACGCCCCGGATCACGTCGAGCACCTGGCCGATCTCGCCGCTGCGGGCCTGCAGGGTTTCCACCACCCAGCCGGCCTCGCGCACCTCGCGGTCCAGTTCGGCGATCCGCTCGCAGGTGGCCTGTACTTCCTCGCGGCCCAGGCGGGCGGCGTCGTCGGTGCGGTCGGCGGCGCTGGCGCTGTGCTGGGCGCTGCGCGCCACCTCCTGCACGCTGCTGGCCATCTGGCTCATGGCGCCGGCCACCTGGTCGGTCTCCTCCAGCTGGCGCTGGCTGCCGGCGCTGCCCCGGCTGACCGCCTCGGCCAGGCGCTCGGCGTGCTCGGCCAGCAGGTGGGAGGATTCGGCGATGCGCCCCACCAGGGCGCCGGCCTCGGTCTCCAGCATCTGCAGGCACAGCGCCAGGCGGCCGAATTCGTCGTGGCGCTGGCAGTACACCGCCTGGCTCAGGGGGTTGTCGGCGATGGCGCCGGCCCGCGCCAGCAGGGCGTCCAGCGGGCGCAGCTGCCAGCGCAGCCAGGCGCCGGCGGTGAGCACCGCCACCAGCAGCGAGGGCAGCGCGGCCCACTCGCCCTCGGGGGCTAGCACGGCGTGGGTCAGCAACCCGAGCACGCCACCCAGCAACGGGCCGCCCAGCAGGCGCAGGTGCAATGGCAGGGGCCGCGGGCGCAGCGGGCGCCCGCTGGACAGCTCGGCATAGAGCCGTTCGGCCCGGGCCACCTGCTCACGGGTGGGGCGGGTGCGCACCGACTGGTACTCCACCACCTGGCCTTCGCGCACCACCGGGGTGACGAAGGCGCTGACCCAGTAGTGGTCGCCGTTCTTGCAGCGGTTCTTCACCAGGCCCATCCAGTTGCGGCCGGCCTTGAGGGTCTGCCACAGGTGCTCGAAGGCCGCCGGCGGCATGTCCGGGTGGCGCACCATGTTGTGGCTGTGGCCCAGCAGCTCCTCGCGGGTGAAGCCGCTGATGTCGATGAAGTCCTGGTTGACGTGGGTGATCACGCCCTTCAGGTCGGTGGTGGAGAGGATGTTGGCGTCGGCGGGGAAGTCCACCGCGCGTCCGGTGACCGGCAGGTTGCGCTTCATCGCTGGGCCCCCTCGAAGGTGCGGCTGGGCTGGCCGAGCAGGCAGGCGAGGCTGTCCTCGCCGTCCAGCAGGCGCTGCAGGTGGTCCGGGGCGCGCGGCTGGCTGAACCAGAAGCCCTGGGCGTAGCGGCAGTCCTCGTCGAGGAGGAAGTCCAGCTGGGCCGGGCTCTCCACGCCTTCGGCGATCACCTCCAGGCCGAGGCTGGCGCCCAGGCCGATGATGGCGCGGGAGATGGTGCGCAGCTCGGCGTCGTCGGGCACGCCGGCGATGAAGCTGCGGTCCACCTTGAGGATGTGCAGGGGGAAGCGCTTGAGGTAGCCGAGGGACGAGTAGCCGGTGCCGAAGTCGTCCAGCGCCAGGCGCACGCCCTGGCAGGCCAGCTCGCGCAGGCAGGCGAGGGTGTCGGCGCCGTCCTGCATCAGCAGGCTCTCGGTGATCTCCAGCACCAGGCTGGCCGGGTCCAGCCCGGTCTCGGCGAGGATCGCCCGCAGCCGCTGGGCGAAGCCCGGCTGGTGCAGCTGGCGGCTGGAGAGGTTGACCGAGCAGCGCAGGTCGGCCTGGCCGGCCCGTTGCCAGGCGCGGGTCTGGCGGCAGGCCTCGCGCAGCACCCAGTCGCCCACGGCGATGATCTCGCCGGACTCCTCCAGGGCCGGGATGAAGCGCGCCGGGGACACCAGGGCATCGCCCTGGCGCCAGCGCAGCAGGGCCTCCACCGCCACCAGGCGCGGCTGGCCCTGGTCGACCCGGCAGATGGGCTGGTAGTGGAGGAAGAACTCCTGCCGCGCCAGGGCCTGGGCCAGGGCGCTTTCCAGTTCCAGGCGCTGCTTGGCGGCGGTCTGCAGGTCCTGGCTGAAGCGGGCGATCTGCGCCTTGCCGGATTCCTTGGCGCGGTACAGCGCCAGGTCCGCCGCCTGCAGCGCGTCGATGGTCTGGCCTTCGGCCTGCAGGGCGGTGAAGCCGATGCTGGCGCTGACCACCAGGGTGCGGTCGTCCAGGTGCAGGGGCTGGTGCAGGCTTTCCAGCATGCGCTTGGCCACCTGTTCGGCATCGCCCAGGTGGGCCAGGTCGTCCAGCAGCACGACGAACTCGTCGCCGCCGAAGCGCGCCAGGTGGTCGCCGGGGCGCAGGCAGCGCTTGAGGCGCTGGGCCACCTCCACCAGCACGCGGTCGCCCACGGCGTGGCCGAGGCTGTCGTTGATCAGCTTGAAGCGGTCCAGGTCGATGAACAGCAGCGCCGCCTGCCGCGCGCCGGGCTTGAGCTGGCGCTGCAGGGCCTGTTGCAGCAGCTCGTCCAGGCGCAGGCGGTTGGCCAGGCCGGTGAGCGGGTCGTGGCGGGCGGCATGGCTGAGCTGGTGCTCGGTGGCCTTGCGCTGGCTGATGTCGCTCTGGGAGCCGGCCATGCGCTGCCCTTCGGCAACGCCGCGCACCTGTACCCAGAGGTAGCCGCCGTTCTGCTGGCGGATGCGGTACTCGTGGCTGAGCCAGGGCGCGTCGCCGCGCAGGTGGGCGTCGATGGCCTGGCGCAGGGCCGGCAGGTCGTCGGGGTGGACGCGGGCGAACCAGGCGGCGCTGGTCTCGCCGAGGGCGTCCCGGGGCAGGCCGAGCATGCTCGCCCAGCGCTCGGAGACGTAGAGCCGGTCGTGGGCCAGGTCCCAGTCCCAGATGCCGTCGTGGGCGCCGCGCAGGGCGCGGGCGAAGCGCGCCTCGCTGTCTTCCAGGGCCTGGCGCTGGGCGGCGCTGTAGGTGTCCACCGCCAGGGAGATGTCGAAGAACACCACCTTCAGCAGGCTGCCCAGGGTGCGGGTGGCGTCGCTGTCGCCCAGCAGGCTTTCGACCATCTGCGCCAGGTACAGGCGGTAGGCGCCCAGGTACCACTTCAGGTCCACGCCGACGTGCTGGTGCACCAGCCCCACGCGCAGCCGGTTGAGCACGTAGTCCGGGTCGTAGGGGCCGCTCCAGAGGCGCTTGTAGTAGTCCAGCTGGCTGGCCTTGAGCCGGGCCAGGGTGGCCGGGTTGCGCAGGATGCTGGCCAGCGGCGGGAACAGGTCCAGGTGCGCGTAGAGACGCTCGACGAAGGCCAGGTGGACGGCCTCCATGGCGTCGGCATGGCGGTTCAGGCGCTCCGCGTCCAGGGCCTGCCAGTCCAGGTAGCGGCAGCGCTGGTCGATCTCGCGGTTGCTCAGGCCGATGCGCGCGCGCAGGCCTTCCAGTTGTCCTTTCAGCTCCATAGCGTCTCCCATGGATCACGGGCAATAAAAAAGGCGCCACGGGAGGCCGTTCCAATTGGAACGGCCTCCCGTGGCGCCTTGTCTTGCAGGCCCTTCGTCCTGCCCGGCAAAGCCGGCCCCCGCTGCCTGCGGGGCCTTCGCAGCGCTGGTTTTTACACCAGCGGGGCGGGGTGCGACAACTCTTCCCGCGCCTCTTCCAGGCGCCGGCGCAAGTGCCCGAGTTCACGGGATTTGAAGGCATGGCGGGTGCGTTCGAGCACCGCGATGGCCTCGTCCAGCAACAGGCGCAAACGGATCGCGTCGCTCAAGGACGCGTCATTGAGCCAGCGGCAAAGTGGTGCGCGGGAGCAGTCGGCAGCGTCCTCGACGACCTCGCAGACGATGCCCATGGCCGGCAGCATGTCGCGCAGCAGGCAGGCCAGCGCGGGGTCGTTGATGGCGACGAGCGGTGGTTCGGAGCGGTCCATGGGCAGGGGCTTCAGGCTGATGGCAAAAGGCTACGCACTCTAGGCAGCGGCCCCTGGTCGAATATTGACCCGCGTCAGTCTGTCGCGATTCGCCATGACCGCTGGCCGGACCGGTCACTGCCGGCGGCCACAGGGGGCAGGTAGAGTGCCCGGCATAACGACAATGACAGGCGCCCTGCATGAACTACGACGCGAACCAGCAACTGGTGCTCGGCCTGGTGCTGGCGGTGATGATCTTCGGCGTGTCCCTGGAGCTGCGCACCGCCCAGTTCCTCGCCGTGCTCCGGCAGCCGCAGCCGGTGCTGGCGGGCATGCTCGGGCAGTGCCTGATCCTGCCCTGGGCGACCCTCGGGGTGACGCTGCTGGTGGACCTGCACCCGGGCCTGGAGCTGGGCCTGCTGCTGGTGGCCTGCTGCCCCGGCGGCAACCTGTCCAACGTGATGACCCACCTGGCGCGGGGCAATACCGCGCTGTCGATGAGCATGACCGCGCTGTCCAGCCTGCTGGCGCTGGTGCTGCTGCCGTTCAACTTCGCCCTCACCAGCAGCCTCAACCCCGAGGGCGCGGCCTACCTGGCCGGACGCCTGGATGCCCTGGCGATGGACCGCGGCGGCCTGCTGGTGAGCGTGTTGCTGCTGCTCGGCCTGCCGCTGGCGCTGGGCATGCTGGTGGGCAACCTGTGGCCGCGCTGGGCGACCCGGGCGATGCCCTGGTTCAAGCGCTTCGCGCTGCTGGCCTTCGTGGTCTTCGTGGCGGGCGCGGTGGCCGGCAACTGGCGGCTGTTCGTCGACAACCTCGGGCTGGTGTTCTTCATCGTGGTGCTGCACAACGCCAGCGCCATCGTGCTCGGCTGGCTGATGGCGGTGCTGGCCCGCCAGCACGGTGCCAACCGCCGGGCCATGGTGATCGAGATCAGCATGCACAACTCCGGGCTGGCGCTGGGGCTGATCTTCGCCCAGTTCGGCGGTGAGCCGAACATGGCCCTGGTGGCGGCCTTCTGGGGCACCTGGCACCTGGTCAGCGGCCTGCTGCTGGTGGCGTACTGGCGCAACCGCCCGTTGCCCGAGGAGGTGCCGGCATGCGCGTCCTGATCACCGGCGGCGGCGGCTTCATCGGCCGGCAACTGGTGGAGGCCCTGGCCGCGCGCCACCCGGACTGGCCGCTGCTGGCCACCGACGTGCGCGAGTGGCCGGCACCCGAGGGCGTGGCCCGGGCCTGGCTCGACGTCAGCCAGGCCCGGACAGTGCATGACTGCATCCGCGCCTGGCGCCCGGACGCCATCGTCCACCTGGCCTCGGTGGTGACGCCGCCGCCGGGCATGGACGAGGCCACCCTGCACGCCATCGACGTGGGGGGCACCCGCGCGGTGCTGGACGCCGCCATCGCGGCAGGCGTCGGGCAACTGGTGGTGACCAGCTCCGGCGCCGCCTACGGCTACCACCCCGACAACGCCGAGTGGATCGACGAGGACCAGCCCCTGCGTGGCCACGACGCCTTCGCCTACGCCCGCCACAAGCGCGAGGTGGAGCGGCTGCTGGCCGAGGCGCGCCGGGCGCATCCGCAACTGCGCCAGCTGGTGCTGCGCCCCGGCACCATCCTCGGCCGGCAGGTGGACAACCAGATCACCGCGCTGTTCGAGAAGCCCAGCGTGCTCGGCGTGCGCGGGCACGACAGCCGCTTCGTGTTCATCTGGGACGAGGACGTGGTGGACATCCTCGTCCAGGGCCTGGAGCGCGGCAGCACCGGGCTCTACAACCTCGCCGGGGATGGCGCGCTGTCCCTGGCGGAGATCGCCGGGCTGCTGGGCAAGCCCTACCGGCCGCTGCCGGCGGGGCTGATCCGCCTGGTGCTGGGGCTGCTGCGGCCGCTGCGGCTGACCCGCTACGGGCCGGAGCAGCTGGACTTCCTGCGCTATCGGCCGGTGCTGGACAACCGGCGGCTGAAGGCGGTGTTCGGCTATGTGCCGAGGTACAGCAGCCGCGAGGCGTTCCTGGCCTTTCTCGCTGCCCGGGGCGGGCGCCGCTAGCGCCGCCTCGGCTACGCCTGCGCTGCCTGGCGCCGGGCCTGGCGGTATTCGCCGGGGGTCATCCCGGTCCACTGGCGGAAGGCGCGGAAGAACACGCTGGGTTCGGAGTAGCCGAGCAGCAGGGCGATTTCGGCGATGGGCAGGTCGGCGTCCTGCAGGTGCCGCTCGGCCAGTTGCCGGCGGGTGTCGATCAACAGGTGCTGGTAGCTGCTGCCTTCTTCAGCGAGGCGGCGCTGCAGGGTGCGTTCGCTGAGGCCGAGGACGCTGGCGAGGGCGGCGCGGTCGGGTTCGCCATGGGCCAGCTGGGCACCCAGCAGGGCCACCACCCGCGCCCGCAGGCCTTCGCTGGGCAGGCGCGCGAGCAGGGCTTCGGCGTGCTGGCGCAGCACCGCCTGCAAGGGCGGGTTGGCCTGCTTGAGCGGGGCCTGGCGCAGGCTCAAGGGCAGCACCAGGGCGTAGTCGGCGGCGTCGAAGACCAGGGGGCAGCCGAAGCAGGCCTGGTAGGGCGCCAGGTCGGCCGGGGCCGGGTGCTGGAAGGTGGCGCGCAGCAGGCGCAGGTCGTCCAGCAGCGGGCGCATCAATCCCACCCAGAAGGCCATCAGCGCCAGCACCCGTGTGCGGGTGGCGGGCGCATGGGGGTCGAGGGGGCGGTAGAGGGTCCAGAGCTCGTCGCCCCGGGCGTCCACCACCAGGGTGCCGCCCTCGCCCACCAGGCGCTGGTAGCGCAGTTCCGCTTCCAGGGCCTCGCCCAGGGTCGGGCTGCTCTGCAGCAGGTAGCCGAGCACGCTGAACTGCCCGGGGGCCAGGGCGCTACCCAGGGCCAGGCCGGGTTCGGGGGCGTCGAGGTGACGGGCGATGCTGTGCCAGAGGGCTTCCTGCCGGGTGAAGGGGATGCGCGCGTCGGGGGCGTTGAGGTCGGCTTCGGCCAGGCCGCTGTCCTGCAATAGCGCGGCCCTGGGCAGGCCCAGGGCCACGGCGGCGTGCAGCACGGCCTGGGTCAGGCTGGCGCTGACCGAGGCGTGTCCGGAGGGGGTGGCAGGCGGGCTCATGGGCAGGATTCTGCCCAAGGCCGCGTCTGTCGGAAAGCGCTGTCAGCGGTGCGAGGTGATCTCCGGCGGGTAGGCCACTTCGACGTCGCGCTGCGGGTCGATGTCGTCTTCGTCCCGGGCGCTGAGCGGGGCCTCGGGGTTGTCCAGCACGGCGTAGGAGATGGCGCAGAACAGCGAGTTGAGGCGCTTCATGTCGCTGATCAGGCCCAGGTGCAGGGCGCTGGTCTCCATGCTTTCCACCACCTGCTGGTGCAGCCGCTCCAGGTGCGCATGGGACAGCCGCCGCACCAGCACGCGGAAGCGCTGCTTGGCGCGGCGCAGGCGCTTGGCGTTCTCCTGGTCGCCGTTGAGGAACACCGAGAGGCTCAGGCGCAGGTTGTCCACCAGTTGCTGGTGCAGGTCGCCGATGTCGGCCAGGCCGGCGTCGGAGAAGGAGCGCTGCTGGGCGGTCTTCTTGTGCTGCACGTCGCCGAGCATGCGCTCGATCAGGTCGCCGGCCTGCTCCAGGTTGATGGTCAGCTCGATGATCTCGGCCCAGCGCCGGCTGTCGCGCTCGCTGAGGTCCTCGCGGGGCATGCGCGCCAGGTAGAGCTTGATGGCGGTGTAGAGGGCGTCGATGTCGTCGTCCAGGCGGTGAATCTCGCGGCCCAGGCTGGGGTCGGCGCCGCGCATCAGCGCCAGCAGGTGGTTGAGCATCTGCTCGACGATGTCCCCCAGGCGCAGGGTCTCGCGCACGGCGTTGGCCAGGGCCAGGCTCGGCGTGTCCAGGGCGGTGGGGTCCAGGTGGCGCGGCCTCGCGACGTCGGTGGGCTGCTCGCGGTCAGGCAGCAGCCAGTCGCAGAAGCGCGCCATGTAGGGCGTCAGCGGCAGGAACAGCAGGCAGCGCACGCTGTTGTAGAGCACGTGGAAGGCGATCACCAGTTCGGCGGTGGAGAACGGCCAGGTGTCCAGCCAATTGGCCAGCGGGCCCACCAGCGGCAGCACCAGCAGGGTGCCGGCGAGCTTGAACAGCAGGCTGCCCAGGGCCACCCGGCGACCGGCGGCGTTCTGCGAGGTGGCGCTGATCATCGCCAGGATGCCGCTGCCGACGTTGGCGCCGATCACCAGGCACAGCGCCACCTTGAGCGGGATCACCTTGGCCGCCGCCAGGGTGGCGCTGAGCAGCACCGCCGCCAGGCTGGAGTAGGTGATCATGGCGAACAGCGCGCCGGTGAGGGCGTCGAGCATCACGTCGCCGGTCAGCGAAGAGAACAGCACCTTCACCCCCTTGGCGGTGGTGATGGGCTCGGCAGCGGCGACGATCAGCTGCAGCGCGAGGATGATCAGCCCCAGGCCGATGGCCACCCGGCCCATCTGGCCGAGGCGGGTCTGCTTGCGCGAGAGGAACAGGATCACCCCGAAGAAGATCAGCAGCGGCGACAGCCACGACAGGTCGAAGGTCAGCACCCGCGCCATCAGCGCCGTGCCGACGTCGGCGCCGAGCATGATCGCCAGCCCCGAGGACAGCCCCATCAGCCCCTGGGCGACGAAGGACGTGACCAGCAGCGCCGTGGCGTTGCTGCTCTGCACCAGCGCCGTGACGCCGATGCCGGCGGCGAAGGCCAGCGGGGTGCGGCGCATGGCGTGGCCGAGCAGGCGCCGCAGGTCGCTGCCGTAGACCCGGAGGATGCCGGTCCGCACGATGTGGGTCCCCCAGACCAGCAGGGCCACGGCGGAAAGCAGGTTGAGCAAGGTGAGCATCGGACCCCTCCTTCAAGAAGCCGGTCGCGCGCCGCCCCAATTGCCGGGCGGAGATCGCGACACGTTCCCGGGGCCCTGGCTGCCGCCATTCCCTGGCAGGACCAGGCCCCCACAGACGAGGGCGCCGCGTGGCGGCGCCGTGACATCAGACTGTCACGCGATTGTCATGTTCCGAGGCGCATCGGGCCAGCCCCGCGCTGCGCGCATCCACCTCCCTGTAAGCCAGTTAAGTCGGCAATTCCTGTCCGCGCGCGGCGTCGCCCCCAATCGGGTCAACTGATACCCTGTGCGCTCCCGATCGACGCGGCCCGCCCATGCTCAACCTCTACCACGCCAACGACCTGGAAAGCCTCGGCGAGCTGGCCTGCGCCCTGCTCGCCCAGCCGCTGGCGGACCCGCTGGCCCCGGCCAAGGTGGTGGTGCCGAGCCAGGGCATAGGCCGCTGGCTGACCCTGCAACTGGCCCGCGCCCAGGGCATCGCCATGCAGCTCGACGTGCAGCTGCCGGCGCGCTTCGTCTGGGACCTCACCCGCCAGGTACTGGGCGAACTGCCGCCGCAGTCGGCCTTCAACCCCACCACCCTGACCTGGCGCCTCTACGACTGGCTCTGCGAGCCCGCGCACCTGGAGCAGGCGCCGCGCCTGGCGCAGTACCTGGAGGGCGGGGACCAGCGCCGCCGCCTGACCCTGGCCGCACGCATCGCCGACGTCTTCGACCAGTACTTGCTCTACCGCGACGACTGGCTGGCCGCCTGGGAGCGCGGCGAGCTGCTCGGGCTCGGCCCCGACGAAGCCTGGCAGGCGCTGCTCTGGCAGGCCCTCACCGTCGACGGCCACCCCCACCGCGCGCGCCTGCTGGGCGACCTGCTGGCGCGGCTGCACGACCCGGCGCCCCTGGCCGGGCTGCCCGAGCGCCTGGTGGTGTTCGGCATCAGCAGCCTGCCGCCGCACCACATGCGTGTGCTGGAAGGGCTGGCGCGGCACTGCGAGGTCATCCTCTTCGCCCTCAACCCCTGCCGCGAAGCCTGGGGCGACATCCGCGACATCCGCGAGCTGGCCGCCCTGCCGGAGCCGGGCATCGACGACTGGTACCTGGACGTCGGCCACCCGCTGCTGGCCAGCCTCGGCAAGCAGGGGCGCGACTTCTTCGACGCCCTGTTCACCCTCGGCGGGCAGGACTTCGGCATCTACGCCGAGGACGACGGCCTGGACGACAGCAGCCTGCTGCGCGCCATCCAGAACGACATCCTGCGGCTGCGCACCCGCCACGCCGACGAGCGCCTGGCGCTGCGCCCGGACGACCGCTCGCTGGAGGTGCACGTCTGCCACTCGCCGCTGCGGGAAGTGGAGGTGCTGCACGACCAGCTGCTGGCCCGCTTCGCCGCCGACCCCGGGCTGACCCCCGACCAGGTGGTGGTGCTGACCCCCGACATCGAGCGCTACGCCCCCTACATCGAAGCGGTGTTCGCCCCCCGCGAGGGCGTGCCGCGCATCCCCTACAGCCTGGCCGACCGCAGCCTGCGCGCCGAGCTGCCGCTGGTGGAGGCCTTCCTCGCCCTGCTGGAGCTGCCCCAGAGCCGCTTCGCCGCCGAGGAACTGCTGGCCTGGCTGGAGCTGCCGGCCCTGGCGGCCCGCGCCGGCATCGACGCCGATGACCTGCCGCTGATCCGCGACTGGCTGCGCGAAGCCGGCGTGCGCTGGGGCCGTGACGCCCGCCACCGGGTGCGCCTGGGCCTGCCCGAGGACGACGCCTTCAGCTGGCGCCAGGGCCTGGAGCGCCTGGTGCTGGGCTTCGCCGCGCCGCCCCGGCTGGCCGGCGAGGCCCCGCCGCTGCTGGGGGACAGCTGGCCGCTGGATGCCCTCGAAGGCGCCCGCGCGCAACTGCTCGGCCGCCTGGCCGGCTTCATCCAGCGCCTTGGCGTGCTCGCCGACGACCTGGCCCGGCCGCGCCCGCTGGCGGACTGGGCCGAGACCCTGCAGGGGCTGATCGACCAGCTGTTCGACGAACGCGAGGCCGGCGAGACCCTGCTGCTGCTGTCCCAGGCCTGCGGCGAACTGCGCAAGCAGGGCGAGGCCGCGCTGATCACCCGCCCGGTGGAGCTGGCCCTGGTGCGCCAGCAACTGGTGGCCGCGCTGGATGCCGGCGGCGGCGCCTCGGGCTTCCTCACCGGCGCCGTGACCTTCTGCACCATGGTGCCCATGCGCAGCCTGCCGTTCCGCCTGGTGTGCCTGCTCGGCCTGGACGACGGCGCCTTCCCCCGGCGCACCCCCGCCGCCGGTTTCGACCTGATCACCCGCCGGCCGCGCCGGGGCGACCGCGCCCGGCGCCTGGACGACCGCTACCTGCTGCTGGAAACCCTGCAGTCGGCCCGCGACGGCCTCTACATCAGCTACGTTGGCCGCGACCCCCGGGACAACGCCGCGCTGCCGCCCTCGGTGCTGGTCAGCGAGCTGCTGGAGACCGTCGACCTCACCGCCCACGCCGACGGCGCCCCCGCCAGCCAGCGGGTGCTGGTCAACCACCCGCTGCAGCCCTTCGCCCCCGGCAACTTCGCTGGCGGCGTCCACCGTGGCTACGCCGCCCCCTGGTTCCGCGCCGCCCAGCGCCTGGCCGGCGAACCGCAGCCGGCCGCCGCGCCCTTCGCCGAGCCGCTGCCGGCGCCCGACGCCGACTGGCTGACCCTGGAACCCTCGATGCTGGTGCAATGCTTCCGCCACCCGGCGCGCTTCCTGCTGGAGCAGCGCCTCGGCCTGCACCTGGCCGAGCCCGAGGAAGCCCTCGCCAGCGACGAGCCCTTCGCCCTCGAAGGCCCCGCCTGGCGCGGCCTGCGCCAGCTCGCCCTGGACGCCGTCGAGCGCGGCTGGTCCGAAGCCGACGAGCGCCGCATCGCCCGCGCCGCCGGCTGGCTGCCCAGCGGCGAGCTCGGCCACGCCCTGTGGGGCCAGCTGCGCGGCCCGGTGCGCGCCTTCGCCCCCCGGCTGTTCGACGCCCGCCCGGAGAGCGCGCCGCAGCCGCTGCTGGTGGACCTGGAACTGGCCGGCGTGCGCATCCACGGCTGGCTCGACGGCGTGACCGAAGACGGCCTGTTCGGCTGGCGCCTGAACCGCCTCGGCGAATGGGAGCTGGCGCCCTTCTGGCTGCGCCACCTGCTGCTGAACATCGCCGCGCCCCCCGGCATCGCCCGGGAGAGCCGCCTGCTGTCGCCGGCCGGTGACTGGCAGGCCGGCCCCCTGGCCAACGCCCGGCAATTGCTGGAGCCCTGGCTGGTGGCGTACCGCGAGGCCCTCTGTACCCCGCTGCCGCTGATCACCAAGGCCAGCCACGGCTTCGCCCACGGCCTGCGCAAGCCCGGCCGCAAGGAGCCCCTGGAAGCGGCCCGCAGCAAGGCCCGCCTGGCCTGGGAAGGCCTCGACTTCGGCCCCCGTGGCGAATCCCAGGACCCCTGGTACGCCCTCGCCTTCCGCGACCGCGACCCCCTGGACGCACGCTTCGAAACCCTCGCCGAGACCCTGCTCGGCCCGGCCCTGGATGCCCTGACCGATGACGGCGAGGAGGACGCATGAGCCTCGACCTGCTCGACTCCCCCTTCGACGGCCGCAGCCTGATCGAGGCCAGCGCCGGCACCGGCAAGACCTGGACCCTGACCGCGCTCTACGCCCGCCTGCTGCTGGAGCGCCAGCTCGGCGTCGGGCAGATCCTGGTGGTCACCTACACCACCGCCGCCACCGCCGAGCTGCGCGAGCGCATCCGCGCGCGCCTGGCGGCGCTGCTGGCCATGTACGAGGGCGCCCCCGCGCCGGACCCGGTGCTGGCCGGGCTGCATGCCCGCTACCCGGGCGAGGACGCCCACCGCCGCCTGCTGCTGGCGGTGCACGGTTTCGACGAGGCGGCCATCTTCACCATCCACGGCTTCTGCCAGCGCGCCCTGCAGGACGCGGCCTTCGAGGCCGGCGGGGATTTCGACAGCGAACTGGCGGCCGACGACCGCGACGTGCTGGACGCCCTGCTCGCCGACCTCTGGCGCGCCGAACTGGCCGCCGCCGAGCCGGCCTGGGCGCGCTTCCTGGCGCAGAAACGGCTGACCCCGGCCAGCCTGCGCCAGCGCTTGCGCGGGCACCTGGGCAAGCCCTACCTGCGCATCGAGCCCCGCGACGCCGCCCCGGGCGACCTGGCCCCGGCCTGCGACGCCTGGGAACACGCCCGCAGCCTGTGGCTGCGCGACGCCGCCAGCTGCCTGGCCGAGCTGGCGGCTTTCGACGGGCTCAACAAGCGCAGCTACGACGCGGCCAAGTTCGCCCTCTGGCACAGCGAGCTGGACGCCTACTTTGCCGACCCGGCGGCGCTCTTCGCCCCGCCGGCAGGCCTGGAGAAGCTCGCCCGCGAGGCGCTGGCCAAGGGCTGCAAGAAGGGCTTCGACCTCCCGGAGTACCCGCTCTGCTCGGCCCTGCAAGGCCTGGTGGACGCGCTGGAGGCGGCCAAACCGGCCGGCGAGGCACGGCTGATCGCCCTGCAGGTGCGCCTGCTCGACACCCTCAACCGCGAGCTGCCCCAGCGCAAGGCGGCCCAGCGCCTGCTGGCCTTCGACGACCTGCTCAACCGCCTCGACGAGGCGCTGCAGGGCGAGGCCGGCGACGCCCTGGCCGCCGCCCTGCGCGAGCGCTACCCGGTGGCGCTGATCGACGAATTCCAGGACACCGACCCGGTGCAGTACGCCATCTTCCGCCGCGTCTACCCGGGCGGCGAAGCCGGGGGCGACCTGTGCTTCGTCGGTGACCCCAAGCAGGCCATCTACGCCTTCCGTGGCGCGGACCTGGCCACCTACCTCAAGGCCCGCGACGAGGCCGCCCGGCAATACAGCCTGGCCACCAACCACCGCTCCGTGCCACGCCTGATCGCCGCGCTGAACCGGGTCTTCGACCGCCCCCGCCCGTTCGCCGAGCCGGGGCTGGACTACCCGCCAGTGGGCGCCAGCGACAAGCCGCGCCCGCAGCTGGTGCTGCCCGAGGGCGGCGCCCCGCTGGAGCTGGTATGGCTGGGGGACGAGCCCCTCGGCAAGGGCGAGGCCGGCCGCGCGGTGGCCATCGACACCGCCCGCCGCATCGCCGCTTTGCTGGCCGCCAGCGCCGCCGGCCAGGCCTACTTCGAGGCCGACGGCGTGCGCACCCCGCTGCGCGGCGGCGACTTCGCCGTGCTGGTGGCCAGCCACCGCCAGGCCGGCGACGTGGCCGCCGAGCTGGCCACCCGTGGCGTACCCAGCGTGCGCCGTGGCCGCGACAGCGTCTGGCACAGCGAAGAGGCCGCCGAACTGGCCGCCGTGCTCGCCGCCTACGCCGAGCCGGGGCGCGAGGGCGTGCTGCGCTATGCCCTCTCCACCCGCCTGCTGGGCCGCGACGCCCAGGCCCTGGCCCGCTGCCAGGACGACGAGCACGCCTGGGACGAGGAACGCGAACGCGCCGAGCGCTACCACCAGTTGTGGCAGCAGCACGGCTTCATGCGCGCCTTCCGCGCCTGGCTCGACGAGCAGGCGGTGGCCGAGCGGCTGATCGCCCTGCCCGACGGCGAGCGGCGCCTGACCAACCTGCTGCACCTGGCCGAATTGCTGCAGGCCGAGAGCCTGCTGCGCCCCGGCCTGGAGCCGCTGCTGGCCTGGTTCATCGCCCAGTGCCAGGCCGAGAGCCACGGCGACGACGCCCTGCTGCGCCTGGAAAGCGATGCCGAGCGGGTGCAGATCGTCACCGTGCACACCTCCAAGGGCCTGGAATACCCGCTGGTGTTCTGCCCCTACCTGTGGGACGGCGCGCTGCTGCGCCGCGACGAAGACATCACCTGCCACGCCGAGGACGGCACCCCGCTGCTGGACCTGGGCGGCCCCGAGCTGGAGGCCCACCGCGAGCGCGCCCGCCGCGAGCGCTTCGCCGAACGCCTGCGCCTGGCCTACGTAGCCCTCACCCGCCCCCGCGACCGCCTCTGGCTGCACTGGGGCCCGGTGGCGGTGCCCAAGCCGAAGAAGGACGGCGGCCTGCCCGATGACGGACTGCACACCAGCGCCCTGGCCTGGCTGCTGCACGGCCGCACCCTGCCCGGCGACGCGCCCCTGGACGAACTGGCCGGCCACCTGGCGGCCCTGGAAGGCCCCGGCCTGCGCAAGGAGCTGGAGGCCCTGGCCGCCGACAGCGCGGGCGACATCGCCGTGGTGCCCCTGCGCGAGGCCGAGGCCAGCGCCCAGGGCGAGCACCGCGCCCCGCCGCCGACGGCCCTGGCGCAGCTGCAGCGCACCCTGCACAGCGCCTGGCGGGTCGGCAGCTTCTCCGGCCTGGCGGCCGGCATGCACATGGAGGCGCCGGACCGCGACGCCTTCTTCGTGCCGCCGGCCACCGACCCGGGCAGCGGCTTCCACGCCTTCCCGCGCGGCGCCCGGGCCGGCACCTGCCTGCACGCCATCCTCGAGGACTGGGTGCGCGGCGAGGGCGAGCTGGCCACGCTGGTGGACACCCACCTCAAGGGCCACGGCCTGCCGCTGGAATGGGCCGAGACCGCGACCCTGCACCT
Organism: Pseudomonas sp. FeS53a; assembly: GCF_000931385.1. Classification (NCBI taxonomy): domain Bacteria; kingdom Pseudomonadati; phylum Pseudomonadota; class Gammaproteobacteria; order Pseudomonadales; family Pseudomonadaceae; genus Pseudomonas; species Pseudomonas sp. FeS53a. The sequence continues at coordinate 18,518 of NZ_JYFT01000010.1, forward strand.
GCGCCAGGTGCTGGACACCGACCTCGACGGCGCCGGCCTGACCCTGGCCGGGCTCGACCCGGCGCGGCGCCTGCCGGAACTGGGCTTCACCTTCCCGGTGCGCCAGCTCGACCTGCACGGCCTGCGCGCGGTGCTGGCGGACCCGGCCCACGGCCTGCCGGCGCCCATGCGTGCGGCGGCCGAGCGCCTGGAGTTCGACACCCTCAACGGCTTCATGAAGGGCTTCATCGACCTCACCTTCGAGCACCAGGGGCGCTGGTACATCGCCGACTACAAGTCCAACTGGCTGGGGCCCGACGCCAGCTACTACGGCGGCGAACGCCTGGAGCAGGCCATCGCCGCCGAGCACTACCACCTGCAGTACCTGATCTACCTGGTGGCGCTGCGGCGCTTCCTGCGCCAGCGCCTGGACGGCTTCGGCCCGGACGGGCTGGGCGGCGCCTACTACCTGTTCCTGCGCGGCATGCCCGACGCCGGGGTGTACTTCCACCGCCCGGACGACGCGCTGCTGGACGCGCTGGACCGGCTGTTCGAGGAGGGCCCCCCATGACGCCTGCCGACCTGCCCCTGGGGCCGCTGGAGCGCTTCTTCGCCGACAGCCTGCTGCACCTGGAGCCCGACGCGCCGCTGCCGGTGCTGGTGGCCGGGGTGCTCTGCTGCCAGGCCCTGGCGGCGGGCGACGTGTGCCTGCCCCTGGCGCGCCTGGCCGGCCAGCGGGTGTTCGACGAGGGCATCGAGGGCTTCGACCTGCCGCCCCTGGATACCTGGCGGGCACAGCTGGCGGCCTCGCCGCTGGTGGCCACGGCCGGCGGTTACGCGCCGCTCACCCTGGACGGAGATCGCCTCTACCTCAGCCGCTACCACGCCTACGAGGCGCGCCTGGCCGAGGCCCTGCTGGGGCTGGCCACGGCCCGCCCGCCGGTGGACGAGGCGCAGCTGGGCGAGTCCCTGGCGCGATTGTTCGCCCGCAACACCCAGTCGCCGGACTGGCAGCGGCTGGCCGCTGCCCAGGCGGTGCGGCGCAACCTGGCGGTGATCTCCGGCGGCCCCGGCACCGGCAAGACCACCACCGTGGTGCGCCTGCTGGCGTCCCTGCTGGAGCAGCCCGGTGGCGAGCGCCTGGCCATTGGCCTGGCGGCCCCCACCGGCAAGGCGGCGGCACGCATGGCCGAAGCGATCCGCAATGCCAAGACCGACCTGCCGGTGAGCGACGCGGTGAAGAATCTGTTGCCGGAGGAGGCGCGCACCCTGCACCGCCTGCTCGGCAGCCACGGTGACAGCCCCCGGGTGCGCCACCACGCCGAGAACCCGCTGCCGCTGGACGTGCTGGTGGTGGACGAGGCCTCGATGGTGGACCTGGCGTTGATGGCCAAGCTGGTGGACGCGCTGCCCCCGGGTGCGCGGCTGATCCTGCTGGGGGACAAGGACCAGCTGGCGGCGGTGGAGGCCGGCGCGGTGTTCGCCGAACTCTGCGAGGGCCGGGGCCTGGACGCCACGGCGGCGGCCGAGCTGGAGCGCATCACCGGCCAGCCGGTGCCGGCGGAGATGCCCACCTCGCGCCTGGGGGATTCGGTGGTGCTGCTGACCCACAGCCACCGCTTCGCCGGGGACAGCGGCATCGGTGAGCTGGCACGGCGGATCAACGCCGGCGACGCCCGCGGCACCCTGGCGCTGCTGCGCGAGGGCCGCGCCGACCTGGCCTGGAACGCCGGGCCGCTGCAGGCCGCGCTGCTGGAGCGCCTGGATGCGGGCTACGCCCCCTTCATCAGTGCGGCGCGCCGGGGCGACCCGACGGCCGCCTTCGCGGCCTTCGCCGAGTTCCGCGCCCTCACCGCCCAGCGCGAGGGGCCCTGGGGCGTGGCCGGGATCAACGAGGCGCTGGAGGCGCGCATCAAGCGCCGCCTGGGCATCGCCAGCCGCGAGCGCTGGTACCCGGGGCGGGCGGTGATGGTGCGGCAGAACGACTACGCGCTGGGGCTGTTCAACGGCGACGTCGGCATCTGCCTGCCGACGCCCCATGGGCTGCGGGTGTTCTTCGAGGGCGAGGACGGCCACCGGCCCTTCTCCCCGGCCCGCCTGCCCAGCCACGACAGCGCCTTCGCCATGACGGTGCACAAGAGCCAGGGCTCGGAGTTCCGCGAGGTGCTGCTGGTGCTGCCGGAGCAGCCGAGCCCGCTGCTCAGCCGCTCGCTGTTCTACACCGGCATCACCCGCGCCCGGCAGCGGGTGGAGATCTGGGGCCTGCCCCAGCGCCTGGCCGAGGCGGTGAGCACCCGCGCCGAGCGGGCGGCGGGGCTGGCCGAGCGCCTGGCGCGTGAGCCGCAGCCGGCCGCGCCTCCGGCATCGGTGGCCGTTTCTGCGGCTCCGGCGGTATCGGTGCTGCCGGCTGGGGAACAGTTGGATCTGTTCTAGGGTGCTGGAGCGTTTGAGCGGTGGGCTGAAGCCCACCCTACGCCCACCCCACCCTCGCTCTGCGCCTGGCCGAGTCACAGCCTGGGCGGGAACGAGAACGGGGCCCGTGGGCCCCGTTGTCATGACGCGGTGGATCAGTCGATCCGCAGGACCTTGGCGAGGACGATCTTCGGGCCCTTCATCTTCTTGACGATGATGCGCAGGCCTTCGGTCTCCAGCACTTCTTCCTCTTCGGGAACCCGGTTGAGGCTGTCGTAGATCAGCCCGGCGAGGGTGTCGGCCTCGACATGGTCGAGGTCGATGCCGAGCAGGCGCTCGACCTTGAACAGCGGGGTGTCGCCGCGCACCAGCAGCTTGCCGGGCTGGTAGGCGAGCACGCCGCGCTCGGTCTTGCGGTGTTCGTCCTGAATGTCGCCGACCAGCACTTCGAGCACGTCTTCCATGGTCAGGAAGCCGACCACCTTGCCGTCGGCCTCTTCGACCAGGGCGAAGTGCGCGCCGCCCTGGCGGAACTGCTCCAGCAGGCGCGGCAGCGGCATGTGCTTGCTGACGCGCTCCACCGGGCGGGTGAGTTCGGCGAGGTCGAAGGACTCGGGCAGGCTGTCCAGGGCGGACAGGGCCAGGAGCAGGTCCTTGATGTGCAGGATGCCGATGAACTCGCCCTTGCGGTCGTCGTAGACCGGGTAGCGGCTGTACTTGTGGCGGCGGATGACGCCGAGGATGTCGGACAGCGGGGCGTCGTGCTCCAGGTAGATCAGGTCTTCCCGGGAGTTGGCCCAGTCCACCACTTCCAGCTCGCCCATCTCGACGGCGGAGGCGAGCACGCGCATGTCCTGGTCGCTGGGGTCGCGGGCGCGGCTGGAGTGGAGGATCAGCTTGAGCTCGTCACGGCTGTAGTGGTGCTCGTGGTGCGGGCCGGGCTCGCCCTGGCCGGCGATGCGCAGGATGGTGTTGGCGCTGGCGTTGAGCAGCCAGATGGCCGGGTACATGAGCCAGTAGAAGAGGTACAGCGGCACCGCCGTCCACAGCGACAGCAGCTCGGGCTTGCGGATGGCCCAGGACTTGGGTGCCAGCTCGCCGACCACGATGTGCAGGTAGGAAATGACGAAGAAGGCGGCGAAGAAGGAGATGCCGTGGAGCAGTTTCTCCGACTCCACGCCGACGGCGCTGAGCAGCGGGCCGAGCAGGTGGGCGAAGGCCGGCTCGCCGACCCAGCCGAGGCCGAGGGAGGCCAGGGTGATGCCCAGCTGGCAGGCGGAGAGGTAGGCGTCCAGCTGGTTGTGCACGGTGCGCAGGATGCCGCCGCGCCAGCCGTGCTGGTCGGCGATGGATTCCACGCGGGTGGCGCGCAGCTTGACCATGGCGAACTCGGCGGCGACGAAGAAGCCGTTGAGCAGCACGAGGAAGAGGGCGAACAGGACGAGGCCGAAATCGGCGAAATAGCTGGAGAAGGTGGAGCTTGTGGAAGGGTCCATTAGGGGTCAGGGCTGGCGAATGATCGGCTAAGGGTGAAGGCTGGGCCTTGAGTTTGCAAGCGGGCGGAAGGCCCCGGGAGCATGGGGCCCGGGGCACGCCGTGATGCCTGTCTCAGCGCTCGCCGGCCACCTGCGCGGGGGGGAAATGGCAGGTGAAGGTGCTGCCGTGGTTGAGCACGGAGCTGATGTCCAGGCGGGCGCGGTGGCGGATCAGCACGTGCTTGACGATGGCCAGGCCCAGGCCGGTGCCGCCGGTGTTGCTGGCGCGGCTGGAGTCGACCCGGTAGAAGCGCTCGGTCAGGCGCGGCAGGTGCTTGGCTTCGATGCCGATGCCGGAGTCCTGCACGGCCAGGTGCGCGCCCAGTTCGTCGCCCCACCAGCGGATGCGGATGTCGCCGCCGTCGGGGGTGTACTTCACGGCGTTGAACACCAGGTTGGAGAAGGCGCTGCGCAGTTCGGCCTCGCTGCCGCGCAGGCGCACGCCGGCGTCGGCCTCCAGTTCGATGCGGTGCTGGCGGCTGCCGGACAGGGCGAGGGCGTCGTGGCGGATGCTCTGCAGCAGGGCCTCGACCTCCACCGGCTGGTTATCGGAGGGGTAGTCGGTGGCTTCCAGCTTGGCCAGCAGCAGCAGGTCGTTGAGCAGGTTCTGCATGCGCCCGGCCTGCTGGTGCATCTGTTGCAGGGCGCGGCCCCAGCGCGGGTTCACGTCGTCGACGTTGTCCAGCAGGGTCTCCAGGTAGCCGGCGATCACCGTCAGCGGGGTGCGCAGCTCGTGGGAGACGTTGGCGACGAAGTCCTTGCGCATCTGCTCCAGCTGGTGGAGCCGGGTGATGTCGCGCACCAGCATCAGGTGCTCGCGGTTGCCGTACTGGGTGATGTGGAACTGCAGGCGCAGGCGGTCGTTGACCGGTGAGGGCAGTTCGAGGGCTTCGCGGTAGTTCTCCTGCTCGAAGTACTCCTTGAAGCGCGGGTGGCGCACCAGGTTGGTGACCGGCTGGCCGCTGTCCTGGGGGGTCTTGAGGCCCAGCAGGTTTTCGGCGGCGCGGTTCCACCAGTCGAGGTTGCCTTCGCTGTCGAGCATCACCACGGCGTCCTTGAGGGCGGCGGTGGACTCCTGCACGCGGTCGATCACCGCCTGCAGGCGCCCGCGCACGCGCTGGTCGCGGCGTTGCAGGTGGTAGATGCTGTCGAACACTTCGCCCCACAGGCCGTAGCCGTCCGGCGGCGGCTCGTCGGGTTTGTGCTCCTTGAGCCATTTGTGCAGGCGCAGCAGCTGGCTGAGGGTCCAGCCGAGGTAGGCGCCCAGGCCGATGGCCAGGGCCCAGCCGTATTCACCGGAGATGAAGCCGGCGAGGAGGCAGGCACCGAGCAGGAGGATCAAACGGCGGATTACGGCACGGCGCCAGTCCTGGTTCAACGGTCGCGTCCTTGTACGGCGGGGGCTCTAGCCCTTGGTGGAGAAACGATAGCCGGTGCCGCGCACCGTCTGCACCAGGTTCTCGTAGGCGTCGCCCAGGGCCTTGCGCAGGCGGCGGATGTGCACGTCCACGGTGCGTTCCTCGACGTAGACGTTGCCGCCCCAGACCTGGTCCAGCAGCTGGCCGCGGGTGTAGGCGCGCTCCTGGTGGGTCATGAAGAACTGCAGCAGGCGGTATTCGGTGGGGCCCATCTCGGCCGGCTTGCCGTCGATGGTGACGCGGTGGCTGATGGGGTCCAGCAGCAGGCCGCCGATCTCGATGGGGGCTTCGCTGTCGGTGGGGCCGGCGCGGCGCAGCACGGCCTTGAGGCGGGCCACCAGCTCGCGGGGCGAGAAGGGCTTGGTGATGTAGTCGTCGGCGCCGACTTCCAGGCCCTGGATCTTGTTGTCCTCCTCACCCTTGGCGGTGAGCATGATGATCGGGATGTCGCTGGTCAGGTCGTCGCGCTTCAGGCGCCGGGCCAGTTCGATGCCGGAGGTGCCGGGGAGCATCCAGTCCAGCAGGATCAGGTCGGGCTTGCGGTCGATGATGCTGGCGTGGGCCTGCTGGGTGTTCTCCGCCTCCAGGCACTCGTAGCCGGCCATTTCCAGGGCCACCGCGATCATTTCGCGGATCGGTGCTTCGTCGTCGACGATCAGGATGTTCTTGCCAACCATGTATCCGCCTCGGGTCGCTGGTTCTGAGGGTTTGCGCGCATTAGATAACGGAATTATTGCAGTGATATGACACGGCCGTGGCGGAGACGACGGCCGTGCCGGGCGCGTGCTCAGCGCAGGGCGTAGTCGGCCACCACGCCGATGAAGATCGCCAGGCCCGCCCAGTGGTTGTGCAGGAAGGCCTTGAAGCAGGCCTGCGGGTCGCGGTCGCGGGTGCTGTGGAATTCCCAGGCGAAGCAGGCCAGGGCACCGAGCAGGCCGAGGTGGAAGTACAGGCCCAGTTCGAAGCGGCTGCCGGCCAGCAGCAGGCACAGCAGGGCGAGGCCCTGGAGGGTGGCGATGATCACCCGGTCGGCGTCGCCGAAGAGGATGGCGGTGGACTTGATGCCGATCTTCAGGTCGTCCTCGCGGTCGGTCATGGCGTAGTAGGTGTCGTAGGCCACGGTCCACAGCAGATTGGCGATGTAGATCAGCCAGGCGGTGGCCGGCAGTTCGCCGGTGGCGGCGGTGAAGGCCATGGGGATGCCCCAGGAGTAGGCGGCGCCCAGCACTACCTGGGGGTAGAAGGTGTAGCGCTTCATGAAGGGGTAGCAGGCGGCCAGGGCCACGGCGCCGAAGGACAGCCAGACGGTGGTGGCGTTGGTCAGCAGCACCAGGCCGAAGGCGATGGCCAGCAGCACGGCGAAGAACACCAGGGCTTCCTTCGGGCGGATGGCGCCGGTGGCCAGGGGGCGGGCGTGGGTGCGGGCGACGTGGCCGTCGAAGTTGCGGTCGGCATAGTCGTTGATGGCGCAGCCGGCGGCGCGCATGACGGCGACGCCGAGGACGAAGACCAGCACGTTCTTCAGGCTGGGGTGGCCGTCGGCGGCGATCCACACGGCCCAGAGGGTGGGCCAGAGCAGCAGGTAGACGCCGATGGGACGGTCGAGCCGGGCGAGCTGGACGAAGTCCCAGGCACGCGGGTGCAGGCGGTTGAGCGATCGCAGGAACTGGATGTACATCGGGGGCCTCCGCTGGACGTGCGGCGGATTATACGGCCTCGATTCCGGCCTGCCGCCACAGCGTGGGGAGGAATACCTCGGCCACCAGCACGCCCAGCCCGTCGCGGCGGAAGCAGGAGCGGCGGCCCCAGAGGCGTTCCTCGCGCACCTCGGCCGGCAGCAGCGACGCCGGGTAGCGGGTGACTTCGATGGCGCCGCGGGCGAAGGCGCGGTCGCTGAACAGCAGCTCGCCGAGGGAGCGGCCGCCGAGGTTGGCCAGGGCCAGGCCGGAGCCTTCCAGGGCCTTGCGGGCGGCGACGCTGCGGGCGAAGACCCAGGGTTCGCCATGGCCACGCAGGTACACCTCGCGCACCCAGCCCTGGCTGCCGTCGGGCACGCCGAGGGCCTGGCATTCGTCGCTGCGCAGGACCTGCCAGGCTTCGTGGAGCGGGGTGACGCTGAAGGCGCCCTGGGCCTGTGCGGTGAGGCGGCGGGTCAGCGAACCCTGGTCGAACAGCCAGTCGCGCACCTCGGCAGCGGGCGCGGGGTGCAGCTGCTGGGCGCTGAGCCAGCGGGGCGGGTGGACGAGGACGGCGTTCGACACGGTGGACCTGCGGGGGCTTGGGCGGCGCGGGAGTGTAGCACGCAGCCCGGCGCGCTCCGGACGGGCCCGGTTGTCGCAGGGCGGTGGTCGGCGGGCGTCTTGGCGCTGCCCGGCGATTGGGTTAGGTTGCGCGCGCAACCGTGAGTTTCCCGAGGCAGATATGAAGAAATGGCAATGCGTGGTCTGCGGACTGATCTATGACGAAGCCCAGGGCTGGCCGGACGACGGCATCGCCCCCGGTACCCGCTGGGAAGACGTGCCGGCCGACTGGCTGTGCCCGGATTGCGGCGTGGGCAAGCTGGACTTCGAGATGATCGAGATCGGCTGATCCTCCCGGGCCCCCGCGTTCTGCGTGGGGCCCTGTTTCTCTCCCTCCCCGCTCCTGATACCCCTGGTCACGCCCCAACCTCCGTCGGGGCGCGCGGCTGCCTGCTTGGCGAGCGCGGGCGGTTTGGAGTAGGTTCGGCCGATCGTTCCCGCTGGGGTGGAGGTGCGTGTGCGCAAGTGGCAATGCGTGGTGTGCGGCTTCATTTATGACGAGGCCCTGGGGCTGCCCGAGGAGGGCATCGCCCCCGGTACGCGCTGGGAGGACGTCCCGGCGGATTGGGTCTGCCCTGATTGCGGGGTGGGCAAGGTGGACTTCGAGATGATCGAGATCCGCTGAGTCCTGGTGGTTTTCTGAGCGACGGCCTGCGGGCCGTCGCGTCGTTTTTCGTCCTAGGAGTGAGTGATGAGTGCACCTGTGGTGATCGTCGGGACCGGCCTGGCCGGCTACAACCTGGCCAAGGAGTTTCGCAAGCTGGACGGCGAGACGCCGCTGTTGCTGATCAGTGCCGACGACGGCCGCTCCTATTCCAAGCCGATGCTGTCCACCGGTTTCGGCAAGAACAAGGACGCCGACGGCCTGGCGATGGCCGAGGCCGGCGCCATGGCCGAGCAGCTGAAGGCGGAGATCCGCACCCACACCCGCATCACCGGCATCGACCCGGGGCACCGGCAGATCTGGATCGGCGAGGAAGCCGTGGCCTACCGCGACCTGGTGCTGGCCTGGGGCGCCGAGGTGATCCGCGTGCCGGTGGAGGGCGATGCGGGGGATGCGGTGTTCCCCATCAATGACCTGGAAGACTATGCGCGCTTCCGCGCGGCAGCCGCCGGCAAGCGCCGGGTGCTGATCCTCGGCGCCGGGCTGATCGGCTGCGAGTTCGCCAACGACCTGACCCTGGGCGGCTACGAGGTGGAGGTCGTCGCCCCCTGCGAGCAGGTCATGCCCGGCCTGCTCCACCCGGCGGCGGCCGGCGCCGTGCAGGCGGGGCTGGAGGCCATCGGCGCACGCTTCCACCTGGGGCCGGTGCTGGCCAGCCTGAACCACGCCGGCGAGGCGCTGGAGGCGCACCTCTCCGACGGCACCCACCTCAGCTGCGACCTGGTGGTCTCCGCCGTGGGCCTGCGTCCGCGCACCGCCCTGGCTGCGGCGGCGGGCCTGGACGTGAACCGCGGTGTGGTGGTGGACCGCGAGCTGCGCACCTCCCACGCGAACATCTACGCGCTGGGGGATTGCGCGGAAGTGGACGGCATCAACCTGCTCTACGTGATGCCGCTGATGGCCAGCGCCCGGGCTCTGGCGCAGACCCTGGCCGGCACGCCGACGGCGGTCAGCTACGGGCCGATGCCGGTGACGGTGAAGACCCCGGCCTGCCCGCTGGTGGTCTCGCCGCCGCCCCGTGGCCTGGACGGCGAATGGACGGTGGAAGGGGCCGGCGCGGACATCAAGGCGCTCTGCCGCGATGCCTCCGGGCGCCTGCTGGGCTATGCGCTCACCGGCGCGGCGGTGCAGGAGAAGCTCGCCCTGAACCGTGAACTGCCGCCGGTCTTGGCATGAACGGCCGGCCTTCTGTCGGATCCGCCCTCGGCTTGTAGGTCAAAACTGTCGGACAACACTGGCGCAGGCCTTTGTGGCATGCCATCCTCCCCGAGGTCTGCCGCAGCGCAGAGCTGTTGCGGCGCCTTGGGCGCTGTTCTGGATGAACAGCACGGACACAAAAACAACAAACCGTCACAGAGGCATCTATGCGTAAACCGGAACTCGCCGCCGCCATCGCCGAGAAGGCCGATCTCACCAAGGATCAGGCCAATCGTGTTCTCAACGCCGTTCTCGAAGAAATCACCAACGCGCTGCACCGCAAGGACAGCGTGACCCTGGTCGGTTTCGGCACCTTCGTGCAGCGCCACCGTGGTGCTCGCACCGGCAAGAACCCGCAGACCGGCCAACCGGTCAAGATCAAGGCCAGCAACACCGTGGCCTTCAAGCCGGGCAAATCCCTCAGGGACTCGATCAACTAAGGACAGTGTTCCCGGGGCCCCCAGCCGGCCCCGGGAGCGTTTCAACCCATCTCCAGGCTGGGCTGTAGTCCCGCTCGCAAACCGCTACAATGCGCGCCCGTTCCCCTTCCGACCGAGGCGCTCGCCGATGAAATTCCGACTCCTGCTCTGGGGCCTGGGCCGCATGATGGCCAAGGCCAGCCGTGACAATGCCGCCTTCCGCGAGCAACTGGCCGGCAAGGACCTGGTGTTCCAGCTGCACACCCTCGATGGCAAGGTGGCCCGTCATTTCGTGGTCAAGGACCAGCGCGTCACCAGCAAGCGCGGCGTGGCGGCTTCGCCGGCCTTCGCCATCGGCTTCAAGGATGGTGCCTACGGGTTCGCCACCATGAACGCCAAGAACAAGCAGCTGGCCTTCATGCAGGGCATCCAGAACAAGGACATCCAGATCCAGGGCAACCCGGCGCTGGTGCTGTGGTTCCAGGGCCTGACCAAGCACCTGGTGCCGAAGAAGAAGCCCGCCGACAAGCAGGCGGCCTGAGCCCCTCCGCTGGTGAGCCTCCAGGCGTTTCGCTAGGCTGAACAGGCGCGTTCCGCGAGGCGCGCGCCCGCGTCGTCCTGATGGAAGCCTGCCCATGCGAGTCCTGATCGCCCTGCCCCTGCTGCTCGCCAGCGCCGCTGCCTTCGCAGCCCCCAAACCCCCTGCCCCCGCCCAGCTGGACCGTGCCTTCGAGCTGGCCGGCGTGCGCCTGCTCTGCGAGCAGAGCGGCACGCTGTTGCAGCGGGGTGCCCCCGAGTCTTATCAGAAGCAGTTGGCCAGCGCCTTTGCCGCCGAGGCGGTGTGCGCCGACCTGGCGGCGGCCGTGGCCCCTCGGCTGGAGGTGGCGCAGCTGGCCGAGGTCGAGCAGGCGCTGGACAGCGAGCTGGCCCGGCGCTTCACAGCCGCCGAGCGCGAGGTGGACGACGGGCTGGTGGACTACCGCAAGCAACTGGCCGACAAGCCGCCCCGTGCCGACCGCGTGGAGCTGGTGCACCGCCTGGACCGCGCGGCCCGCACCACCGACCTGGCAGCCCTGCTGCGCTACGAGGTGGGCAAGACCCTGGCGCTGCTCAGCCTGCGCCAGCGGGGCGAGCGCATCAGCGAGCCTGCCCTGGCCCAGCAGACCGCCCAGCAGGCTGAGGGCATCCACGCCAGCAGTGCCCAGGCGGTGGAGTCCTTCATGCTCTATGCCTACCGGCAGATGCCCAGCGAGCAGGTCCAGGCCTATGCCGAACTCTACGAGCGGCCGGCCGTGAAGCGCCTGCTGGATGCGAGCCTGGAGGCCCTGCCCGGGGTCTTCGCCAAGCGCCGGGCGCTGCTCAAGTAGCCGGCGGCTTCGCGCGCAACAAAAAGGGCCCCGAGGGGCCCTTTTTCGTGACGCGCATGACTCAGTGGTTGAACTGGGAGGCCAGCTCGCGCAGCGCGGCTTCGGCTTCGAGCACCTTGTTCACGGCGTCGTCGGCCTTCTCCCGGGACAGGCCCAGGCGCTCGAACAGCTCGTCCGGCAGGGCGATCTGCGGGCCCATGCCGATGCCCCGCTGGCGCAGCAGGCCGACGGCCAGGGTGACCAGGTTGGGGTAGGCGTGGTTGGCGCCGTCGTAGTTCGGGTCGTGCTGGAAGCGCAGGGCGGCGGAGAGCTCCTCGGGCATGTCCCAGAAGCGCATCAGCCAGCTGCCGATCTGCTCGCGGGTGATGCCCAGCAGGTGCTGCTCGATGTAGCTGTGGGGCAGGTGCGGGTTCACTTCCAGGTGCCGGCAGATCAGCGAGAAGTGCGGCGGGAAGACGTGGGCCAGGACCAGGTAGCCGAAGTTGTGCAGCAGGCCGCCGAGGTAGGTGAGGCCGGCCTCCGGACGCTGGGCGCGGGGGATGGCGCGGGTCAGGCCTTCGATCACGGCGGCGGTGTAGACCGCCTGCTGCCAGTAGGGCGTGGCCTGCTGGGGCTGGTCCTTGGGCAGGCTCAGGGTCTTGCCCAGGGCCAGGCCGAGGGCCAGGTTGATCACCAGGTCGAAGCCCAGCACGCGGACGATGGCGTCCTCCACCGAGCGGATCTTGCCCGGCGCGGCGTAGTACGGCGAGGCGGCCCAGCTCACCACCTGGGCGGCCAGGGCCGGGTCGGTCTCCACCACGCCGGTGATGTCGTCGACGGTGGCATTGGGGTCGACCCGCAGCTTGATGATCTTCTGCGCGGTTTCCGGCAGCGGCGGGATCTCGATGGTTTCCTCGAGGCGCTGCTGGATGCGTCGGGCGGTGAAGGCCTGGACGGCCTGGCTGATCTCGGCGCGGTCGTCGTCCGGGCGGTCGAGGTTCAGGCGGATGCCCTCCAGCGGCTCGCCGAAGCGGGCGGCGCTGGCCTTGCTGAGCAACTGGCGGTACTGCTCGGTGGGGATCTCCAGCACCAGGCCGGTGTGCCCGGAGTCGATCAGCAGCGAGGGCTCCTGCAGCAGGCGCTCGTCGTACAGGCACGGCGAGCTGGTCAGCGGCGGCAGGGCCGGCAGGGTGTTCAGGTCGTGCTTGCCGAGCATGCGCTCGAAGCGCTCGGGCTTGATGGTGACCAGCTTGCGGCCGGTGAGCTCGGCGAGGCGGTTCAGGTCCAGCAGTTGGCTGCGCGGGTAGAGCACCAGCAGGGCGCCGACGGCATCCTCCAGCAGCACCGCCTGGACCCGGCGCTCGGCCGGCAGGTCGGGCGTGTCGGCGCGGACCTGGCTGGCGATGCCCAGCTTGTCCAGCAGTTGCAGGATCACGTCGGGTGCGTGGGGTTCCTGGTCCGGGGCGAATGCGACTTCGGTCATGGCGTTATCCGGCTTCAAAGCGACTGCCCGGAGTATAACGAGCAGCCATCAGGACTGATGGGTCAGGCGACCGGCGCACTGTGCGCTGGATCACACTTGCCCGTATTGCTGGCCGTGTCTCAGCCAGCGCTCCAACAACGGACTCACATGCTGCGGCCAGCGTTCCATCAGGGCCTGGGCGGCGTCGCGCACGGCCGGCAGCAGGTCGGCATCGCGCATCAGGTCGGCCACCTTGAACTGCAGCAGGCCGGTCTGGCGGGTGCCGAGCATCTCGCCGGGGCCGCGCAGTTCCAGGTCCTTCTCGGCGATGACGAAGCCGTCGCAGGTCTCGCGCATGATGCCCAGGCGCTCGCGGCCCAGCTGGGACAGCGGCGGGTGGTAGAGCAGCACGCAGTGGCTGGCGGCGCTGCCCCGACCGACGCGCCCGCGCAGCTGGTGCAGCTGGGCCAGACCGAGGCGCTCGGGGTTCTCGATGATCATCAGGCTGGCGTTGGGCACGTCGACGCCCACCTCGATCACGGTGGTGGCCACCAGCAGCTGCAGTTCGCCGCGCTTGAAGGCGTCCATCACGGCGGCCTTCTCGGGGGCTTTCATGCGCCCGTGGATCAGGCCGACGCGCAGGTCGCCGAGGGCCAGGGAGAGTTCTTCGTAGGTGGTCTCGGCGGCCTGGCAGGTCAGCTCCTCGGACTCCTCGATCAGGGTGCAGACCCAGTAGGCCTGGCGCCCTTCATGGCAGGCGGCGCGTACGCGTTCGATGACTTCCTCGCGGCGGTTGTCGGCCACCAGCACGGTGTTCACCGGCGTCCGCCCGGGGGGCAGTTCGTCGAGGATGGAGGTGTCCAGGTCGGCGTAGGCGCTCATGGCCAGGGTCCGCGGGATGGGGGTGGCGGTCATGATCAGCTGGTGCGGGCTGAGGCGGCCGTCGATGCCCTTGCGGCGCAGGGCCAGGCGCTGCTGCACGCCGAAGCGGTGCTGTTCGTCGATGATCACCAGGGCCAGGCGGCGGTAGGTCACTTCGTCCTGGAACAGGGCGTGGGTGCCGACCACCATCGGGGCGCCGGCAGCGATGCGTTCGAGGGCGGCGGCACGGGCCTTGCCCTTGAGCTTGCCGGCGAGCCAGGCGACTTCGATGCCCAGCGGTTCCAGCCATTTGCTGAAGTTGAGGTAGTGCTGCTCGGCGAGGATCTCGGTGGGGGCCATCAGCGCCACCTGGTAGCCGGCCTCCAGGGCCTGCAGGGCGGCCAGGGCGGCGACCACGGTCTTGCCGGCGCCGACGTCGCCCTGCACCAGGCGCAGCATGGGCTCGGGCTGGGCGAGGTCGTAGGCGATCTCGGCGGCGACGCGTTGCTGGGCACCGGTGGGCTGGAAGCCCAGGTTGGCCAGGTAGCGACGGGGCAGGTCCTTGGCCGGGGGCAACTGCGGTGCGGCCTGGGCCCGTTGCTGTTCGCGCAGGCGTTGCAGGGACAGCTGGTGGGTGAGCAGTTCCTCGAAGGCGAGGCGGTGCTGGGCCCAGTGGCGGCCTTCGGCGAGCTCTTCGAGGTCGGCATCCGGCGGCGGCCGGTGCAGGTAGCGGATGGCTTCGTCCAGCGGGCCGAGGCGGTAGTCGCGGGCCAGTTCGTCCGGCAGCCAGTCGGGCAGGCTGTGGGGGCCGAGGCGTGCCAGGGCGAGCTGGCTGAGGTTGCGCAGGCGTTGCTGGGTCAGCCCTTCGGTGGTCGGGTAGATGGGCGTGAGGGTCTGCTCCACCGGCGGCGGCTCGTCGCCGTTCAGGGCGCGGTACTCGGGGTGGTAGATCTCCAGGCCGGAGGCACCGGGGCGGACCTCGCCGTAGCAGCGCAGCTGGGTGCCACGCTTGAGGCCGTCCCGCTGGGCGTTGCTGAAGTGGTAGAAGCGCAGGCTCAGCGAGCCGCTGCCGTCATGCAGGCGCACCAGCAGGCTGCGGCGCTTGCCCATGACCACGTCGGCGCCGGTCACCTGGCCTTCGATCACGGCATCCTGGCCGGGGCGCAGGGCGCCGATGGGCACCACGCGGGTGCGGTCCTGGTAGCGCAGCGGCAGGTGGAAGAGGATGTCCTGGAGGTTCTCCAGGCCGACTCGGGCGAGCTTTTCGGCCAGCGCCTCGCCCACCCCCTTGAGCGCGGTGACCGGGACCTGTGCCAGTTCGGTCATGTGGCGCTGGGTTCGCCTTCAGCCTGGGGGCGGGCGACCGAGCAGAGGCGGATGGAGTCGGCCAGCACTTCGATGGCGCGGGGGCGCGGGAAGCTGGCGCGCCAGGCGATGGCCACGGTGCGGAACGGCACCGGCGGGGTCAGCGGGCGGACCTCGATGACGCCGGGGGCGTAGTGGTGGCTGTCGACGGCGGAGAACGGCAGGATCGAGACGCCCAGGCCGGAGGCGACCATGTGGCGGATGGTTTCCAGGGAGCTGGATTCCACGGTGGTGTGGCGGGCGGTTTCCTCGCTGCCCTTGCGCAGGGTCGGGCAGGCTTCCAGCACCTGGTCGCGGAAGCAGTGGCCCTCGCCGAGCAGCAGCAGGCTCTTGTCGTTGAGCAGCTCGCTGTCGATGGTCTTCTTCGCCGTCCAGGGGTGGTCGGCGGGCAGCAGCACGTAGAAGGGCTCGTCGTAGAGCGGCTTGGTCAGCACGTCGGCCTCGGCGAACGGCAGGGCGATGATGATCGCGTCCAACTCGCCGGTGCGCAGCTTGTCGCGCAGGACGTGGGTGAAGTTCTCTTCGATGTACAGCGGCATCTGCGGGGCGACCCGGTGCAGCTGGGGAATCAGGTGCGGGAACAGGTAGGGGCCGACGGTGTAGATGGCGCCGAGTTTGAGCGGGGCGGCCAGCTGGTTCTTGCCGGCCTGGGCCAGCTCGCGGATGCCCTGGGCCTGTTCGAGGACCTTCTGGGCCTGGGTGACGATGCCCTCACCGACCGGCGTCAGGCGCACGGCGCTCTTGCTGCGCTCGAAGATCAGTACGCCCAGTTCGTCCTCGAGCTTCTTCACCCCGACGGAGAGGGTCGGCTGGCTCACGTGGCAACGTTCGGCGGCACGCCCGAAATGCTGTTCCTGGGCGAGGGTGACGATGTAGCGCAGTTCGGTGAGGGTCATAGCGATTTTCCATTGAAGAGGCGCAAGCATAGCGGCTGCAGTCAATGGAACCAACCGCTGTGCCGCCCCGGGCGGGGCGGCGGTCGCTCAGCGGCGATCCTTGCGCAGGGAGTAGACGAAGGGGGCCGTTACTTCCCGCGCGCCGTTGACCAGGATCTCCGGCGGCGGCGGGGGCAGCGGCTGGGCGCGGCGGATCATTTCCAGGGTGGCGCGGTCCAGCGAGGCGCTGCCGGACTTGCCGGTGAGGGTGTAGGCCAGGACCTTGCCTTCGGCGTCCACCGTGAAGCTCAGGCGGTTGACCCCTTCGATGTTGCGACGGCGGGCGTCCTCGGGGTAGCGCTTGTACTTGGCCAGGTGCGCCAGCAGCTTGCTCTGCCAGGTCTCGCGGGCCTGGGTCATGGCGCTGGCCATGCTCTCCTGCTGGGCGGCGGGCTTGGCGTCGCTGGGCGGTGCCGGCGGCGTGGGCGCGGCCACCTGCTCCTTGGGCGACTCCTGCTCCTGGGGCTTCTGCTCGGGCTTGGGCTCCGGGGGCTTGGGCTTCGGCGGTTTCGGCTTGGGTTTGGGCTTCGGCGCGATGGCGATGGTCGGCTTGGGCGCTTCGGCCAGCTTCGGCAACGGCTCGGGCTCCGGCTCCACCT
>NZ_JYFT01000075.1:0-220139 GCF_000931385.1 Pseudomonas sp. FeS53a
GTCCAGGGCGTCCAGGGCCGTGGGCAGGTCCAGCCGTGCCAGGGTCTCGCCCAGGGGACCGCTGGCCAGCACGCGGCCGGCCTCCAGCAGCACTAAGTGATCCGCCAGGCGCGCCACCTCTTCCGGGGAATGGCTGACGTAGAGCACGGGGATGTCCAGCTCGTCGTGCAGGCGTTCCAGGTACGGCAGGATCTCCGCCTTGCGCTTGCCGTCCAGGGCCGCCAGGGGTTCGTCCATCAGCAGCAGCCGGGGGCTGGTGAGCAGCGCCCGGGCCATGCCCACGCGCTGCCGCTCGCCGCCGGACAGCCGCACCGGCATGCGCTCCAGCAGGTGCTCGATGCCCAGCAGCGCCACCGCCTGGTCGAAAGGCACGCGGCGCTGGGCCGCCGGGATGCGCCGTTCGCCGAACGCCAGGTTGCGCCGCACCGACAGGTGCTCGAACAGGCTCGCCTCCTGGAACACGTAGCCCAGGGCGCGCCGATGGGTGGGCACGAACAGGCCACGGGCGCTGTCCTGCCAGACCTCGCCGTTGACCTCCACGCGGCCCTCGGCCCGCTCCAGCCCGGCCAGGCAGCGCAGCACGCTGGTCTTGCCGGAGCCGGAATGGCCGAACAGCGCGGTCACCCCGCGCCCCGGCAGGTCCAGGTCGGTGTCCAGCTCGAAGCCCGGCCAGGCCAGGCGCAGCCGGGCACGGATGCAGTCGTCGGTGCTCATCTCAGCTCCAGCCCGGCTTGAGCCGGCGGCTGGAATACAGCGCCAGCAGGATGAGGAAGGAGAACACCACCATGCCGCCCGCCAGCCAGTGGGCCTGGGCGTATTCCATGGCCTCGACGTGGTCGAAGATCTGCACCGACACCACGCGGGTCTTCTCCGGGATGTTGCCGCCGATCATCAGCACCACGCCGAACTCCCCCACCGTGTGGGCGAAGCCGAGGATGGACGCGGTGATGAAGCCGGGCCGGGCCAGCGGCAGCACCACATGGAAGAAAGTGTCCCAGGGGCCGGCCCGCAGGGTGGCGGCCACCTCCAGCGGGCGCGGGCCGATGGCGTCGAAGGCGTTCTGCAGCGGCTGCACCACGAAGGGCATCGAGTAGAACACCGAGCCCACCACCAGCCCGGCGAAGGTGAACGGCAGGGTGCCGAGCCCCAGGGCCTGGGTGAACTGCCCGACGAAACCGTGGGGCCCCATGCTCACCAGCAGGTAGAAGCCGATGACCGTGGGCGGCAGCACCAGCGGCAGCGCCACCACCGCGCCCACCGGGCCCTTGAGCCAGGAGTCGGTCTGCGACAGCCACCAGGCGATGGGCGTGCCCAGCACCAACAGCAGGGCCGTGGTCAGGGTCGCCAGTTCCAGGGTCAGCCGGATGGCCGCCCAGTCGTCACCGCTCAGGGGCATGCAGGGTTCCTTGAATCAGGGCACGCAGCGGGCGGCCGCCGCGTCAGGGTTTCTCGATCTGGTAGCCGAAGGACTTGATCACCGTGGCCGCCTTCTCGCCCTTGAGGTAGTCCACCAAGGCCTGGGCGGCGGGGTTGTCCTTGCCCTTGGCGAGGATCACCGCGTCCTGCTTGATCGGGTCGTGCAGGGCCGCCGGGACGATCCAGGCGGAGCCGCCGGTCACCTTGCCATCCTTGTAGATCTGCGACAACGCCACGAAGCCCAGCTCGGCATTGCCGGTGGCGATGAACTGGTGGGCCTGGGTGATGTTCTGGCCTTCCACCAGCTTGCCCTTGACCTGGGCGGTCAGGCCCAGCTTCTCCAGCAGCTGGGTGGCGGCCAGGCCGTAGGGGGCGGCCTTGGGGTTGGCGATGGAGAGGTGCTGGTAGTCGTTCTTCTTCAGCACCTCGCCCTGGGCGTCCACGTAGCCGGGCTTGGCCGACCACAGGGCCAGGGTGCCGATGGCGTAGGTGAAGCGCGAGCCGGGCACGGTGGCACCCTCCTGCTCCAGCTTGGCCGGGGTGCTGTCGTCGGCGGAGAGGAACACCTCGAACGGCGCGCCGTTCTGGATCTGCGCGTAGAACTGGCCGGTGGCACCGGTGGCGATCACCAGCTTGTGGCCGGTGTCCTGCTCGAAGTCCTTGGCGATGGCCTGGATCGGCGCGGTGAAGTTGGCGGCGACGGCCACCTGGACATCCTGGGCCAGGGCCAGGTGGGCGGCGGCACTGGCGGCCAGGGCGACGAACACGCGGGACAGCTGAAGCATGGGAAGCACTCCTTTGTTCTTGTGCGGGAAGGGCGAAGCGGTGAGCGGGTGGAGACTCTACACCAGTCGCTATATACAAAACCACACAGCGAAAAAAGGAATCCCACGGACCGTCGAAACAGGCCGTGGAACCGCCGCTGAAAGGCCCAGGCGAGGCCGTACTTCAGTGGGCGTTTGCCGCCGCCCCCGCCTTGGCGCCGAAGGGCGGCTTGGCCAGCCAGATCAGCAGGATCAGGCCCATGCAGACCCAGCCGATCATGGTGAAGTAGTCGATGGTCGACATCATGTAGGCCTGCCCGGTGACGATGCGGTCCAGCGCCGCCGCGTTCTGCTGGGTGACCCCGCCCATCTGCTCCAGCATCTGCCGGGTGCCCGGCTCGTAGATGCTGATGTGCTCGGTGAGGTACGCATGGTGCTGGTCGGCCCGGCGTATCCAGATCCAGGTGGTGAGGGACGCCGCGAAGCTGCCGCCCAGGGTCCGCAGGAAGGTGGCCAGGCCCGAGCCGTCGGCGATCTCGTGCTGGGGCAGGTCCGACAGCAGGATGCTGAGGATGGGCATGAAGAACAGCGCCACGCCGAAGCCCATGAACAGCTGCACCAGAGCGATGTGGGTGTAGTCCACCTCGGTGGTGAAGGACGCGCGCATGAAGCAGCTGGCGCCGATGGCGAAGAACGCCAGGCTGGCCAGCACCCGCAGGTCGAAGTTCTGCGCGTAGCGCCCGACGAAGGGCGACATGATCACCGGCAGCAGGCCGATGGGGGCCGCCGCCAGGCCGGCCCAGGTGGCGGTGTAGCCGAGCTGGGTCTGCAGCCACTGCGGCAGCAGCAGGTTGATGCCGAAGAACGCCGCGTAGCCGCCCACCAGCGCCAGGGTGCCGGCGCTGAAGTTGCGGTGGCGGAACAGCCGCAGGTTGACGATGGGGTGGCGGTCGGTGAACTCCCAGATGACGAACACGGCCAGGGCGATGGCGGCGATCACGCTGCCGGTGATGATGAAGCTCGACTCGAACCAGTCCAGGTCGTTGCCCTTGTCCAGCACGATCTGCAACGCGCCGACGCCGATCACCAGGGTCGCCAGGCCGACCCAGTCCATGGGCTCGCGCTTGAGGGCCACCGGCCGCTTGCGCAGCTGCTGGTACACCACGAAGGCAGCGAACAGGCCGATGGGCAGGTTGATGAAGAAGATCCACGGCCAGCTGAAGTCATCGGTGATCCAGCCGCCGAGGATCGGTCCGGCGATGGGCGCCACCACCGTGACCATCGCCAATAGCGCCAGGGCCATGCCGCGCTTGGCCGGCGGGTAGATGGACAGCAGCAGGGTCTGGGTGATGGGGTACAGCGGCCCGGCGACGAAGCCCTGCAGGGCGCGGAAGGCCACCAGGCTGTTCATCGACTGGGCCACCCCGCAGAGGAACGACGCCAGCACGAACAGCAGCGCGGCGGCGATGAACAGGCGCACCTCCCCCACCCGCCGGCTCATCCAGCCGGTGAGCGGGAGGGCGATGGCGTTGCTCACCGCAAAGGAGGTGATGACCCAGGTGCCCTGCTCCGAACTCACCCCCAGGTTGCCGGCGATGGTGGGCAGGGCGACGTTGGCGATGGTGGTGTCCAGCACCTGCATGAAGGTGGCCAGGGACAGGCCCACCGTGGCCAGGACCAGGTTCGGCGGGGTGAAGCTGGCGGCGGCGTTCTCGCTCATGGTCGCGGCCTCAGCGCAGGGCGGTGCGGCGGGCGGCATCCGGGCCGTTGGCGTGGATCAGCTGCTCGATCATGTGGTCGGCCTCGGCCAGCTGGCGCTGGTACACGTCGGTGGCGAACAGCGCCTGCTTGGGCGGCTGCTGGGCCAGGGCCGGGCCGCTCTGGTCGTGCAGGTCGACCTTGACGTTCATCGACAGACCGATGCGCAGCGGGTGCTCCTTGAGCTGGTCGGCGTTGATGCGGATGCGCACCGGCACCCGCTGGACGATCTTGATCCAGTTGCCGGTGGCGTTCTGCGCCGGCAGCAGGGAGAAGGCGCTGCCGGTGCCGACGCCGAGGCTGTCCACGGTGCCGCTGTACTTCACGTCGCCGCCGTAGAGGTCGGACTCGATCTCCACCGGCTGGCCGATGCGCATCTTCTTCAGCTGGGTTTCCTTGAAGTTGGCGTCGATCCACACCTGGTCCAGGGGGATCACCGCCATCAGTGCGGTGCCCGGCTGCACACGCTGGCCGAGCTGCACGGTGCGCTTGGCGACGTAGCCGGTGACCGGCGCCACCAGGGTGGTGCGGGCCTTCTCCAGGTAGGCCTGGCGCAGTTGCGCGGCGGCGGCCTTCACCTCGGGGTGGGAGGCGATCACGGTGTCGTCCACCAGCGCGCTGCTGGACTTGAGCTGCTGCTGGGCGCTGGTCAGGGCGCTGCGGGCCGACTCCAGGGCGTCACGGGCATGAGCCAGCTCCTCCTGGGAAATGGCCCCGTCCTTGGCCAGGTTGCGACGGCGGGCGAAGTCGGCGCGGGCCTTCTCCATCGCCACCTCGCGGGCGGCCACCTCGGCGCGGTAGCCGTCCACGCTGTTGTAGAGGCCACGCACCTGGCGCACGGTGTGGGCCAGGTTGGCCTCGGCGCGCTGCAGGCCCACTTCGGCGTCGGCCGGGTCGAAGCTCACCAGCTCCTGGCCCTCCTGCACCAGGTCGCCGTCGTCGGCGCCGATGCGTGTGACGGTGCCCACCGTCTGCGGGGTGATCTGCACCACGTTGCCGCCGATGTAGGCGTCGTCGGTGCCTTCGCTCCACTGGCCGACCAGCTGCTGCCAGGCGAAGCTGGCGCCGCCGCCGATGACGATCACGGCCAGCAGGCCCAGCAGCAGGCGTTTGCGGCGGGGGTTGCCCTGTTCGGGGGTGTCTTGGGTTTCGGTGCTCATGGTCGGTGCCTCGTTCATTCGGTGGCAGTCGGCTGGCCTGCCTGGGCCAGCGGGGTGCTGTCGGGTTGGAAGCCGCCGCCCAGGGCCTGCACCAGGCGCACGGAGGCGTCGATGCGCTGGGCGTCCAGGCTGGCCAGCTGGCGCTCGGCGACCAGCAGCTGCTGCTCGACGCTGAGGGCGTCGAGGTAGTTGCCGATGCCTTCGCCGTAGCGGCGCATGGCCAGGTCGTAGTTGGAGCGGGCGATGTCGCGGGCCTCGCGCTGGGCCTCGATCTGCCGGGCCAGGGAGTCGAGCTGGCTGAGGTCTTCGCTGACATCCCCCAGGGCGCCCACCAGGGCCTTGTTGTACTGGGCCACCGCCAGGTCGTAGTCGGCGTCGACGCCGTCGAGCTCGGCGCGCAGGCGGCCGCCGTCGAACACCGGCAGGGACAGCGCCGGGGCCATCTGGTAGAAGCGGCTGTCGCCCTTGAACAGGCCATCCCCGCCCAGGGCGGCGAGGCCGAGCATGGCGCTGAGGTTGAGGTTGGGGTAGAAGCCGGTCTTCGCCGAGTCGATGCCCCGGCTGGCGGCTTCCACCCGCCAGCGCGCGGCGACCACATCAGGGCGACGGCCCAGCAACTCGGCCGGCAGTTCCGAGGGCAGCGCCAGGGCCGCAGGCTGCAGCACCTGCGGACGCTGGATGGCGCGGCCGCGATCCGGCCCCTGGCCGAGCAGTACCGCCAGGGTGGTGCGATCACTGTCGATCTGCTGCTCGGCGGCCAGCAGTTGCTGGCGGGCGGTGGCGCGCTGGGATTCGCTCTGTTGCAGCTGCACCTTGCTGTCCAGGCCGGCGGCCATGCGCTGGCGGCTGAGGGTGTAGAGCTGCTCGGCGCGCTTCACCTCCTCGGCAGCCAGGTCCCGCGCGACGAAGGCATAGGCCAGCTGGTTGTAGGCCCGGGCGATGTCGGCGGACAGCGTCAAGCGCGCGGCCTGCTGGTCCACCTCGGCGGCGCGGGCCTTGCCCAGGGCCGCTTCCCAGGCGGCGCGCCGGCCGCCCCAGAGGTCGAGGTCGTAGTTGAAGCTGAGGGACAGGTACTTGATGCCGGCGTAGTGCCCGCCGATAGGCGCCGGCACCACGCTTTCCGGGGCGCTGGCGCCGGAGTAGCCGGCACTGGCGTTGACGCCGGGCTGGCGATCGGCATCGCGCACCTGGGCATCGGCCAGGGCCTTGCGGGTGCGGGCCGCAGCGGCCGCCAGGTCGGGCGAGCCGGCCAGGGCTTCGCCGATCAGCCCGTCGAGCTGGGCGTCACCCAGTCGGGTCCACCAGTCCTGGCGCGGCCAGGCGGCGGGCCCCACGGCGTGGCCGGCGAGGCTGTCCCCAGCGGCCAGGCCGGCCGGGTCGAGGCGCTGGCCGGCGGGCTCCAGGCCGCTGTAGCTGGCGCAGGCGCCCAGGGCCAGGCTGGCACCGAGCACCAGCCCCAGGCGCAGGGCGGGACGGCGGTCATTCATGGTTCGGGTCTCCGGCAGAGAGGAAGGGGTCGCGCCCCTGGAGGATCTTGCCCAGCAGCCCGAGCAGGGTGCCGAGCTCCTCGGCGGTCAACGGGCTGGTCAGCTCGTTCATGGCGTCAGCGACGATGCGCGGGGTCTCCCGGCTCAGGGCCAGGCCCTGCTCGCTGAGGTGCAGGCGCACGCTGCGGCGGTCCTCTTCGCAGCGCTGGCGCAGCAGCAGGCCCTTCTTCTCCAGGCGGTCGAGCATGCGGGTCATGGAGCCGCTGTCCACGGCCAGTTGGCGGCACAGATCGGCCGGGGTGCTGGCGCGCCCCATGAAGATGAACACCAGTACCTTGAACTGCGCGGCGGTGATGTCCAGCGGGGCCAGGTGGAGGTCCAGCAGGCGGTCCTTGAGCAGCGCCGAGCGACCGAGGTACTGGCCGATGGAGCCATTGAAGGGGTAATCGGAGGGGCTGTAGTGCTTCATTTCCTAATATCTGCCTAGGCAGCTATCGATGCGGCGATGTTACGCCTGAAGACACATTTGGCAAGACAGTCACTGTTGCGTTTGCGCGACAATCCGTTCCGCTGCAAACGGATTGATCAGCGTAAGCCCCGATTCAGGGCCTCGCGACGGGATGAAACGCGGGACGCCGGGCAGCCATCCGCCCGACCGACGGTCAGGGTTCGAGGAAGGCGGCGACCTGGGCCGCGTCGAACGGCCAGTTCAGCTCGGCACCGGTGTCGTTGCGACGCAGGACGGGAATGCGCAGGGCGTAGGCATCCACCCACTGGGGCTGGTCGGTGATGTCCAGCACCTCCACCAGCAGGCCGTGCTCGACGAAGGGCATGAGCACGTTCTCGGCCACTTCGCACAGGTGGCATCCGAGGGTGCCGAACAGGCTGCATTCAGGAAGCATCGCGGGGCTCGCGCAAGGGGAAGGGCGCGCAGTTTATCACGGCCTCCCGGCCCTTCTGCCGGGCGGGACAGACGGGGGCTGGCACGGCGCCAACCCCCGCCAGGCATCAACTGGCCTTGGGCGCGCTGGCGTCGACCGCGCCCTTCTCGGCCGGGGTGCTGGCAGTGCCCTGCAGCAGCGGCGCCAAGCCTTCCAGCAGGCGGCTGTTGAGGGATTTGGCCTTCTCCAGCTGGCCTTCGCTGAGGTTCTGGTTGAGGGAGAAGCCGCCGTCGAGCAGTTGCTGCAGGGTGCCCTTGGCGTCGTCGCTGAAGGCCGCCGCACTCTTCATCGCATCCAGCAGGCCACGGGCGTAGTCGCGCAGGGAGGTGTTCACCGCGCTGGCGGGCTGGCCGCCCTCCTCCGACACCGCGCCATAGGTGCTGGTGGCCTGGGCGTAGGTGGTCTGGGACAGGTTGAGGGACATGGAGGCGAGCTGGTCGCCGTTCATGTTCAGGGCCAGGGCGCGGTCGAAGGCGCCGGACAGGTCGCCCGAGTAGAACTTGCTGGAGATGTCCTGCACCTGGCCGAGCAGGTCGGTGAGTGCGGCCTTCTCGTCGTCGTTGAGGTTGCCTTCGATCTGCACCGACCAGCCACCGATCTGCAGGCTGCCGCTGGAGGCGCTGACCTGGGCACTGGTGCTGGTGGAGGTGCCGCCATTGCCCGAGGTGCGGGTGCTGCTGGCGCTGGCCGAGGTGCTGGACCAGTTGGCCGAGGCCTGAGCGATGGAGATCTTCAGCTTGTCGCCTTCGCGGGTGGTCACCTCCATGTCGAAGGTGCTGGAGCGGGCTACCAGAGTGCTGGTGCTGGCGCTGACCGCCGTGCGGGAGACGCTGGAGGTGTCGCCAGCCGGGGCGTTACCCAGGCCATAGGTGCTGCCGATCCTGGCCAGGCCATCCTGCACGCGCTGGAAGGTGTCTTCGATGTCGCTGGCGATCTTGCCGCCCAGCACACCCATGCCCTGGAGGATCTTCTTGGCTTCGGCGAAGCCCTTCTCCACGCCCTGGCGGGCCTGGTCGAGCATCTTCTGCAGCTTCTCGGGGTCGGCGCCATTGGCCGCTTCGGCCTGGATGCGGCCGCCGACGAAATCGAGGATGCGCCCGGCAACCTTGTCGGGGGTGTAGTCGTCCTGGGTCTTGCCGGCGAGGGTCGCGGGGTCGACGCCGAGTCGCTGGGCGACACGGTTGGCCAGGACGTTCTGAGCGTTGGTGGCGTTGCGGTTGGCGCTGTCGCTACGGGTCAGGTAGTTCGGGCGGCTGGTGGCCGAAGCCAGGGAATCGAGCGAGTTCATGGTGGCAGCCCCGTCTGAGCGGATGTACAGAATTTTTTGACGGCGACTACAGAAAAACCTTGAGGACTATTTAGGGGGCAACCGATGGACGGTCGGCTGCATTCATGCCTGCGGGTCGGGCACCCCGGCGGCGCACAGCAGCACCTCGGCAGCGGCGCCGGCCTCCAGCGCCTGGTCACCCGGCCCCTGGATGTGCGCCATGGTGATGGCCCCCTCCAGCAGGTACTGCAGCTGGCGCGCCAGGCGCGCCGGCTCGGCCACCTCCAGGCGCTCCAGCGCCGCGCGGAAATGCGCCTCGGTATGGCTCTTGTGGGAGGCGGCGACGCGGTGGATGGGGTGGTCGCGGTCATGGAACTCCGCGGCGGCGTTGACGAAGGCACAGCCGTGGTACTCGGTCTCGTGCAGCAGGCCGTGCAGCCCCTCGAACACCGCCAGGATCGCCGTGCGCGGCGGCAAGTGCTCCAGCGCCCAGGCCATGCGCTCGCGGGGGGCTTCCATGCGCTTCTGCAGGGCGGCCTCGATCAGCTCGTCCTTGGACTTGAAGTGCTTGTAGAGAGTCATCTTCGCCACGCCGGATTCGGCCAGGATGCGGTCGATGCCGGTGGCATGGAACCCGTCGCGGTAGAACAGCGTAAGGGCGGTATCGATGAGCTGGTCGCGTTTGCTGGAAGCCATTGGAATCTCCTGGACGGCGCATTATGCGCATCCCCCGGCAGCGGCTCAAACCGCGTGGTTCGCGGTGTGGCGAAAAGAAGATTGAAATAAACAGACAGGTCTGTCTATTATTTTTCACCCCACCCCACCACACGGATGACCTGCCATGCGCCTCCACGACTTCCCCCTCTCCGGCAACTGCTACAAGGTGCGCCTGTTCCTCGGGCTGATCGGCCAGGAGGCGGAGACCGTCTTCGTCAACCTGCCGGCCGGCGCGCAGAAGCAGCCGGCATTCCTCGCCCTCAACCCGCGCGGCCAGGTGCCGCTGCTGGAGGATGACGGCCAGGCCATCGGCGACTCCCAGGCCATCCTCGTCTACCTGGCCAGCCGCTATGCACCCGCCTGGCTGCCGCTGGAGCCCCTGGCCCTGGCGCGGGTCACAAGCTGGCTGAGCTTCACCGCCAACGAGATCCACCACGGCCCGGCCCAGGCGCGGGTGCTCAAGCTGTTCAAGCGCCCCGGCGACCTGGCCGCCGCCCAGGCCCGTGGCGAGCAGGTGCTGGCCCTGGTGGATGCCCACCTCGCCCGGCACCGCTGGCTGGCCGAAGGCGAGACCCCGAGCGTGGCCGACGTGGCGGCCTTCCCCTACCTGGCGATGGCCGGCGAAGGCGGGCTCGACCTGGCGCCCCATCCCCACCTGGGCGACTGGCTGGCGCGCATCCGCGCTCTGCCGGGCTTCATCGACACGCCCCGCCTGCCGGGCTGATCGCCCACCCCCTCCCCTGCCAAGGACGCCGCACCATGCCCCGCTTCGCCCTGCTGTTGACCCTGCTGCTCGTCACCGCCTTCGCCCAGGCCGACGGCCTGCGCTTCGCCCTGGTGAAGACCTCCGGCGCGGAAACCCTCGACGCCTTCACCGTGGAGGGCGGCCAGTGGACCCGGACCGTCCCGGTCAACCACACCGCCGTGCTCATCCAGCACCACGCCGCCACCCTGCTGCTGGACACCGGCCTCGGCCGCCAGGTGGACGCGCAGTTCGAGAAGGACATGCCCTGGTGGGACAAGCCGCTGTTCAAGTACCAGGCGGTGACGCCCGCCCGCGACCAGCTGGACCGGGACGGCATCCGCGTCGACCGCATCCTGCTCACCCACGCGCACTGGGACCATGCCTCGGCCCTGGCCGACTTCCCCGAGGTGCCGGTGTGGGCGCCCTGGGCGGAGATCGACTTCAGCCACATCGCCACCCCGCCCGCCGTGCTGCCCAGCCAGTTCACCCATGGCGTGCGCTGGCAGCCTTTCGAGTTCGAGCCGACGCCCTACATGGGCTTCGACGAGAGCCTCGACCTGTTCGGCGATGGCAGCGTGGTGCTGGTGCCGCTGACCGGGCATACACCGGGCTCGGTGGGGGCGTTCCTGACACTGGCCGACGGACGGCGCTTCTTCTTCACCGGCGACACCAGCTGGCGCCTGGAAGGCTTCACCGGCCCGAACGAGAAGTTCTGGGTCAGCCGGCGGATGGTCGACAACGACCGCGAAGGCACGCGGGCCCAGCTCCAGCGGGTGCACGACCTGATCCAGGCCGACCCCGCGCTGACCGTGGTGCCAGCCCACGACGCCGCCGTGCAGGACCGTATTGGTTACTACCCGCAGTGGACCCAATAAGTGCGCGACCAATGTCTAAGGTGACGAAATTGTTACCGGGTGCTTAATTTTTCCGCGTTGTAACAGGGCGGCCCCAACCGCCCTGCAACCCCAACGAGGAGACAAGAACAATGAGCAAGACCTCGCTCGCGTCCGCCATCACCCTGGCGGCTCTCGGCACCGGCCTCACCCTGCCCGGCCTCGCCCAGGCCGACTTCCTGAAAGACAGCAAGGCCAGCGTCGAGCTGCGCAACTTCTACTTCAACCGTGACTTCCGCCAGGAAGGCGCCGCACAGAGCAAGGCCGAGGAATGGGCCCAGGGGTTCCTGCTGCGCTACGAGTCCGGGTTTACCGAAGGCACCATCGGCGTCGGCGTCGACGCCATCGGCCTGCTGGGGGTCAAGCTCGATTCCAGCCCGGACCGCAGCGGCACCGGCCTGCTCAAGCGCGACCGCGAGAGCAAGCGCGCCCAGGACGAATACGGCGAACTCGGCGTGACCGCGAAGCTGCGCGCCTCCAAGAGCGTGCTCAAGGTCGGCACCCTGATGCCCAAGCTGCCCAGCGTGCAGTACAACGACTCGCGCCTGCTGCCGCAGACCTTCAAGGGCGGCCACCTCAACTCCCTGGAGATCGACGGCCTGACCCTCGACGCCGGCCGCCTGACCCAGGTGAACCAGCGCGACTCCTCCGACTACGAGGACATGACCATCACCAGCGGCGGCGCGCGCGGCATCACCTTCCGCAGCGGCACCACCAGCGATGCGTTCAACTTCGGCGGGGCCACCTACAAGTGGAACGACAACCTCACCACCGGCTACAACTACGGCAACCTCGACGACCTCTACAAACAGCACATCTTCACCCTGGTGCACACGCTGCCGCTGGGTGACAAGCAGTCGCTGAAGAGCGACATCCGCTACGCCCGCTCCACCGACGAAGGCACCAGCAACGTGGACAACAAGGCCTTCGGCGCCATGTTCACCTACGCCCTCGGCGGCCATGCCTTCGGCCTCGGCTACCAGAGCATGAGCGGCGACACCGGCTACGCCTACATCAACGGCACCGACCCGTACCTGGTGAACTTCGTGCAGATCGGCGACTTCGCCAACAAGGACGAGAAGTCCTGGCAGGCCCGCTACGACTTCAACTTCGCCTCCGTGGGCATCCCCGGCCTGACCTTCATGACCCGCTACCTCTCCGGCGACAACGTCGACCTGGGCGCCGGCCGGCCGGATGGCAAGGAATGGGAACGCAACACCGACATCGCCTACGTGTTCCAGGACGGCCCGCTGAAGAACCTGGGCGTGAAATGGCGCAACGCCACCGTGCGCTCCACCAACTTCGGCAACGACCTGGACGAGAACCGCCTGATCGTCAGCTACGTCATTCCGCTCTGGTAAGACGAGCCGCCAGCGTTGAAAACGCCGCCCTGAACCGGGCGGCGTTTTTCATGGGCCGGTAGCCACCGGCTCGGGACCAGGCGGATCATCGAGCTCAGCCTCGCTCGACCAGCCGAGCCCCTCCGAACCGTGGCGCCCCTCACCCCACCCTCAACACCCCCGTATCGATCGCCAGGTGCACCAGTTCCGCCTGCGAGCCGATCTGCAGCTTGTTCTTCACCATCGTCAGGTGGTTGGAGACCGTCTTGCCGCTGATGCACAGGTGCTCGGCGATGCGCCGTACCGGCATGCCCCGCGCCAGCATGGTGAAGATCTCCAGCTCGCGCTGGGTCATGCCCGACAGGCGCGGGTCGCCCGCCTCCCGGCTGGGGTGACAGGCGAGCTGGGTGGCCAGGGGCTGCTCGATGTAGGCGTGCCCGGCGAGGATGCGCCGCACCGCCTCCACCAGCACCTCCGGCGAGGCGTTCTTGGTGAGGTAGCCCGAGGCACCGGCCTCCAGCGCCTGGCGAACCAGGGGCAACTCGTCGTGCATGCTGAAGAACAGCACCCGCAGCTGCGGCAGGCGCTGGCGCAGGCGGCGGGTGGTCTCCAGCCCGCTGATGCCCGGCAGGGTGAAGTCCATCACCACCAGGTGGGGAATGCTCTCCTGCACCGCCTGCAGGGCCTGCTCGCCGCTGGCCGCCTCGCTCACCTGCACCTCGGGCAGCAAGGCGCGGAGCAGGCTGGCGTAGCCCTGGCGCACCACCGAGTGGTCATCCACCAACAGAATCTTCATGGGCCCTCCAGGCCGTCCAGCGGCATGCTCACCCGCAACAGCCAACCCCGGCCGGCGCGGGTGCGCAGGCGCAGGCGGCCGCCGAGGCAGCGGGCGCGCTCGGACATGGAGCGCAACCCGATGCCGGGCTGCGGGGCGCGCTCGGCGCCCCGCCCGTTGTCCCCCACCAGCAGGCACAGCCGCTGCCCGCGTCGCTCCAGGCGCACGCTCACGGCACTGGCGCCGGCATGCCGGGCGACGTTGGTCAGCGCCTCCTGCAGCAGGCGGTAGAGGTGCGCGCGCTCGCCCGGCGCGAGGGTCGGCAGCGACGCTCCGAGGTGCAGGCGCAGGGGAATGCCCTGGGCCTGCTGCCACTGCTCGGCGAGCAGGCGCAGGGCGTCGTCCAGGGCCAGGCGTTCCAGGGCGGTCGGGTAGAGGTCGCGCACCAGCGCGCGGAAGGCGGCCTGCATGCGCTGGCAGTTGCCCTCCAGGTCCTGCAGCACCGTGACGGTGCCCGGTGCCTGGCCGGACAGCGAGCGCAGCAGCAGCAACTGTGCGCGGATGCCCACCAGGTACTGGCCGATGTCGTCGTGCAGGGCCATCGCCAAGTGCTTGCGCTCGTGCTCCTGCAGGTCCAGCAGGGCCTGGGTGAGCGCGGCGTTTTCGTCGCGCACCCGCTCCAGGGTGCCGACCATGCCGTTGAAGTGCCCCACCAGGCGCTGGGCCTCGTCCAGCGGGTGCCCCGCCAGGCGCACATCCAGGCGCCCTTCCGCCACCGCGTCGAAGGCCTGCTGCAGCTCCTCCAGCGCCTGCAGCCCGCGGGCCAGGGCCCAGCGGATGGCGGCCAGGCTGAGCGCCAGGGCCAGGGCGAACAGCACCAGCAGCTGCAGCACGCCGTTGCGTACCTCGTCGATGCCGTCACGGGGGTCGAGCAGCAGCCAGGCCTGTTCACCGCCAGCCAGGGGCAGCGGGTCGCCCACCGTCTCGGCCGGTGGGAAGGGCCAGCCCGGGGCACTGCGGGTCAGGGGCGACGGGGCATTCATCGGCAGGCGCACGATCTGAAGGTGCCGCAGCCCGGCGGCGAGGGCCGAGTCGAGCACGTTCGGGTCCTGCTCGGCGGCCTGGCGCAGGTAATGGGCAGCGGCCCGCTCGGTGGCCAGTTCCTCGGCCAGGGACTGGGCGCCCTGGTGCACCAGCACCAGGCTGCAGAGCAGCGCCACGGCGGCGAAGCAGAGGCTGACCCAGAGCTGGATGCGCAGGGCCGTGCTCATGGCCGCGCCCGTTCCGGCTGGGCGCTGGGCGGCTGCGGGCCATGAACCCGATCCAGGCCGATCAGGGTGATGATCAGCAACAGGGGCAGCAGCAGGGCCTTGAGCACGCGCATGGCCGATCCTCGAGCGGATTTTCCGATGCGCCCATGCTAGGCGTACCCCCGGGCGAGCCGATTACTACCTTGGTACCGGTCGCGCTCCTACTTTGGTCAGCCGAGGGTCAGGGACGGATGCCCTTGAGCTCCTGCAGCAGGGCCAGCAGCTCGGCGAGCTTCTCCGGCCCCAGGCGTTCCTGGATGCGCTGGTAGTTGCGCTCCATCTCCACGCTCATGGACTCGAAGCACTGCTCACCCTTGGGCGCCAGGCTGACCAGCACGCGGCGCTGGTCCTGTTCCTGCTTGCGTCGGCGCACCATGCCGTCGCGCTCCAGGCGCAGCAGCACGCCACTCATGCTCGGCTTGAGGATGCAGGCCAGCCGCGCGAGGCGGTGGCTCTCCATCTCGCCGTTCTGGCGCAGGATGCGGATCACCCGCCACTGCTGCTCGGTGAGGCCGTGGAGGTTGAGTTGCGGACGGAAGAAGCGCATGGCTGCTTCGCGGGCCTGGAGCAGGCTGAGGGTCAGGGATGTGCGGGTGTTGGACATGGGTCTGGTGGGTCGGAAAAATTGTTCACAGTTTAACGATCAAGCCTTCAGGCGTCACGGCGCGCGGGCGGCCTTGACCTGGGCCCAGACCTTGTCGAGGGCGGCCTTCTGCTCGGCCGTCAGCCGTTCGAGCAGGTAGAGGCGGCGCCGCTCCTCGGCCTTGAGCACCTGCATCGGGCGTTCGCGGGCCAGTTCGGCCTGCTCGGCGGAGTCTGCCGGCAGCGGCGAGTAGAACTGGCTGGCGCGCGCATCGGCCAGGGCGTTGCGGGGCTCCAGCAGGAAGTCGATGAAGCGCAGCGCCAGGTCGGGCCGCGGGGCGTTGGCGGGGATGGCCAGGCTGTCGATGAAGACCATCGCGCCCTCGTCGGGAATGCGGTACTGCAACGCCGGGTTGCGGGCCGATGCGGTGAGGGCGTGCCCCACCCAGCCCATGGCCAGGCACAGCCGGCCTTCCGCCAAGGCGGCGATGTAGGCCTCGTTGTCCAGGTAGCGGGCCTGCCGGGCGATGCCGGGCAGCGCCTGCAGGCCCCGCTCGATCTGCCGGGGGCCTTGCAGGGCGAGGCTGCGGCCACGGTAGTTGAACCAGAGCGAGGCCGTCTCTTCCGGGGCGTCCAGCAGGGCGATGCCACAGGTGGCCAGGCGGGCGGCCTGACGCTCGTCGAACAGCAGGCTCCAGCTGTTGGGCAGGGCGCCGCCGTAGGCCGCTTCGGCCGGCCCCGGGTTGATCACCAGCCCCACCGAGCCCCAGAGGTAGGGCACGGCGTAGCGATTGGCGCCGTCGATGCCCGCGAGCATCGCCAGCAGGCCAGGGTCGACCTGGCGGTAATGGCTCAGGGCGCTGGTATCCAGGGGCTGCAGGCGCTTCTCGCGGAGCAACCGGGCGAGCTGGAAATGCGACGGCACCACCACGTCGAACGCCTCGCCGGTGGCCAGGGCGGCATCCAGCTCTTCGGCCGCCGTCATGGTGCGGTAGTCGACGCGGATACCGGTCGACTGCTGGAAGGCCTCGAGCACCTGGGGCTCGATGTAGTTCTTCCAGTTCAGCACCCGCAGCACCTCGTCGGCGCGGGCATCCAGGGCCCACACCAGCAACAGGCCGGCCAGCACTCTCATTGCGCGACTCCTTGCGGCAACCGGCGATGCGCCGGGACGTGCCATTAGGCCGGGGCACGGGATGCCCGTCATGTCGCTGCCTGCCACGGGCGCTTGTCCCTGCCTGCCGCCCTGCCCGGCTGCACGACCGGGCATTGCCGCCACTCGTTAACCTATTCATGATCGGGCACCGCCCAGCCCGGAGTCGCCGTCATGCCCGCCCCGCTGTACCAGCAGACCCACCTCGGCCTCGCCCTCGCCATGCGGGCCCTGCACGCCACCCTGGAGGCCGCCGAACAGCATGGCATGCGCGTCAGCATCGCCGTGGTGGATGCCTCCGGCCTGCCGATCCACACCGCCCACATGGACGGCGCGCCCCAGCCTAGCCGCGACATCGCCCTGCACAAGGCCATCACCGCCGCCGGCTTCGGCGTCGCCACCAGCGCCTGGGACCAGCGCCTGGCCGCCTGCTCCCCCGGTGTGCGCCAGGGCCTACCCCTGCAGCCGAACCTGGCGCTGTTCGGCGGTGGTGAGCCGTTCCTGCATGACGGCAGGGTGATCGGCGCCATCGGTGTCTCCGGCGCCTCCGAAGCCATCGACAGCGCCTGCGCCCAGGCCGCGTCCCAGAGCGTTGCCCGGTACTTGTCAAACCTGGACAAGAACCCCGGCACTGAGAAACAAGACGCCACCCCCCGCAGCGGCTCCTAATATCCGTCGTCAGGCACGGGCCGCTCGGCGCGCCGCTAAAAACGTAGGCGAGGCAGTCAGCGCAAGGCGCAACGACCAACGGGAGTAACAGCCGAAGGCTGGCCCGAAGGGCGCGCACCAGCGCGTCAAACAGGCGAAAAAGCGCAGTTTAAGTGCGGTAAATGAGCACTTTGATCGGACTCGCGCACGAGGCTGTTTTTAACGCCGCGATGACAACGCAGGTAGTTTTTAGAGGTGCGCTTCGGCGCCAGCCGTCCCCCCACTGTCCAGGCTGCAGTCATGATCAACATCGAGACACCCACCTACTACACGGCCACCAAGAAGTACGACCTCAGCTTCCCCACCCTCCAGCAGGACCTGGAAGCGGACGTCGTCGTAATCGGCGGAGGTTTCTCCGGCATCAACACCGCCCTGGAGCTGGCGGAAAAGGGCATCACCAACATCGTGGTGCTGGAGGCCCGCTACCTGGGCTTCGGCGGGACCGGCCGCAACGGCGGGCAGATCATGGCCGGCATCGGCCACGACCTGGAGAAGATCCGCCACGACGTGGGCGAGGACGGCCTGCGGCAGATCTTCGAGATCAGCGACATGGGCGCCGACATCATCAAGGGCCGAATCGCCAAGTACGGCATCGACGCCGACTTCTGCCACGGCTACGGCTACATGGGCTTCAACGCCCGCCAGGAAAAGACCCTGCGGGCCTGGGAGAAGGAGTTCAAATCCCTCGGCTCGCCCCACGAGATCCGCTTCCTCGGCGGCTCGGAGGTGAAGCAGATCATCGGCTCCGATGCCTACAGCAGCGCCCTGCTGCACATGGGCGGCGGCCACGTGCATTCGCTCAACCTGCTGCTGGGCGAGGCCAAGGCCCTGGCCAGCCACGGCGTGAAAATCTTCGAATACAGCCCGGCGCTGGAGGTGACCTACGGCGAGCGCATCACCGTGCGCACCGGCCAGGGCTCGGTGAAGGCCAGCAAGCTGCTGTGGGCCTGCGACAGCTTCCTCAACAAGCTGGAGCCCGAGCTGCATCGCACCACCATCAACACCTACGCCTTCCAAATGATGACCGAGCCGCTGTCCGACGAGCTCATCCAGCGCATCAGCCCGATCCGCGGGGCGTACAGCGACATCCGCCCGGTCATCGACTACTACCGCGTGACCAACGAGAACCGCCTGCTGTTCGGCGCGGCCACCCCCTTCGTCGAGCACATCCCGCGCGACCTGAAGGCCTGGAACCGCAACCTGATGCTGAAGATCTTCCCCTACCTCAAGGACGTGAAGATCGACCTCGCCTGGGGCGGCCCCATGGCCTGCAGCGCCAACCTGTTCCCGCAGATCGGCACCCTGCCCGGCCG
The DNA here is from genome assembly GCF_000931385.1 of Pseudomonas sp. FeS53a. Classification (NCBI taxonomy): domain Bacteria; kingdom Pseudomonadati; phylum Pseudomonadota; class Gammaproteobacteria; order Pseudomonadales; family Pseudomonadaceae; genus Pseudomonas; species Pseudomonas sp. FeS53a. The sequence goes on from NZ_JYFT01000075.1 coordinate 18,330, forward strand.
GCCCAACGCCTTCTTCGTGCAGGGCTACTCCGGCTTCGGCGTCACCCCCAGCCACATCATCTGCAAGGTGCTGGCCGAGGGCATGAGCGAAGGCTCGGCGCGCTACGACCTGATCAGCTCGGTGCGGCGCATCAACATCGTCGGCAAGGACCAGCTGCGCCCGCTGCTGCTCACCGCCGGCAAGTCCTGGCACCAGGTGTCCGGCTTCTGGACCGGCCGCCGCTAACAGAGATCGACTCGGCTGCGCGTCGGCGGTACGGCGTTGGGATCGGCCTTGTACCGCTCCAGCTCGCTCGCGCCGGAAGCGTTGAGAACACCGTAATTCCCGCGAAGCGGGAATCCATCAAGCAAACACACTTTTTCATCACTCGCAGGAGCAACTGCCATGTCCCTCACCCCCATCAAGAACGGAATCACCCTGGCTGAACTGGATGCCTGGGGCACCGTGGCCGACCTGGGTTCGGAAATCCTCGAAGGCGAGGTCAAGGCCTTCGGCAAGATGACCGCTGGCGCCCCCACCGACCCAGTCAGCGCCGCCTACTTCGGCACCACCGCCGGCAAGTTCCGCATGACCTACCCCTTCAACGAGCAGGCCACCGTGGTCAGCGGCGAGGTGATCCTCACCGACGAATCCACCGGCCAGACCACCCGCTTCAAGGCCGGCGACAGCTGGTTCGTCGCCAAGGGCACCCCGGTGCTCTGGGAAGTGCCCGGCGACGGCTTCGTCAAGCACTACTACGCCGTGGCCTGAACCACCCGGCCTGCCCCACGGGGCAGGCCTGCGGCCCTCGCCCGCGAGCGGCCTCCCAGCGCGAGGAACACGCCATGACCGCCCCCCGCGACCCCGCCGGCTTCGCCCGGCACTGCCTGAACACCTTCACCCACTTCGTCCCCGCGTCCGTCGCCGCCTTCTACCGCATCGACGACCAGTTGCAGGCCCACGACTTCCACCTGCTGCACATGCAGCCGGGCATGCACACCGACTACCTCAACCACTACCGCCACCTCGACCCGCTGCAGCCGCAGACCTGCCAGGCCATCGGCCTGCCCGTGGTGCCGCTGCGCACCGGCCAGGCCCACCGCAGCGACGCGGACAACCGCCAGTACCTCGGCTTCCTGCGCCAGCACCGGGTGATCGACGTGGTGGAAGTGATCGCCCGCGCCGGCAACCGCCCCATCGCCGGCCTCTCCCTGCTGCGCCATGAAGGCCTCCCCGCCTTCGAGCCCACCGAACTGGCCAGCCTCGGCGCCCTCCACGGCCTGATGCAGGCCGGCGCCGAACACCTCGCCCCCCTCCCACCCACCCTGCCCGAACTCACCCCCCGCGAACGGGAGATCGCCCTGCTCCTGCGCGACGGCCTCGGCAACAAGGCCCTCGCCCGCCACCTCGACCTCGGCCTGCCCACGGTCAAGACGCACCTGCTCAACCTGTTCCGCAAAGTGGGCGCGCGTAACCGGACGGAGCTGGTGGGGATGTTGTTCTTGCAGGGGGATTGAGCATCCAGCCCCGGGCGATGGGCTCAGGGGCGGTGGATGTCGTCGAAGTCATCACCCTTGGGTGTGGCGTGGATGCCTCTGGCTTCCTGTTGGCGGCAGTCGATTTCGATGCGGTGATTTTCTGGTAATTCGACCGAGCGGTTCCAGCGCAGCAGGCTGCGGATTACGGCAAGATCGTTCATTGAAATTCAACGCCCCTGTAAGGAAAGACCATCGGCAAGCGCACTAGAACTGCAACACCGAGATCCGTTTTGTTTCGCAGGTCAGGTGCGGAACCAGGCTCTGGATAAGTTTCAGGTGGTCGTTGAAGTGCTTGCGCTTGGAGAAGATGTAGAAAGGCCAGCTGATTACGGTGTTCTCCATGTTGAGTTCTCGGGTTTCAAGGGTAATCACAGCAATACCTGGGTCGGCCGTCAGGCTAATGAACTCTTCCCATGGATGGTCATAGTTCTGAATATCCCTGTGCATTTCCTGAAACTCCTTGGAGTTGGCCATGGCCAGGTACAACAACCCCATGCCCCCCGGGCCTGCCAAGGCAATCAGGAACACCACCGGATCGATCAAGATGAAGAATGGCACCACGGCGCAGGTAAAAATCGTCACGTACTTCAAGAACAGCAGCCAGCCCTTGGACAGTTCCTTCCACTTGCAACACTCAACACCCAGCCGAGTAAAGCGATAGATGAATTTTGTTTTTTGATGTGTAACCAACGAAATAACAAACCAATTAAATGAACAACTAGCAAACACCCATAAAATCTTTTCAAGATTTGTTTTATCCAAATCCCCCCAATAAATAAAAAAAGCAAGCAAAAAAGCGAATACTGCCAATCCGAAAAACATCATATTAGCCACGCGAGTGTTGTACGGCCTTGCATTGATTCTCCACTCCAGCAACACCGGCTCATCCGGGTGGGCCCATTGGTGGTTCTCGGGGAGTTCGACCGGGCGGCTCCAACGAAGCAGGCTGCGGATTACGGCAAGATCGTTCATTGAAGTTCAAGGTCCCTGTAAAGACAGACCATCGGCAAGCGCACTAGAACTGCAACACCGAGATCCGTTTTGTTTCGCAGGTCAGGTGCGGCACCAGGCTCTGGATAAGTTTCAGGTGGTCGTTGAAGTGCTTGCGCTTGGAGAAGATGTAGAAAGGCCAGCTGATTACGGTGTTCTCCATGTTGAGTTCTCGGGTTTCAAGGGTAATCACAGCAATACCTGGGTCGGCCGTCAGGCTAATGAACTCTTCCCATGGATGGTCATAGTTCTGAATATCCCTGTGCATCTCCTGAAATTCCTTGGAGTTGGCCATGGCCAGGTACAACAACCCCATGCCCCCCGGGCCTGCCAAGGCAATCAGGAACACCACCGGATCGATCAAGATGAAGAACGGCACCACGGCGCAGGTAAAAATCGTCACGTACTTCAAGAACAGTAGCCAGCCTTTGGATAGTTCTTTCCACTTGCAACACTCAACACCCAGCCGAGTAAAGCGATAGATGAATTTTGTTTTTTGATGGGTTGTTCCATAAACAGCAAGCATACACGGAACAAAACCGGCACCACCCCACCCCAGGATTTCATTAATTGAAGTCCTACTTGCCGGCTTGAAAAAAACAAAAAAAACCAATATTGCCAAAATCAAAACCATGAGAAACATCAAGTTTGCAACCCTCGTATTGTAGGGTCTCGCATTGATTCTCCACTCCAGCAACACCGGCTCATCCGGGTGGGCCCATTGGTGGTTCTCGGGGAGTTCGACCGGGTGGTTCCAACGAAGCAGGCTGCGGATTACGGCAAGGTCATTCATTGATCCTCAACTCCCGTAGGGAACGATCAGGGGCAACCAGTAGGTGCACTGACGGGACAAGGCCATGCCTTTCACCGGGGTGAAGTCGAAGGGGTCGCTCTTGAGTTCAGCCTCATCGGCCTCAACATCGATGGCCAGGCGGAACAGGTAACCCTGGCCTCGTAGGTTGGCCAGAAACTGCTGCGGGTAGATCACCTCCAGCTCCAGCTCGGGTTTGCCGGGGTGGCTGACCCAGACCTGCCAGAGGCGGTGGGTGTCTCCAGCCTGGTAACGGGTGTCCGTTGTTACAGCACCTCGGGGCGGCTCGCTCGGCGGGTTGCCGTAGGCCGAGACGGGTGCCCAGTGGCCTGCCTGGAAGCGCTGGTAGACGTCCGGCCCTGTGCCTTGCCGGAGGCGGTCTTTAGCCACCATGGCCGGTTGCAAAGTCAACTCGTGGCCGGCCAGTTCGGCGGGTACCAATACCTGCACCCAGAAGCCCGTGTAGGTGCGGGGGCCCCGGTCGTAGTAGGGCAAGGCGGTGGCCCGGGCGACGACACTGGGGCGCAGGCAGATTTCGCTCAGGGCGTTCAGTTCGTGCTTGTGCTGATCGTCACTGTGGTCCCACCTGGGTGCCTTGCCCCAACTGCAGAGGTAGAGCCAGCGGCGCAAGCCCTCACGCTTGAAATGGTTGGCGGCCAGGCTGACCAGCAGATAAAGAACCCCCAACACAGCCACAATCAGGGTGACAGGGGTGGACATGACCCAAGCGAAGCCGAACCAGAAGCCCAAGCCACTGCCGATAAGTTGAACGCCAGACATCACAGCCATGCCCCCCAGAACAACCAGCTTCGTATTCAGGAGAACCACCTCCTCCTGGCTTGTTGCACTGCCGATATCCTGAGACACCTGCCACGCCTCCACCCCCGCCGCAATAGCACCGAAAACGGCCATGCCCATGGTGCGCAGGATCAAGCGACGGGCCAGCGTAGCGTAGCCCGGACTAATGGACTTCCAAGAAGTGAAACCTGCCCTGGCAAGTTGCATCGTGCGTCCCTGTATATGCCCCTGCAACTTCGCCCACTTGTTCCAGGCCGGCACGGTCCAGAGGGCCATCAAGGCGTTGGCGGTATAGGCCGCGTTGGCACTGACGGTGCGCAGCTCGGCGGCGGTGAGGATGCCGTCGCGCTTGGCGTTTTCCAGGCTGTTGAGGGTGTTCCACACGTTCAGCCCGGCGACCAGGACCGGCAAGCTGCCCCCCAGCTCGCGGTTGAACCACTTTTGAGCGCGTGCGGCATAGGCGGCTGCATTGCGAGCCTTGAGCTGTAGCTGATCGAGCAGCTCGCTCTGGCCCAGGGTGGCCAGCAGGTAGGTGATTTCTGTTGCATTCACCTGGGCCAGGCGGGTGGTGGTCTGGATGGCACCGGTGACTTCATGTGGGCGGCGCAGTTCGAGTTCTTGCCGCTGTGCGTGTAGCTGGGCGAGCTGAACCTGTGCTGCGTGCTTGTCCACACCTTTGCCTGGACGCGCGATGACCTGCTGTTGACCGGCAATCTTCTTCAGCAGGGCCTGCATCTTCATTTGCCATGATCGATGCTTTTTCTTGTAGCCCGGGTCCTTGATGAGCTGGGTCTGGGTGGAGATCTCCTGGGAGACCAGTACCTGGGTGACGCTGAATGCAAAGATGCGCAGGTTGGGGGCGAAACGTTCGCTCAGAGCGGGCAGCAGGGTAAAGGCGATGGTATTCCAGCTCTGGCTGGCCTTTTGCTCCACCACGTCTCGCAGCGTGTCGAAAGCCGCGCGGACGGGCTCGGAAAGCGCCCGGTAGAGCTGGCTGCTTTTGACGCTGGGCAGGTCGAGTACGGCCTTGACCTCGTTGAGGCGGCTGACTTCGCTGGTGGTGTCGGCAATGCCGCCATGGGCCTTGCCACTGCCATCGTCCTGGCGCCCGAGAGCGTCGAGGGTGCCGTATCGAATGAAGTTCTCCGAAATCGTGTCCACCATGGACGACAACTCCGGGCTGAAATTGAAGAGGGCCAGCCCGGCCAGGCTGGTGGGACGCCCGTATTGCTTGCAGAGCCAGGTACTCCCGGTCTTGCTGGCACCCAGCTGTGAGTAGAGGGTGGCCATGGTCTCCAGCAGTTCGGTGGCCTGCTCGGGGTGACAGGGGTCGTAGAAGACCTCTTCAGCGCGGGGGCTCAAGCGCTCCAGCCAGGCCTGCAGGTCCTGCTCGCTGCGTTGACGATGAGTATCCAGCCGCTCGGCTTGCTGGCTCTTTTCGTCCAGAAAGAGGCTGGCCTCCTCATAACGAACGTCATTGCGCCACAGACGCTTCTGGTGCCAGTGTTCAACAGCCTGCTGCCAACCCTTGCCGCTGGGGAGGCTGCCCCAGGTCTTGCGAAAGCTTTTCGATTCCTTTTCGAGTGCAATCGCCTTGTAGCCCAGGGTGGCGTCTGACCCTGCGTCATGCAGACAGTCCGCGGACCTGTCGAGCAAGGCGTGTGCATCCTTGATGTAGGCCGCTCGTCTTTGGGGGTTCTTGGCAACCTCCTTCGGCATGAAGGGATCGAGCGATACGCCGCACAGTTCCTGCACCAGGGTGGCCGTCTGGGTGCTGTTGGCGTGGTCGTGCTCATGGGTGAGCAGCTCCTGCCAGCAGCCCTGGAGGTTGAGTGCAAGGTCATCGACCACGCCCAGGGGATCATCCAGGGCAACGAACAGGCCGCTGTCCTGATCCGGCACCTGCCCGAGAACCAGGGCTTCATGCAGCCCCAGCTTGCAGGCGCGCTCGGGGTCCTGTACCGGCTGTGCGGTGACCAGGCAGGTCTGGAAGGAAGGGCTCTTGCCGTCAGTGGAAATGTCGGCGACGGTGCGACCCAGTTCGCGGAGCGCTGCAGCGTGGCTGGCTTTCAAGGTGGTGCAGTACTGGGAGAGGTCCAGGCTGCGCATCCAGCGCTGTTGCTCGCGTGGATTGCTGCGCATGCGCTCGCACAGGCGCCACGTCCACTGAACCGGTGAGTAGGCAATCAGCAGGTGACTGCGTTTTGGGTAGAGCAGGTAAGGGCGGGTTTCACCCGGGTTATGGCGCTTGTCATGGTTGAGCTGGGCTGAGGTCCATTTGTGGCGGGTGAACTGGTGCCCCCTGACCTGGTACTCGTGCAGGGTCTTGTCGGTTTCGTTCCAGACATAGAGCCAGCCGTCACGGAGTTGTCGAAGGGTATAGCTGCGCGTCTTCAAGGCAGGCAGATGCCGGGTGGGCCAGGTGGCAGGCAGCGGGTTGGGGCCTTGTTTGCTGCCTTTGGGCGGTGACTCGTCGATGGCATAACGCACCGGGAATATGGCGAACTCCTGGGCCTTGAGCGGGCACTGTCCACTGGCGTTGGCCGGCTTCTGCTCGAATGCCTGATTGCGCTGGGCACGCTGAAGTTGTTTGTTCTGGGCGGTGGCTGTCATGTGGAGATCCTTCAGCTGTCCATGCAGTCGTCATCCAGGGCCTGGATGCGCAGTTCCGGGGGCAAGCCTGCTGCGTGGGGCGTACGGGCAAGCCAGTCGTGATAAGGGCTATCGGGGTGCCTGGCAAAGTCATCTCCCCAATGGAGGCAGCGCTCGATCCAGATGGCGAGGCTTCGCTCTGTGAACAGCCCCCACTCACTCGCTGCTGCGAGACGCTGATCCATCCAGTCTCCCCATCCCTCCGGCGGGGTTGCGTCCAGGCGTTCGGGGTAGGTGGTTGCCAGCCAGTGGTAAATGCGCTCCTTGAAGCGCCAACGATGGGCGTCTTCGAGCGCCTGCAACTGAATGTCACCCAGGTGATTGAGGCGACTCGGAAGCGAAATACCCTCAGCGTCGTGGCGGTAGATGCGCCACTCGCGCGCGCGTGCTGGTTCCCAGTTGGGAGGCAGTACAGCGACCTGCCAGGCCTCCACTGGCCCCAACACCGTCCTCAGGGCGGATGGTGTGTAGCTGTCGAGCCAGTGCCAGGTCACCAGGGGGTCAGCGAAACGAAACAGGCTGTTACTGCCGAAGTTGTCGGTGAGGGTGATGAACTGCGCCAGGTGGTGTGCAACCACTTTCAACGACGCACGGCTGCGAACCCAACTGGCTTGTCCTTGCAGCTCCAGGCTGTCCTGAAACGCTGGCAGCAGGTAGGACGAGCGCTCCAGCTTCACCAGGATGGGGCCCAGTGCCTTCAGCTCATCCCAGGGAGTGGTGGTGTAGAGCGGGTAGAGTTCGAAATGCCCTTCGCTCTGGTAAAGCCATTGGAGGGCATCCTGTTTGAGCACTCCGTCGATCAACAGGTAGTCGATCGTCATGCCTTGGCCTCCTGCTGCCGGGCGCGCTCACAGATCTCGCAGCGGGGCGTGGCCCGCAGCAACGCCTGCCGTTGGGCGGCGATCAGCACGCCGCCGGCCTTGTCCTTGTCGGCCGGCTTCACCGCGCCCGGCAGGATGGGCGCGGCACCGCTGCCGCTGCCTGGCCCGCCGCCAGAGTTGATCTTGATGCTGGGTCCGCTGAGGGTGACGCCGCCGCCGTCGAGCTTCACGAAGCTGCCGCCGGCCTGGAAGGTCACTTCGCTGCCGGCGTCCATTACGACCTTGAGGCCGGATGACAGGTGGATCTCCTGCCCTGCTTCGACGAACTGCCCGCTGCCCAGTTGGATGTGCTGCTCGTTGCCCACGGTGAGGTGGTCATCCAGCTTCAGTTCCGTCTTGCGGTCCTTGTGCAGGGTGTGGTGCTGCTCGCCGAGGAATTCGCTGTAGACGCTGCCTTCGACGCGGTCGTGGCGCTGGTGGCCGACGCGGATCTTCTGGTCGTGTTCGATGTTTTCGTCCCAGTCGCGCTGGGCGTGGATGTAGATCTGTTCCTGGCCCTTGCGGTCTTCGATGCGCAATTCGTTGTAGCCCCCGCCGCCGGGGCTGCTGTCGGTCTTGAGCAGGGTGCGGGTCTTGTGGGCAGGGAGTTCGTAGGGCGGCTGGTGGACGCCGTGGTAGAGGCAGCCGGTGACCAACGGTTGGTCGGGGTCGCCTTCGAGGAAGGTGACCAGCACTTCCATGCCGATCCGTGGGATGGCGATGGCGCCGTAGGCGTTGCCGGCCCAGCTGCTGGCGACACGGAGCCAGCAGCTGGTGTGTTCGTCGGCCTGGCCTTCGCGGTCCCAGTGGAACTGGACCTTGATGCGGCCATGGCGGTCGCAGTGGATTTCTTCGCCCTGTGGGCCGGTGACGACGGCGGTCTGGCTGCCGAGGATGCGCGGTTTGGGGTGGTTGAGGTCGGGCCGGGCAGGCACGTCCCAGGGGATGGCCTGGAAGCGGTTGCGGTAGCCCTGTATGAAGTCGCTGTCTGGCGAGGCGGGTTCGCTGGCGGTGGGCAGTGAGACGCCGAGGGCTTTGCTGGCGGCGTTGCTGGCCAAGTTGCTCAAGGCGCCTTTGGCGCTTTTCACCATGCCGTCGATGGAGGCGAACTCTTCCAGCACCTGGGGCTGCTTGCCTTCGTGGTGGAGGGCGGTGATCAGCCAGAGGTCGTTCCATTCCGGTTTGGGGTGGTCGGAGAGGCTGAGCAGGTGGCCGCTGACCAGGCGCGGTTCGTCGCTGTCGCCGTCGGCGAGGCGGTAGTCGCGGCGGTGGCGTTCCTGGGCCTGGCGGGCGAGGCGGCGGCCACGATCACGGTCGGTGAAGCGGCCGGGGTAGTCGTAGTCTTCGAGGTCGGGCTGGGGAAGGTCGTCCTGGGGTGTGTGGGCGGCTTCCATCAGCAGCTTGGGCTTTTCGAAGAAGTAGTCGCGGCGGGTGACCCGCAGGGTGCGGGCTTCCATCCGCAGGCCGAAGCGTTTGATGACGGGTTCGTCGGCGACCTGGCCGGTGTTGGCGAGGTAGGCGACGGGGCGGCCGAGCTTGGGGAAGGCGCTGGCGTCTTCGCCGAAGACCAGCAGGTGGCTATCGGGTTGGTGCTCGAAGTGGAAGTGCAGGCCCTCTTCTTCGCAGAGGCGGCTGATGAAGTGCAGGTCGCTTTCGTCGTACTGGGTGCAGTAGTCCCGGGGCGGCGGGGCCTTGGGGCCGAGGCGGAAGCGGTAGGCGTCGGCGAGGATGCCGTGGTCTTCGAGGACCTGGCCGATGATCTGCGGGACGCTCAGGTGCTGGAAGATGCGCTGGTTGTGGCGCAGGGCGAGGTAGGCGAGGCGCGGGACGAGGGTGAGGTGGTAGTGGGTGAGGCGGTTGCCGATCTCGCCGACGGCGATGCCGAAGACCTGCCCATGGACGCCGCGCCCGTCGGGGGTGAAGGCGAGGAAGGCGGGTTTGTGCAGGAGGCTTTCGAGGTCGAGGCGGCTGCGCTCGCTGACCAGTTCGATGTCGAAACGGAAGGGCTGGTTGAGGGCTTCGTGGCCGGTGAAGGCAAGGACCTTGAAGTCAGGGTTGGCGCCTTCGATATCGAGGCTGAAGTGCGCCTGGTTGGCGGGGTTGAACATGCGGGGCTCCGTCCATTGGAACTGGGAGGACGGAGCCTGCCGGGTTGGGCAAGGGCGATTCCATCAGGCGCTTCCGATAGCCGTGTACGGCCGCGCCACTGGGCGGTGTCAACCGCCCTCAACCATCCGGTTGATACCCGCCCCGCCCGCCAGCGCCGACCATGGAGGCTCCATTGAACAAGGAGCTTCCCATGACCGCATCAACCGACTGGATCACCGTAGGCGCGCTGGCCGAGGGCTTTGCCCCGGGGGCGTTCATCCTGCCCAACCTGGCCGACCTGGATGGCCGCCGCTTCGAGATGGTGTTCGAGAACGGCTGGCGCATCGCCCACGTCTTCGCCGAGGGCCAGCTGGACTGGGCGCTGGCCGACGGCAGCGCCAGCGGGCGCTCGCCCTACCGCGCCACGTCGGTGCGGCCGGGGCTGTACCTGGTGGACTTCATCAAGCACGAGAACGGCCAGGCCTGGTCGGTGAGCCTGGTGCTGGACACCCTCAGCCAGTCCTTCACCGCGGTGCTCGGCCAGTTGCCCCAGCGCGAGGCCACCGAGCAGGGCCTGTACCGCCGGGCGCTGGAGGGGCGCGACCTCACCGACGTGTCCGTGCAGTTCCTCCACGGCACCCTGGACCGCCCCTGGGAGCCGGGCGCCTGCCCCCACGCACCGACCGCCGAGCTGGTGGGCCTGCACAACCGCTACCGCTACAGCCCCACCGAGGTCTACGAGCACATCTACCTCAACGAGCAGTTCTACACCTGGCAATGCCTGGCCGGCGTCGAGCAGGGCCTGTGCGACACCGACCGCTGCCACTACTACCGCATCGCCGATGAGCTCTACCTGTTCGTCTGGCGGGAAAAGATCGTCCCCACCCTGGGGCTGGTGATGATCGACCTGAAGGCCCACCGCAGCGACGGCAAGATCTTCGGCTATGCCGATGCCGACTTCGCCGCCCTCTCCAACTTCCCGGTGAGCTCCCACTGCGACGTGCTCAACCGCACGGTGTACGGCGATGCGTGAGCGCACCGTCCTCATCACCGGGGCCGGCACCGGCATCGGCGAGGCCTGTGCCCGGCGCCTGGCCGAGGACGGCGCCCAGCTGGTGCTGGTGGGGCGCCGCCGTGAGCCGCTGGAGCGGGTCGCCGCTGCCACCGGCGGCCTGGTGCTGGTGGGCGATGCCGCCAGCAGTGCGGACTGGGCAGGCTTCGTCGAGCGCGTGAAGGCGCGCTTCGGCGGGCTCGATGCGCTGATCGCCTGCGCCGGCGGCCACGGCCTGGGCAGCGCGACCCAGACCGACGAGGAGGCCTGGAACGGCGCCCTGCACAGCAACCTCGGCAGCGCCTTCCAGAGCGCCCGCGCCTGCCTGCCGCTGCTGCTGGAGCGGCGCGGCAGCATCGTCCTGCTCGGCTCCATCGCCTCCCTCGCCGCCGGCCCCGAGGTGTGCGGCTACACCACCGCCAAGCACGCCCTGCTGGGCCTGACCCGCTCGCTTGCACGGGACTACGGCCCCCAAGGCGTGCGGGTGAACTGCGTATGCCCGGGCTGGGTGCGCACGCCCATGGCCGATGCCGAGATGCAGCCGCTGATGGCCCATTACGGCGAGGACCTGGACAGCGCCTACGCCCGCGTCACGGCGGACGTGCCGCTGCGCCGGCCGGCCTGGCCGGAAGAGATCGCCGCGCTGTGCCGCTTCCTGGTCAGCGACGAGGCCTCGATCATCACCGGCGCGACCCTGGTGGCCGATGGCGGCGCGACGGTGGTGGACGTTCCCACCCTGGCCTTCGGGCGCCTGGGCGGTGCGCCATGAGCGGCGCCTTCAGCGGCAAGACCGTGCTGGTCACCGGTGGCGCCCAGGGCATCGGCCTGGCTATCGTCGAGGCCTTCTCGGCAGCCGGGGCGGAGGTGCTGATCGTCGACCTCCAGGCCGCACCAGCCGAGGCCGTGGCCGCCCGGTTGCGGGACCAGGGCCGGGCAGCCCGCGCCTACGCGGTGGACCTGGCCGAGCGCCGCGCCATCGAGGCGCTGATGGCCGGGCTGGAACGCCTGGACGTGGTGGTGCACAACGCCGCCTACTTCCCCCTCACGCCCCTGGAGCAGCTCGACGAAGCCCGGCTGGCGCGCACCCTGGCGGTCAACCTCGGCGCGCTGTTCTGGCTCGCCCAGGGCGCCCTCCCGCTGCTGCGCCGGGCCGGGGGCGGCAGCCTGCTGGTGACCTCCTCGGTCACCGGCCCGCGCGTCGCCTACCCGGGGCTGACCCACTACGCCGCGTCAAAGGCCGGGGTCAACGGCTTCATCCGCAACGCAGCCCTGGAACTGGCGGGCGACCGGGTGCGGGTGAATGGCGTGGAGCCGGGGATGATCCGCACCCCGGCGATGGCCAACCTGGGGGACGCCGGCCATGCCGCGGCCATCGCCCGCAGCGTGCCGCTGGGGCGCCTGGGGGAGCCGGCCGACATCGCCGGCGCCATGCTGTTCCTGGCCTCCGAGCAGGCCGCCTACATCACCGGCCAGACCCTGGTGGTGGACGGCGGCGCCACCCTGCCGGAAGCCCCCGGCGCGTTCGTCTGAACACCCCCACCATCCTGCATTTGCAGGATGGTGGGGCCTGCCGGCGCTGGGGATACTGGCGCCATGGCCCTGCCCCGTCGTCCCGACACCGGCCGCCCACTGATGACTACAAGAACAACAAAGTCGCAGCGAGGTGCTTTGCATGTCCGCACTCACCGATATCCAGATCACGCCCCGGCAGATCGGCGCCTACAACGCCCTGCTGCTGGACCTCACCCGCCTGGCCCAGGAACGCGCCATGCAGCGCTTCCACGCCGGCGTGCTGTCGCGCCTGCGCCAGCTGATCGACTTCGACAAGGCCTGGTGGGGCCGTGCCGCCCTGATCGACGGCCTGCCCTGCGAGCACAGCACCCAGCTCTACAACCTGCCCAGCCATTACCTAGCGGACTGGCAAACCATCCGCGATCAGGACCCGACCGTGCAGCGCACCCACGCCGACCCGGGCCATTCGGTGATCATCGACACCCAGTCCGACGCCAGCTCCCCCGGCCTGCGCTGGCTGGGCCAGCGCCATGGCTTCCGCGAGCTGCTCTGCGGGGTGCACATGGACCCGCAGAGTCGCCTCAGCGTGCACCTGGCGCTCTACCGCCGCGAGGGGGCTGCGCCGTTCAACGCCCAGGAGCGCTTCCTCTTCGACCTGTGCATGCCGCACCTGGTGGCCGCCGAAGGGCTGAACCAGCTGCGCAGCCTGGTCACCCACCGGGAAAGCCTCGAAGGCCCCACCGCCACGGCGCTGGCGGTGGGCGACCGGCACGGCCTGCTGCACTACGCCGAGCCCGGTTTCGTCGACCTGCTGCTGGGCGAGTGGCCGCAGTGGAACGGGCCACAGCTGCCGGACGAAGTCAGGCCCGAGGGTTTCAGCGGGCGCAACCTGTGCCTGCAGTCCAAGCAGGTCGGCGACCTGTTCCTGCTCAGCGCCCGTCGCACACCGGCAATGGCCCGCCTCAGTGCCCGCGAAGCGGAGATCGCCCAGCGCTTCGGCAGCGGCCGCACCTACAAGGAAATCGCCCGTGAACTGGGTGTGGCGCCCAACACCGTGCGCCATCACATCCGCAGCATCTACGACAAGCTCGGCGTGAACGGCAAGGCCGGCATCAGCCAGCTGCTGCACCGCGCCCCGGGCTGACGCCCGCCCCTCCCCCTGTCTGCTCCACCTGCCGGTCCGCCCGGCGGGACGGAGCCCCTTTGCCCACCACAATCCGAGGACCGCCCCATGCTTGCCCGCCGTACTCCGCTCCTGCTCGCCCTGGCGCCCCTGGCGCTGGCCGCCCCGGCCCACGCCGCCGACCTCAACGCGCGGGACTTCGTCTCCGCCCCGGTCGGCACCGTGCTCGGCGTCGGCTACCTGCCCATGACCCGCGCCAGCGAATTCCACGGCCCCGGCTCCAGCGGCAAGGCCGACCTGGCGGTGAACGCCTTCGCCTGGCGCCAACTGATATTCACCGACCTCTGCGGCACGCTGTGCACGCCGCAGTTCATCGTTTCCTACGCCGACATCGACATCCGCACGCCGGGCAGCGCCAGCCGCAGCTCGGAACGCGGCCTGGGCGATCCCCAGGTGGGCGGCACGCTGTTCTTCATCAACGACCCGCAGCGCCGCACCTACAGCGGCCTGCTGACCATGCTCAGCGTGCCCCTGGGCGAGTACCACGGGCGCAACCCCGATGCCTCCCCCGGCGCCAACCGCTGGGCCCTGCACCTCAACTACAACTACACCCAGGGCATCGGCGAACGCTGGATGCTCGAAGCCAACCTGGAGACCCAGCTCTACGGCAAGAACGACGACTACTTCGGCCAGGACCTGGAGCAGAGGCCGCTCTACCGCCTGCAGGCCTTCGCCTCCTACGACTTCACCCCCAGCACCTACGGCGCCCTGCGCCTGATCCACGCCGACGGCGGCGAACTGGAGCTCAACGGCCGGCCCCTGGACGACACCCACCAGCGCTACAGCCAGGTGGGCTTCGAGCTGGGCCACTGGCTGGACCGGCAGAACCAGGTGCTGCTGGGGGTGACCCGCAACGTCGCCACCACCAACGCCTTCGAGCAGAGCAACGTGCTGCTGCGCTATGTCCACGTCTTCTGAGGGCCCCGCCATGACCACACAGGAATCGGCGGGGCTGCCCCGCGAGCGTCTCTGCGCCATCGTGCTGTTCGCCGCCGTAGTGCCCCTGGTGCTGATGGCCGCGCCCGCCATCGCCACCCAGTTGGCCCACCAGCTCGGCCTGGGGGCCGCCACCATCGGCCAGCTGTTCTCCATCGAACTGGCGGCCATGAGCCTGGCCACCCTGCCCGCCTACCTCTGGCAGACGCGCCTGGACTGGCGCTGGGTGGCACGGGGCGCGGCCCTGCTATTCATCGCCGTCAACCTGGCCTCGGCCTTCATCACCGACAAGACCTACCTGCCCCTGCTGATGGGCCTGCGCTTCACCAGCGCCCTGGCCGGCGGCACGCTGATGGTGCTGTGCATCGCCAGCGCGGTGGCCAGCGACCAGCGTGACCGGGTCTATGGCTTCTGGCTAATCGGCCAGCTGGTGTTGGGCGCAGTGGGGTTGTGGCTGCTGCCGGTGCTGTTCGCGCACTTTGGCCTGGCCGCGCTGTACCTCGGGCTGGCCGGGATGATGCTGCTGTGCCTGCCACTGACCCGCGCCTTCCCGGCCGGAATGAAGGCGCCGGAGGCCCGCGTGCAGGCCGCCGCCAGCCCCTCGCGCCTGCGCGCCTGGTGCGGGCTGTTTGCGGTGCTGGCCTTCTACATCGGCCTGAGCGGGGTGTGGACCTTCATCGGCGCCCTGGCCGAACGGGCCGGCGTCGACCCGGACACCACCCGCACCCTGCTGGCAGTGGCCTCGCTGCTGGGCATCGCCGGCTCCACCACCGTCACCCTGATCGGCGGGCGCTGGCCCCGGGGGCTGCCGCTGGTGCTGGGCTACGCCGCCATGGCGGCGTCGGTGCTGCTCCTGCTGGGGCTGCCCGGCACCCTGCGCTTCGCGGTGGCGGCGCTGCTGTTCAAGTACACCTGGACCTTCGTCCTGCCGCTGATCCTGGCCTGCCTGGCCGATCTGGACCGCAGCGGCCGGCTGATGAACAGCGTCAACCTGGTCATCGGCGGCGGCCTGGCCCTGGGCCCCGCCGTCGCCGGGCCGCTGCTGGAAAGCCCACTGGGCTACAGCGGCATGCTGGCGGTCAGCGCCGGCTGCCTGCTGCTGTCGTTCCTCGCCCTGCACCTGGCGCGTCGCCCCACCGGCGCCGCGCTCACCCCTCTCGATCCCACTGGAGCCACCTCATGAGTCGCCGTACCGCCTTTCTCTCCGATGAACACTGCTTCTGGCACAGCGCCGGCATGCGCGCGCTGACCCTGCCGGTGGGTGGCTGGGTGCAACCGCCGGCCGCCGCCGGGTTCGCCGAATCCCCCGAGACCAAGCGCCGGCTGAAGAACCTGGTGGAGGTGTCCGGGCTTGCCGAGCACCTGCAGATGGGCAGCGCCGCGCCCGCCACCGAGGCGGACCTGCTGCGCATCCACCCGGCGCACTACCTGGAGCGCTTCCGCCAGTTGAGCGATGCCGGCGGCGGCGAGCTGGGCCCGGAAGCCCCGGTGGGCCCGGGCAGCTACGGCATCGCCCTGCGCTCGGCGGGGCTGGCCATCGAGGCGGTGGACCGGGTGCTGCGGGGCGAGGCGGACAACGCCTACGCCCTCTCCCGCCCGCCGGGCCACCACTGCCTGGCGGACCAGGCCATGGGCTTCTGCCTGCTGGCCAACATCCCCATCGCCATCGAGGCGGCGCGGGCGCGCCACGGCATCGAGCGGGTGGCGGTGGTGGACTGGGACGTGCACCACGGCAACGGCACCCAGTCCATCTACGAGGCCCGCAACGATGTGCTGACCCTGTCCCTGCACCAGGAGAACTGCTTCCCACCCGGCTACGGCGGCGTGGAGGATCGGGGCATCGGCGACGGGCTGGGCTTCAACCTGAACATCCCGCTGCCGGCCGGCAGCGGGCACGACGCCTACCTGCACGCCATGCGCCGCATCGTGGTGCCGGCGCTGACGCGCTTCCGCCCGCAGCTGATCGTGGTGGCCTGCGGCTACGACGCCAACGCGGTGGACCCGCTGGCGCGCATGCAGCTGCACAGCGACTCCTTCCGGCAGATGACCGCCCTGCTGCTGGAAGCGGCGGACCAGCTCTGCGACGGACGCCTGGTGCTGGTCCACGAAGGGGGGTATGCGGAAGCCTACGTGCCCTTCTGCGGGCTGGCGGCCATCGAGACGCTGGCGGGGGTGAGGACGGCGGTGGAGGACCCGTTGCTGGAGTTCATCGGCCTGCAGCAGCCGGGCGCGGCCTTCGCAGCGTTCCTTGAGCAACAGGTGGAGGCGCTGGCCACGCGCCTGGCCTGATCACCGCTTGCAAACGAAAGCGCCGGGCGGCCCTCGTGGCCGTCCGGCGCTGTGCGTTCAGGGGGCGGCGGCTCAGCGACCGCCGGCCACCATCAAGGCGCTGGCGCGGTAGTCCTTCGGCGAGCGCTCGAAGTGCTTCTTGAACGAGCGGCTGAAATGCGCCGAGTCGGTGAAGCCCCATTTGTAGGCGATGGCAGTGATGGATTCGCTGCGCAGGGTCGGGTTGGCCAGGTCGGCGGCACTGCGCTGCAGGCGCGAACGCTGGATGTAGCGGCAGACGCTGTCGCCCTGCTCCTCGAACAGCCGGTAGAGGTGGCGCACGGAAATGTTCAGGCGATTGGCCAACCCCAGCGGCGTCAGGTTGGGCTGGGACAGGGAGTCGTCGATCAGCTTCTGCACATGGCTGCGCAGGCTGGCGCCGTGCAGGGGCTCGCTGCTCGGCAGCTCCTCGTCGGACTGGGCCATGGCCGGTGCCAGCAGCGAGATGAAGGCGCTCTGCATGGCCTCGCGCTCACCCGCCTCGCCCGGCCCCTCGCCCTCGCGGCAGAGCTGGTCCATCAGCAGGTGCAGCATCTTGCCGCTGGAGCAACCGGAGGGGATCTTGCCGAAGGTGCGCTGCTTCACCACCTGCTCCACCTCGCGGCGCGGCAGGGACAGCGAGCAATGCTCGATCAGGCCGAAGGGGGTGATCTCGCAGGAGCCCACCGAATCCATCAGCAGCATCTCGCCGGGGGCGAGGTGGATGGCCACGCCGTCCTGGCTGATCTGCGAATGCCCGCTGCGCTGGCTCACCAGGAAGCAGTGCTGGTCGTTGTCGTGGTCGGCCTTGTTCGACGAGCGGGCAATGAGCCCGGCATTGGTGCGCAGGTGCGCCATCGTGAGGCCGGAATGATCACGCAGCGAGATGTCGCCGATGAACAGCGAGCGGTTGAAGGCGATCTGGGTTTCGAACTTCCCGCAGATGGCTTGCAGCGCGGCTTTCCAGCCATCCAGACCGTCTTGGGCGGCGAGAGCGGCGTTCATAGGCACCTCCATTGGGGTGGCTGTCTTGTTGTTGTCAGCGAATAGTTAACATGTTATCGATGAAGGCGCAACAGCGGCTCAACGCCACGTCCTGTGCAGGTTTGGTGCCAGTCGATGTTGGCCCGTTCAGGGGGCTCCCAGCCGGGGGAGCGTGAACGGCACCTGCCGTTGGGAAGACGCGCCATGGAGAGCCGGAACGCCCCTACAACGCCTTCGGCTCGCCTGACAAAAACACCTGTTACGTTACTTATATTGCTTATATATTGAGTGGCGTCGGGATGAATGAGATCCAGTGGACACGGAAGGCCGTCAAGCAACTCCGCAAGATCACCCCCAACGACCAGCGGCGTCTCTATGACGCGGTCCAGGCACTGGCTTTCATGCCGGACGTGCAAAACGTCAAGGCGCTCGTCCATCACGCGTACGGCTACAGGCTGCGCGTCGGCCACTACCGGGTGTTGTTCGACTGGGACGGCGGCATCCAGATCGTGAGTATCGAAGAGGTCAAGAAGCGCGATGAACACACCTACTGATATGCAGATCATCAACGACGCCGAGGGCAAGCCAGCCTTCGTTGTCATTCCCTATGCCCAGTACATCGCCAGCCACCCGCAAGCCGACCGGGTGCCCAACGAGGTGGTGGGCCACATGGTGAAGGACGGGCTGACGCCGATTGCTGCCTGGCGCCGTCACCTGGGTCTCTCCCAGGCAGAAATCGCCGCCCGGATCGGGATCAGCCAACCGGCCTACGCGCAGCAGGAGCAAGCCAGCAGGCCACGCAAGGCCACCCGGGAGAAAATCGCCAGGGCGCTCGGTATCGCGCCGTCACTGCTCGACCTCTGAATGCAAAAGCCCCGGCGCGATGGCCGGGGCTCTTCTGGATCACGTCAACCGCCTCAGCGGGTCAGTACCGCGAGGCCGATCACCAGCAGCACGATCCCGCCGGCGATCAACAGTGCCGGCACTCCCGAGCGGGTCTTGCGCGGGGCGCGGCCCTGGCGGTTGCCGGGTACGCCCTGCCCTCCCCGGCCCTTCGAGCGGGCGCTGCCGACGGGCTTGCCGCCCTTGAGCTTGTGCGATGCCATGACTCACTCCTTGTTGAATGCACGAACGCCACGACCCTAGCACCCGCCCGGCGCCCACTCCAGCCAACCGTTTGCCGCCACCGCCGGGGCCGGCATAATCGCCGCTCTTGCCTCCAGCCAGGGAACCGCTCGGATGCCCAGCAAAGCCCCCATCACCCGCGCCTACTGCGTCCAGCTGGACGAGGTGCTGTCCATCGCCGAAGCCCGGCGGGCGTACTTCTCCCTGCCGGAGCCGCGCAGCCGCTTCGACTTCCTCTGCTCCAACCCCGCCTGCCGCGCGCTGGGCACCAAGGTGACGGCGGCCAACTACGACAAGCAGCCGAACGAGACCTACAAGGCCGCCCACTTCCGCGAGAACCCCCACTCGCCCCATGCCCCCGACTGCGAGTGGATGCGCACCGAGGAGGAAGACGCCGAAGGCCGCCTGCCCGGCGAGAGCGAAGCCGAGGCCCGGCTGCGCCAGGCGCGGCGCAAGCTGCACGACTACATCGACGTGTTCGAGCCCCTGGCCGAGCGCCCCGCGGCCGGCCAGGAGCCTGCTGCAGCCACCAAGCCCGCACCGAACCCCGCCCCTGCCAAGCCGCAGGAAGGCGCCGGCACGCCCCGCCAGCGCGCCTCCGCCAACCAGCGCACCAGCAGCCTGGAGCGCCTGGTGGAGTGCTACCGGCAGGCACGGCTGGAGCTGTCCGACGAGGACTTCAAGGCCATGCGCCTGCGGGTGGTGGGTGAAGGCGAGATGCCCCTCGCCGCTTACTTCAAGGCCATCCGCTACGCCCGGCTGGGCAATGCCAACCGCGTGCTGCAGGGCGGTGCCTTGCTGGTGGACCGCTACGGCAGCGGCTTCAAGCTGAAGTTCTACGACCGCATCGACAACAAGCCGGTGTTCCTCTACATCGCCAAGGAGCAGATGGACGCCTACCGCTTCCGGGGCTACCTCGACAGCCTGCTACGGGAAGAGGTGGACTACTTCCGCGTATTCGCCATGGGCGAGCTGGCGCTGTCCCCCAGCGGCAAGAGCATCGACCTGAAGGTGGCGGACCTGCGCCAGCTGGTGCTTATACCGGGCATGAAGAAGAAGGCCTCCACGCCGGAGGCCTGAGCCGGCCCTCAATGCTGCGCCAGCAGCCGCGTCAGTGCCTGCAACGCATCCAGCAGCAGGGCCCGCTGCGGCCCATCGAGGCGGATGTAGCGACGGAAGGCCGGCATGCGGTTGACCACCTCGCTGGCCCCCATGTGCTCCAGGCGCACCTGCCAGGTGCTGCCCGTGCGTTCCAGCTCCAGGCGCTTGAAGTCCAGCGGCATCAGCGCCGCCTTCAGCGCCGGGTCGCTTTCCAGCGCGTGCACCAGCGCCTCCAGCGTCTCGCCCTGGCCCGCCATGCGGCGGATCGCCAGCCCCTCGCGACGCACCAGCCCGGTGTGGCGCAGCGCCAACCGCGCGGGGCCCTCCTCGCGGGACGGCACGCAGAGGGAGAACTCCACCAGCACCAGGTGCATCAGCAGCTCGGACTGGGTGCGTTCGCGGGCCTCGAACGGCACCCCGTCCGCCGTCACGAAGCGCGCCAGGCCGGGGCCCAGCGGCTCGCAGTCCAGCCCGGCCAGGTCGCGCCGCAGGTGGGCCAGGGTTACCCCCGGGCGGTAGCCCGAGGGTGCGCGGTTCCAGCCCAGCCGGTCAGACAGCCTTTGCAACATGGCCCGGGAACTCCGCAGGGTGAATGCCCGGCTCGTGGCTGAACTCCTTCGCCAGGATCTCCTCCACCGGCACCGGGCGGAACGGGTTCACCCGCTGCACCACCAGGGTCCAGAACAGCGCGTAGGCGGCGGTCAGGCTGAGCATCACGGCAAAGGGCACGTAGACATCGCTGCGGCTCATGCCCGGCGGGGCGATGAACCACAGGCCGATGAGGATGCCGACGCTGGAGACGATCTGCGGCAGCGGGAAGAACGGCGAGCGGTAGGCACGCGGCAGGTCAGGCCGACGCAGGCGCAGCAGCACCACCGAGATCGTCACCAGCAGATAGGCCGTGCCCCAGGCACAGACCGCCGCGAGGATCAGCGGCACGATGTTGTCGGCGTTGCCACCCAGGTAGGCCGCGTGGGCGCAGGGAATCAGCATCGCCACGGCAATGCACAGCACCGGGGTCTTGAAGCGCGGGTGCAGGTAGGCGAAGACCTTCGGCAGCGCGCCATCCACCGCCATGCCATAGAGGATGCGCGGCACGCCGGCCATCAGGGTGTTGATGGTGGCCGCCCCGGCGAAGAGGAAGCCGATGCCCAGCCAGATCGGCCCGATGTCGCCCATCACCTGCTGGGCGAACTGCGGAATGGCCATCGGCGTATCCAGCAGGTGCACGCCGGTGGCTTCGTCCAGCAGCACGTTCTCCACCTGGCGCTTCATCGCCGCGCCGTAGATGAACATGCACGAGGCCACGCCACACAGGCCCAGGGCCATGGCACGGGGCATGGTGCGGGCGGAGTTGCGCAGGTCCGGCGCCAGCGGGGTGACGAACTCGCAGCCGACGAACATGAACATCGCCATGCCCACCAGGGACAGCACGGTGACCACATCGGTACCCACCAGGGAGGCGCCGAACCAGCCATCCAGCTCGACCGCCGGCGCGGCCAGCACCCCGAGCACGCCGAACACCATCAGCGTGGTCCACATGCCGAAGGTGAGGATCACCTCGGCCTTGCCGAACACGCTGACACCGAAGGCATTGAGGATGCCGAACACCACCACGAAGCCCACGCCCAAAAGCCAGGAACCGCCTGCCGACTCGGCCAGGGTGTTGAGGTGCTCGAAGTTCACCAGCGCCATCACCCCGGAGAGGATGGTTTCGGCGGTGCCGGCGAACACGTGGACGATCAGGTAGGCCGCGATGGTGCCGGTGATGGCGAAGAAGCGCCCCATGCCGCAGGAGATGTAGTCGTACACCGAGCCGGTGGTGGGGATCATCGACGCGGCTTCGGCGAAGGTGGTGGACTGCGCCAGCATCATCACCAGGGCGATCAGCATGGCGATGGCGAAGGCGCTGCCGCCGATGCCGAAGCCCATGGTGGCGGTGAGGATGACCGGGCTGGCCATGATCAGGCCGATGGTACTGGCCAGGGCCGTCGGGAAGCCGACCGAGCCTCGGCTCAGGTGCACGCTGAGCTGTTCATTGAGCGACATGGTGGGTGGACCTCGGAGTCTGTTGTTCTGATTTGTCGTGACACCGGCCTGGCCAGAGCATGAAGGCAACCCCCGTTCCCCTATCAGCCATTCGGCGCATCGCCAGGCCCGTCTGTCGCCCCCACCGGGCTGCGCGAAACCGGCGCAACGGTGCAGGGTCCGGGTCACTTTGCCCCCGCCCCGCGCCAGCGTCTTGYCCCTGCCTGCCGCCCCTCTTGTAGCTGGCTGACATCCGCCAGGCCACGTCCGGCGCGGTCAAGCGCCTGGCAGGGACGGACAAGACGGCCCAGCCCCATCGGCGCACAAATGCCCCCGCCGTCGCCCCCCGCCACGGCATGCCAACCCACCACGGGGCCGACGCCCCGGACGCACAACACCACGCAAGGGAGACACACCATGGGGCACCCGATCCGACTGCACAGGCTGGCACAGGCCATCGCCCTGGGCGCGGCCCTGCTCGCCGCCAGCCAGGGCGCGCGCGCCTACGAGTTCTACGCCGATGAGGACACCCACCTGAACGCCGACCTGCTGGCCGTCTACGGCATGATGAACAGCCGCAAGAACTACGACGGCACCTCCGGCGGCTCCACCTGGCGCGAGGGCTTCATCAAGTACGGCGTCAGCGGCACCCAGGGCCTGGCCGGCAACGGCACCCTCTACGGCGCCCTCAACTGGGTCAGCTCGGCCACCTGGGGCGACGGCGACCCGGCGGGCAACACCCTCGGCCGCGAGCGCACCACCAAGATCGAAGACGCCAACCTGGGCTGGCGCTCCGCCGACCTGGTGCCGGTGCTGGGCGAGGACGGCATCGACGTCTCCTTCGGCCGCCAGGTGGTCAAGCTGGGCACCGGCTTCCTGATCAACGACGACGGCCCCAACCTCGGCCAGGGCCCGGCCGACGGCGCCCTCGACCGCGGCGGCGCCTACTACATCGCCGCCCGCCATGCCTTCGACCGCACCGCCGTGCTGCGCCTGGGCGGCCAGGACGGCCTGCACGGCAGCGTGCTCTGGCTCAAATCCGACAACCGCGCCCAGGCCGAGACCGAGCTGGCCGCCGGCACCCTCGACTACACCGGCAAGGCCGGCACCCTGGGGCTGACCTGGATCCACGGCCTCGACGTCACCGACCAGTGGGCCAGCGACTTCCAGAAGCAGCGCGAAGGCATGGACATCTACAGCCTGCGCGGCGAAGGCGATGCCGGCATCGAGAACGCCAGCTTCGGCTTTGAATACGCCTGGCAGGACAAGGACGCCGGCCGCGAAACCGCCTGGTACACCGAGGCCGGCTACACCTTCGCCGACGTCGCCTGGGCGCCCAAGCTCACCTACCGCTACAGCCGCTATTCCCAGGACTGGGACTCGATGTTCAACGGCTTCTCCAGCGGCTACGGCACCTGGTTCCAGGGCGAAGTGGCCTCCAACTACGCCGGCCCGTTCAACCGCAACACCGGCATCCACCATGTCGGCCTGAAGGCCAAGCCCCTGGAGAACCTCACCCTCGGCGTCCTGTACTTCGACTTCAACACCCTGGACCGCCGCGAGCAGCTCAACCTCGACGGCCGCGAGCTGGACCTGTACCTGGAGTGGGCGGTCAACGACCACCTGCTGATCAGCCCCCTGGTCGGCCTCTACCGACCCGACCGTGACGAAACCAGCGGCGGCAACCAGGTCGGCGGCAACGGCACCAACGTCTACAGCCAGCTGACCCTGGCCGTGATGTTCTGAGGAAACGGCGCGGAGCGTGCCAGCCGCTCCGCGCCCCTTTATGGCGGGAATCCGCCATCAAAAAGACCGAATATGGCGGTTTTCCGCCACAGCACATCCCACCCCTGACGCACAGCCCAGCCTCCCCGCGCCTTCCCGTCCCGCCACCCCCTGGCACATCCCTTGCTCCACCTGAGGCCGCGAGCCAACAAGAACGACAGTCAAGCCGCGCCCTTTGCACCACCTCCAACCCCGGGGATGGCGCCTAGACTCTCTTGTTGTCTCCAATGGAATGATGGAACGACCGTTCCAACCCAGAACAACAAGAGGATGCATCTGATGTTCAAACCTGCTCTGAAAGCCCTCGCCTGTGCGCTCGCACTGGGCGCCGCCGGTCTGGCCCATGCGGCCGACCCCATCGTCATCAAGTTCTCCCACGTCGTCGCCGAGCACACGCCCAAGGGCCAGGGTGCGCTGCTGTTCAAGAAGCTCGCGGAAGAGCGTCTGGCCGGCAAGGTGAAGGTCGAGGTCTACCCCAACTCGTCGCTGTTCGGCGACGGCAAGGAAATGGAAGCGCTGCTGCTGGGCGACGTGCAGATGATCGCCCCGTCCCTGGCCAAGTTCGAGCAGTACACCAAGCAGGTGCAGCTGTTCGACCTGCCCTTCCTGTTCAACGACATCCAGGCCGTTGACCGCTTCCAGCACAGCCCCGAAGGGCAGAAGCTGCTCAAGTCCATGGAGAGCAAGAACATCACCGGCCTGGGCTACTGGCACAACGGCATGAAGCAGCTCTCGGCCAACAAGCCGCTGCGCGAGCCCAAGGACGCCCGCGGCCTGAAGTTCCGCGTACAGGCCTCCGCCGTGCTGGAAGAGCAGTTCAAGGCCGTGCGCGCCAACCCGCGCAAGATGAGCTTCGCCGAGGTCTACCAGGGCCTGCAGACCGGCGTGGTGAATGGTGCCGAGAACCCCTGGTCGAACATCTACTCGCAGAAGATGCACGAGGTGCAGAAGTACATCACCGAGTCCAACCACGGCGTGCTGGACTACATGCTGATCACCAACACCCAGTTCTGGAACGGCCTGCCAGCTGATGTCCGCAGCGAGCTGGAGAAGATCACCGTCGAAGTCACCGAAGAGGTGAACAAGCAGGCCGAAGCCCTCAACCAGGGCGACAAGCAGCGCATCATCGACGCCAAGACCAGCGAGATCATCGAACTCACCCCCGAGCAGCGCAACGCATGGCGCGAAGCCATGAAGCCGGTGTGGAAGAAGTTCGAAGCCGAGATCGGCCCCGACCTGATCAAGGCCGCCGAGGCCGCCAACCAGGCCCCGTAAGACCACCACGGGTGCGGGCCGCAAGGCCCCGCATCCGTCGTCCTTCCTGCCATCGGGAGAATCTCCATGAACGCCCTCCGGCGCGTCTGGGACCACTTCGAGGAGGCCTTCATCGCCTTCCTCCTGGCGGCCATGACGCTGGTGACCTTCGTCTACGTCATCCTCAACAACCTCTACACCCTCTTCTACAACCTGGCGGACCGTTGGGAGTCGGCCAGCGAAACCCTGTTCGGCATCGGCGACTCCATCCTCGCCATGGCCCAGGCCATGACCTGGAGCAACTCGCTGACCAAGGCCCTGTTCGCCTGGCTGATCTTCTTCGGCCTCGCCTACGGCGTGCGCACCGCCGGCCACATCGGCGTGGACGCCGTGGTCAAGCTGTTCCCCCGTCCGGCCCAGCGCATCATCGGCATCCTCGCCTGCCTGTGCTGCCTGGCCTATGCCGGGCTGATGGGCACCGCCAGCTTCGAATGGGTGCAGACCCTGTTCACCGCCGGCATCGGCGCCGAAGACCTGGGCCACTACGGCATCCAGCAATGGCACATCGGCCTGATCCTGCCCCTGGGCTTCGCCCTGGTGTTCATCCGCTTTGCCGAAGTCCTCGTGCGCATCCTGCAGGGCCGCCAGACCGGCCTCGGCCTCGCGGATGAAGCCGCCGAAGCGGTCAAGCTCTCCGAGCACGACGACAGCCCGCACAAGGAAGACTCGAAATGACCGTCCTGTTCCTGTTCTTCCTGCTGTTCCTGCTCATGTTCATGGGCGTGCCCATCGGCGTGTCCCTGGGCCTGGCCGGCTCCGTGACCATCATGCTGTTCAGCCCGGACTCGGTGCGCTCGCTGGCCATCAAGCTGTTCGAGACCTCCGAGCACTACACCCTGCTGGCGATCCCGTTCTTCCTGCTGGCCGGCGCCTTCATGACCACCGGCGGCGTCGCGCGCCGGCTGATCGACTTCGCCAACGCCTGCGTCGGCCACATCCGTGGCGGCCTGGCCATCGCCGCCGTCATGGCCTGCATGCTGTTCGCCGCACTCTCCGGCTCCAGCCCCGCCACCGTCGCCGCCGTGGGCTCCATCGCCATCGCCGGCATGGTGCGCTCGGGCTACCCGCAGTCGTTCGGCGCCGGAATCGTCTGCAACGCCGGCACCCTGGGCATCCTCATCCCGCCGTCGATCGTCATGGTGGTCTACGCTGCCGCCACCGAGACCTCGGTGGGCAAGCTGTTCATGGCCGGCGTCGTGCCCGGCATCATGCTCGGCGTGGTGCTGATGATCGCCATCTACATCGTCGCGGTGAAGAAGAACCTCCCCGCCCTGCCCCGCGCCACCTTCCGCGAATGGCTGACCGCTGCCCGTCGTGCCATCTGGGGCCTGCTGCTGATGGTGATCATCCTCGGCGGCATCTACTCGGGCATGTTCACCCCCACCGAGGCGGCCGCCGTGGCAGCGGTGTACTCGGCGTTCATCGCGCTGTTCGTCTACAAGGACATGACCTTCCGCGAAGTGCCGAAGGTGCTGCTGGAGTCGGGCAAGCTGTCGATCATGCTGATGTTCATCATCGCCAACGCCATGCTCTTCGCCCACGTGCTGACCACCGAGCAGCTGCCGCAGCAGATCACTGCCTGGGTGCTGGATGCCGGCCTGACGCCGGTGACCTTCCTGCTGGTGGTGAACATCGTGCTGCTGATCGCCGGGGCGTTCATGGAACCGTCGGCGATCATCCTGATCCTCGCGCCCATCCTGTTCCCCATCGCCATGAAGCTGGGCATCGACCCGATCCACCTCGGCATCATCATGGTGGTGAACCTGGAGATCGGCCTGGTGACGCCACCAGTGGGGCTCAACCTGTTCGTCACCTCCGCGGTGACCGGCATGCCGCTGACCCAGACCATCCGCGCCGCCATGCCGTGGCTGCTGATCCTGCTCGGCTTCCTCGTGCTGGTGACCTACGTCCCCTGGATCTCCCTGGTCCTGCCCAACTGGATCGGCATGAACTGATCCCCGAGAAAGCCCGGCCCTGCCGGGCTTTCTGCGTTCAGGGCGCGCGATCTTCCAGCGCCAGCACCATCGGCTGGCACACCAGGCCACGCTGCTCGAACACCTCCCCCGTGCAGGTGAAACCGAAGCGCCGATAAGCCTCCACCGAGGTCAGCGAGGCATTCACCGTCAGCCCCTCGGCCAGCACCGCCGGCACCACGGCTTGCACCAGCGCCCGGCCGATGCCCTGCCCCTGGCAGCCCGGGTCGACGAACAGCATCGACAGGTGCCGCTGCTCACGCAGCTCCACCACCCCGACCACCCGCCCCGCGTGCTCGGCCACCCACAACCGATTGCCCCCGGCCTGCCGCGCCGCGAACGCCTCGGGCTGCGCCAGCGCCTCGAAAGTGGCCACCCCTTCCGCCCCCAGTGTCGGCGCCACCCGGCCACGGAACGCCGCCAGGCACACCGCACTCGCAGCCGGCAAATCATCGGAACGGGCAACACGCACGAGGGCCATGGTCATCATCCTTGGGGTTATCGATCCGGCCCACTACCCTACGCGGAGCTTCAAGGCAGTGGACGCTCACATCTCCTTGCCGAACACCACAATGGCCTGCCTGAGAATGCCCGGCTCGCGCCAGCGGCGACGGAACCGGGATATGAGCATATGCGGAACAGCATCATTGGCCAGGAGGAGCTTGTTTGCCCGAATGCCGGCGAGCGGAGAAAAGTGCGCCCCTGACGAGGTCGCGTAGAACAAGATTACGCAGGCGCCTTGCATGAACAACTTATGCAACGTCACCAACGAAACAGCAGGATAGGTGCACTCCAACGCAGAGTATGAAAGCAGCTCCCCTGGTTGCTTATCGTCATCCGGCTGAGTGTGAAACCTGACCCTCAGGCCAAAGGAAACGAGTGCCTCCGCCAAGCAAACGGTGTAACACCCCTCTTCAGGGGTGTAGCGGCACCGCTTGATGATTTCCTCAGCGGGGACCTCCACTCCATGGCGTTTCAACACCATCCAGACAGCCAACGGCCCACAGGGTCCGGACAGCGCCCGAATCTCTTCCGGTGCCTCGTATGCGCTTGGATACATCAATAACGCTCCTTTCCCATAGTTCCCCCGGCACTACCAAACGCGAACTATACGGAACCCTTCGTAGGATGCGGTGAGCTCGGCGAACCGCATCACCGTGCCTACAAACCCGCAGGCGAAAAAAAGCCGCCGGTGACCAACACGGCGGCACAAAAACTGAAAAACGGAGCGCTGATGAAGTAAAGCCTGCCGCCCACGAGCGGCAGGCTCACTATCGCCCAGCCGCCGCAGGCTGGCTTGACCCTGCGTGCCAGTGCTGTTGCCGCTGGGTGACGGGGCGCCCCCCCCTTGCACGCAGGGTCATGTGCGCCTGGCAGGCAGAGTCAAGCCGGGCCACAGCGGGGTTCGTAAGCTGGGGAACGCCCTTTCCGGGCCATCCCTGAACTGCCTCGAACCCGGAGCCGCCCGTGAGCCACGCACTGATTCCCACCCTGCCCGCCGTCGACGCCTTCGTCGCCCGCCACCACGCCTCGTTCATCGACGGCGCCCAGCAGCAACCCTCCCAGGGCACCCTGCGGCCGATCCACAACCCCGCCAGCGGCGAGGTGCTGGCACAGACCGTCCAGGCCGACCTGGACCAGGTGGATGCCGCCGTGCAGTCCGCCCGCGCTGCCTTCCGCTCCGGCGCCTGGAACCGCCTGGCCCCGGCCGAGCGCGAGCGGGTGCTGCTGCGCTTCGCCGACCTGGTGGAGGCCCACGGCGAGGAACTGGCCCAGCTGGAAACCCTCAACCAGGGCAAATCCATCCACCTGGCCCGCGCGGTGGAAGTGGGCGCCTCGGTGAACTACATGCGCTACATGGCCGGCTGGGCCACCAAGATCGAAGGCCAGACCCTCGACGTGTCTATCCCCGTGCCCGCCGGTGCGCGCTTCAACGCCTACACCCGCCGCGAGCCGGCCGGGGTGGTGGCCGGCATCGTGCCGTGGAACTTCCCGATGATGATCGCCCTGTGGAAGGTGGTGCCGGCGCTGGCCTGCGGCTGCACCATCGTCATCAAGCCGGCGGACGAGACCCCGCTGACCGCCCTGCGCCTGGCCGAACTGGCGCTCCAGGCCGGGGTGCCGGCCGGGGTGTTCAACGTGCTGGTGGGCGGGGCCGACGCCGGTGCCGCCCTGGTGGCCCACCCGCTGGTGAACAAGGTGTCCTTCACCGGCTCCACCGCCGTCGGCCGCAAGGTCGGCCACGCGGCGCTGGACAACCTGACCCGCTTCACCCTCGAACTGGGCGGCAAGAACCCCATGCTGGTGCTGCCCGATGCCGACATCGACCAGGCCGTGGCCGGCGCTATCGGCGGCGGCCTGCTCAACCAGGGGCAGGTGTGCGCGGCGGCCTCGCGCCTGTACGTGCATGCCAGCCGCTACGACGCCTTCGTCGAGGCGCTCTGTGCCGGCGTCGCCGGCATGAAGGTCGGCCCCGGCCTGGACCCGGAGGCGCAGATCAACGCACTGGTCTCGCGCCGCCACCAGCAGCACGTCCTGCATCACCTGGGCCAGGCCCGGGAACAGGGCGCGCGGGTCTGCATCGGCGGCGGCCAGCCGGACCTGCCGGGCTTCTTCGTCGAGCCCACCGTGCTGGCCAACGTCAGCCAGTCCATGACCCCGGCCCGTGAGGAAATCTTCGGCCCGGTGCTGTCGGTGCTGCCCTGGACCGACCTGGACCAGGCCGTGGAGATGGTCAACGACAGCCCCTACGGCCTGGCCGCGAGCATCTGGAGCAACGACCTGGGCCGGGTGATGGACCTCATCCCGCGCATCGAGGCCGGCACCGTCTGGGTCAACAACCACGTCCCGGTGGACCCCAACCTGCCCTTCGGCGGCTACAAGCACTCCGGCATCGGCCGCGAGTTCGGCCGCGCCGCCATCGAAGGCTTCACCGAGCTGAAGTCGGTGTGCATCACCTACTGATGCCCACGGGCCGCCCTCCCGGGCGGCCCATGCCTCACCCCCGCAGCCAGAGGAGCCAGCCCAGCAGCCAGCGCCAGGCGGCCGGCGCCTCCGCCGGCAGCGCGCCACTGGCCTCGGCATGGCGCAGCGCCCAGGCACGGGCCTGGCGACCGTCCCGCAGTGGGCTCCCGCGTCGGCGATAGACCTCCACTGCCAGCAAGCCCATGGCAGGCAGATGGCCCCCCTCGGCGGCCTGCAACAGGTGGTATTCGGCGGCCGCCCAATCGAGGGGTTCGCTGAGCAGTTCCAGCTCGCCACAGAACCCGTGCAAGGCGCTGATCACCGCCGCGTCACCGGCGTCGCCGGGGTGCTCCAGGTAATTCCAGGCGTGCTGCCGGGCCTCCAGCCACAGGCGCTCGGCGGCGGCTTGGTCGTCCTCGGCCGAGGCCTGCTCGGCCAGCAGTTCCACCAACGCCCGGGTGGCGGCGCCATGGCCGTCGGCGGCCGCGATGCGCCAGTGCTCACGGGCGGCGTCCAGGTCCACCGCTGTGCCCTGCCCCTCACGGTGGCAGCGCCCCAGCAGGTAGCGCCCCTCGTGGTGCAGCGCCTGGGTCGCGCCGGTCACCGCAACCAGGTAATCGGCCGCCGCCAGGGCCCGCGCGCCATCCACCGGGCCCGCAGCCGGCTCCAGCCACAGGCGCGCCTCCAGGGCCGAGGCCTCGAAGCCTTCGTCCAGCTCAGGCTCCGACGCCCGCACCCGGGCCACCCAGTCACGGGCCGCCGGCAGGGCGTCATCACCGCCCGCGCCTTGCAGCGCCAGGCGCGTCAGTTGCAACCAGGCGCCCGCGCTCGGCGTGCCCGTGCCGCCGTCCAGTGCACAAGCCCGGCGGGCCCAGGCGTAGGCCTCCGTGGGGGAAGCGGCCAGGCGCGACAGGGCCAACGCGGCCTGCAGGTCGCCGGCCAGGTAGCGCGCCTGCCAGGCCGCCTGGGCACTCTGCCGGGGCTGGCCGGGGCGGACGAAACAGGGCTGTGCCTGCCCCGCCTCCCAGGCCTCGGCCGGTACGTCCTGCCCACGGCTCCAGGCCTCGAGCAGCTGTTCGCGGGTGTCGTCGTCCAGCCGTGGCAGCCAGAACGATTGGCCCGCCAGGGCGCTGAAGCAGCCCTCCAGCGCAGGTTCGCCCGTTTCCCGCCACAGGCGCAGGCCCAGGCTGAAGCCCTCGGGGCCGTCGAGGCGTTCGAAGGTCAGCAGCAGCGGCTGGTCCGGCAGCTCCAGCACCTCGACCCCGGCGTGCCAGCCGGGCAGCGCGGGCTCGCCACGGGCCAGGCTCCAAAGCTGCTGGCGGTCCTGCTCATCGGTTCGCTTCAGCCAGCGCTGGTTGCCGTTGCCCAGGGTTTCCACCAGCCCCGGCGACGGCGGCACCCACTGCCGTTCGCGTTCGTCGATCACCGCGCACCCCTGCTGGTCGCGCACACGGATCAGCAGCCGCGGCGCGCCGGGCTCGCCACCGCCCTCGGCGATCCACGCCGCCAGGCTGCCGTCCGGCTCCGGCGCACTGCGCCAGGGGTCGACCGGCAACGGCGCGGCCCCCTGGCCGAGCCCCAGCGGTTCGATCTCCGTGTAGCGCGGGGCCACGTGCCAGTCGCCCAGCGCCGGCAGCAGGCCGTGCAGGCCGTTGCGGGTCACCCGGTAGATGCCCTCGGCCTGCAGAGGGTGCTGGTAGGGCTCGTAGCAGTCCACCTCGTCCCATTCGCAGGGCACCGCCTCGCGGCCGTCGATGCCGACCCAGCCCTGGCGGCCATCCCGCCCTACGCGCCAGCCGCGATGGTCATGCTCCTGCCGCCACTCCACCTGGTCGTAGCAGCAGGCCAGGCGCTCCTGGCCCTGCTCGTCCAGCAGGCCCCAGCGGCCGTCCGCCATCACCCAGGCCAGGCCCGGGGCATCGAAGGCGAGCGTGCCACCGAAGGGCCGTGTGTCCTGGTAACGGGGCGGCACCCGCCACTGACTGTCGAGGTCGAGGAAGCCGTAGTGCGCACCCTCCCGGGCCCGCAGCAGCTCGTCAGTCTCCCGGCGCAGCTCGTGGAAGCGCGGCGGCAGCCGCCACTGGCCGCTGGGAATGTGCATCAGCCCCAGCAGGCCGCCCTGGCTGGCCACCATGTGGTCGTCACAGGCGCTGTCCACCACCGCGTCGAATTGCGGGGCCAGCAGCAGCTCCACCGCCGGTTCGATCTGCAGCACACCCCACAGCGCGCCCTGGCGTACCCAGACGCGGATGAAGCTGTGGCTGTCCGGCAGGATGGCGTCCCAGCGCGGGGCCTCGTGCCAGGTGCCGTCCGCCTGGTTGACCAGGCCCCAGCGATCGTCCTGGGCGTGGGCCCGGTAGCGGTGCTCCCACCAGGGGTCATGTTCCACCGGCTCACAGGGCGGCAGCGCCGGGAAGGGGTGCTCCAACGCGGCGAACCCATCCAGTTGCCCCAGGGCCTCGAACCAGGGGTGGCGCAGGGTGCCGAAGCCGAACCCACGGTGCCACTCGCCCAGTTCCTCGAAATCCATCACGCCGGTGAGGCGGTGCAGGTCCGCCGAGCCATCGGCCAGGGCCTGGAGCCGGTCATCGGCATTCCAGCGCCAGAAGCCGCTGCGCGAGGGAGCGTTGCGGTCGAACGGCCCGGAAACGGCATCCAGGTCACCCTGCAGCCAGGCCGTGCCCTGGTCCTCGGCTGCCGTCCGCAACCACGCCTCCACCGCCGCCAGGCACAGGCCCAGGGCGGGCACGCGGTAGAACTGCGGGTGTGCCTGCAGCCACTCGCCCAACCGCTGCCAGTTGGCCAGGGCCTGTTCCAGCGATACCCGCAGGCCAATGACCGGCACCTGGTAGCCGGCCGTGGCCGGGGTGACGGCCGGCACCTCGCGGGCACCGCCCAGCAGCACCAGCCACAACGCCGGGACCTCGCCACAGAAAGCCACGCAGCGCGGCGGCGCCTCGTCCTGCCCGAGGTGCAACCAGGCGCCCGAGGCCGCCTCCCATGCCATGCCCTGCTCCATGCCGTCACCCCTCCTGAGGGCCTGCGAAAAAACGCGCAATGATGGCGCGGCGCAGGCAGCGCCACCAGAGCGGCGCCCCTGGAAATGCGAAGGCGTCGAAGCTTCGCAACTTCGGCGGTTTTCCTGCTGGCCAGGACCGCACTATCATCGCGCCGTGGCTATGGGCGTCCTTCCTTCTACCTCTGAAACTAGGGTGCCCGCTTTCCACACCGCCCACCGCCTGGTGGGCTTTTCATTTCCAGGAGCTGATGTGAACGGACTCTTCCTGCGGCGCAGCCGTCGTTTCGTACTGGAGCCCGGGGCCGGCGGTGCCAGCCCGAGGGACGTGGTGATGGTGCAGCAGGAGGTGGAGAACCTCGGTTTCGTGCTCGACGAGCCCCTGGTGGAGCGGCTGGCCACCCAGTCCACGGCGCAACTGGCCGAGGTGCTGGTGGAACTGCGCACCACCCTGGCCGCGCTCACCGGTGCCCACCGGCAGTACCGGCCCCTGTTCCCCGAGTTCCCCCGCAGCGTGCGCCAGGTGCCCGAGTACGCGCTGTACCAGCGCGCGGTGCAGCACTACCTGACCCTGCTTCGCGAACACCCGGCCACACAGGACGCCCCCGTGCCGTTGCTGCACGGCCGCGCGCCCCGGCTGATCCGCCTGGGCAGCGTGGCCGAGCGCGAGGCGATCTTCACCCGCCTGGCCGCCTCCAGCAGCTCGCTGTCGGTGGAGGACCGGGACGACCTGCGCACCTTCGTCAGCGTCTATGGCGAGGGGGTGATGCGGCTGCTGCCGGCAAGCATCCCGTTCAAGGAAAACCTCGCGCTGATCGCCGCGCTGCTGCTGCGCCATGGGCCGTTCGATGGCGCCGAGGCCTTTGCCCGGGCCCAGCTGCGCACCGCCACCGATGTGCTGCGCCTGGCCGCGTGCCTGTGCGAGGGCGATGCCTCCCTGGCCCAGGCCTGCCGCTTCAAGGGCCTTGCACGGCGCGAGCGGCGCCTGCTGCTGGGACTGCTGGAAGCCTGCCCGGCGCCGGTGGAAGACATGCTGCGCTGGAAGGAACGCTGGAAGCGCCTGGGCGAAGCCCTGCACCCCGGCCAGTGGCGCGAGCGTTTCCCCCAGGCCTGGGACGCCTTCCAGGTGCTGCGTGAAGACCGCCCCTTCGAAGGGTTCAACAGCCGCGTCGAACAGGCCCTGGCGGCAGGCCACAGCGCCGACGCCACCCGCCTGCTGCGCACCCGCCCCGGTGAGCTGGCCCGCCGCCTGGACCACCTGCTGCGCAGCGGCGACCAACCCGAGGACGTCCTCGCCACCTTCGCCCGTGTGGCCGAACAGGTGTCCACCGCTGTGCTGCTGCAGGCCCTGGCGCATTTCCAGCACCGCGGCCAGGCCGCGCTGCGCACCTTCTTCCCCAAGGGCGACGCCGCCCGCGCCTGGTGCACGCCGGAGCAACGCCCGGCGCTGCCGGGCACGCTGCGCACCCAGGTCATCGCGCACCTGCGCGCGGCCCTGGTGGCGCGCTTCGCCACACGCCCTCCGCTGGGCCGCTGCTACCTGGATCCGGCGCTGGCGGACCTGAAGGTGCCGCTGGCCCAGCGCTCGGCCGCCAAGGCACTGCGCACCCTGGTGCGCGGCAGCCGCCTGCCGCTGCCGGACACCCGCTTCATCCGCCTGTTCCTCTGGTGGACCAACGGCCGCGAGCGCACCGACATCGACCTCTCGGCAGCCTTCTTCGACGGCGGCTTCGGCTACCGCGACGTGGTGTCCTTCTACAACCTGCGCCACTACGGCGGGCACCACAGCGGCGACATCGTCGACGCCCCGAAAGGCGCAGCGGAATTCATCGACCTGGACCTGGAGCTGCTGCGCACACGCGGCATCCGCTTCGTGGTCACCTGCATCAACAGCTACACCCGGCAGCCCTATTGCGACCTGCCGGAGTGCTTCGCCGGCTGGATGGCCCGTGACCAGGTGAACTCCGGCGAGCCCTTCGAGGCACGCACCGTGGAAGACCGCCTGGACCTGGCCAGCGACCAGCAGACCTGCCTGCCCTTCATCCTCGACCTGGAGGCACGGCAGGTGATCTGGACCGACATCGGCCTGGGTGGCTACCCGCGCTGGAACAACGTGGCCAACAACCTCAGCGGCATCGCCCTGATGCTCCGGGCCATGAGCGACCTGGCCACGCCGGACCTCCACACCCTGTTCGAGCTGCACGCCGAGGCCCGTGGCAGCGAGGTGGACGACCCCGCCGAGGCCGACCTGCGCTTCGGACCCGACGGCGACATCGACCCGCTGGACCTCGACCGCATCCGCGCCGAGTTCCTCTGAGGCGCGCCCCATCCGGGGCGTGCACGGCCCTTTCACACATTTTTCAGTCCGCTTAAGCCAGGTTTCAGATAAGGGGTTCAGGCTGTGTCCATCTCCCGCCACCCGGACCCTTGCCATGAACAGACTCCTCACCACCTCCGGCCTCGCCAGCGCCCTGCTGGTCTCGGGCATCGCCCAGGCCCGCGAAGTCACCCTGCAGGCCGACCTCACCGACTACAGCGGTAACGACGCCTACCTCGCGGTCTACCTCACCAATGCCCAGGGCCAGTACCAGCAGACCCTCTGGGTCGCCGGGAAGAAGGCCAAGTACTACCGCCACCTCACCGACTGGGCACGCGGCAGCGGGCTCAAGGCCAGCGAATTCGACGGGCTGACCGGCGCCAGCGTCGGCAGCGGCGGCACCCTCAAAATCAGCGCCGAGGTGGCGGACAACCTGATCGACGCCGGCTACCAGATCCGTATCGACAGCGCCGTGGAAGACCACCGTGACGTGCGCGCCGACGTGGTGGTGCCGCTGACCCGCGACGGCGCCGGCAAGCCGGTGAGCGGCAACGGCTACGTGCAATCCCTGCGCTACGACCTCTGACCGGAGGGCACCCCCATGCTGCGCAAGACCCACGCCCTGCCCGGCCTGTTCGCCGCCCTGCTGGTGATGCTGATGGCCCTCAGCGGCGCCCTGCTGGCCCTGTCCCCGGTGCTGGACCAGGCCAGCGTGCCCCGCGCCGAGGCCCCCGTGAGCGTCGCCCAGTTGGCCGGCCAGGTGAGCGAGCGCTTCCCCGACGTCGAACAGCTGCGCCAGCTGCCCTCCGGCACGCTGGTGGTGCACTACCGCCGCGACGGGCAGGCCCTGGCCGAACGGGTCGACCCGCAGACCGGCGCCAGCCTCGGTGCCTACGCCCCGTCGCCCTTCTGGCGCTGGGTGCGTGAACTGCACCGGGCGCTGCTGCTGGGCACGCCCGGCCACGCCGGCGCCGCCCTGGGCGCCCTGGCCATGCTGGTGCTGAGCCTCTCCGGCGCCTGGCTGCTGGCCCGACGCATGGGCGGCTGGCGACGCCTGTTCGCCCCGCTCAAGGGCAGCCTGATGCAGCGCTGGCACCTGCAGGTGGCGCGCGCCTCCCTGCCGGTGCTGCTGCTCACCGCCTGCACCGGGCTGTACCTGGCGGCGGGCACCTTCGGCCTGGTGGACGACGGCAGCGGGGCGGAGCCGCCCTACCCCGAGCTGCAGGCCGATGCCCGCCCCGCTCCGGTGGCCGAGCTCGGTGCCCTGCAGACGCTGCCCCTGGCGCAGCTGCGCGAGCTGACCTTCCCCAGCCCCGACAACCCCGGTGAGCCCTACGGCCTGAGCACCCGCGACGGCGAAGGCTACGTCGACCCGGCCAGCGGCCAGTGGCTCGGCTTCCAGCCCTACAACACGGCCCACCAGGCCTATGAATGGGCCTGGCGCCTGCACACCGGCGAAGGGCTCGGCTGGCTGGCCGCCGTCCTCGGCCTGGCGGCCCTGGGCGTACCGCTGATGACCCTCAGCGGCGTGCAGATGTGGTGGCGCCGGCGCAGCGACCGGGTGCGGCTGGACGACAACCACGCGGCCGAAGACGCCGACTGCGTGGTGCTGGTGGGCAGCGAGCACCACAGCACCTGGGGCTTCGCCCGCACCCTGGCCGAGGCCCTGGCGAGCGCCGGGCACCGCGTCCACTGCGCACCGATGAACGACCTCGCGCCCCACTACCCCCTGGCCCGCCAGCTGCTGGTGCTGACCGCCACCCACGGCGACGGCGCAGCGCCGGCATCCGCCTCGCGCTTCCTCGAACGCCTGGCCCGTGATGGGCTGCAGGCCGACCTGCCGGTGGCCGTGCTGGGCTTCGGCGACCGACAGTTCCCGCGCTTCTGTGCCTACGCCGAGGCGGTGGATGCCGCGCTGCTGGCCCAAGGCGCCCGGCCGCTGCTGCCGCTGGAGCGCATCGACCGCCAGTCGCCGCAGGCCTTCCACCGCTGGGGCCTGGCCCTGGGCGAGGCCCTGGGGCACCCGCTGCAGCTGGAGCACCAGCCCAGCGCCCCCGCCAGCCAACCGCTGGAACTGATGGAACGCCGGGTCTACGGCGAACAGGTGAACGCGCCCACCCAGGTGCTGCGCTTCCGCGCGCCTTCCGGCAGCGCCGCCCTGCCCGCCTTCGAGGCCGGCGACCTGGTGGGCATCGTCCCGCCCGGCAGCGCGATGCCGCGCTTCTACTCCCTGGCCAGTGGCGCCGAAGACGGCGTGCTGGAGATCTGCGTGCGCCGGCACGAAGACGGGCTGTGCTCCAGCCTGCTGCACAGGCTGCCCATCGGCGGGCAGGTGCAGGCCTTCATCCAGCCGAACCCGCAGTTCCGACCCGCCAGCGGGCGTCACCCGGTGATCCTCATCGGCGCCGGCACCGGCATCGGCCCGCTCACCGGCTTCATCCGCAACAACCGCGAGCAGCACCCGATGCACCTGTACTGGGGCGGTCGCCACCCTGCGTCGGACTTCCTCTATGAAGACGAACTGCGCGGCTACCTGGCCGACCAGCGCCTGACCCGGCTGTGCGCGGCCTTCTCCCAGCACGCCGAGCGCCAGCACGTGCAGGACCGCCTGCTGGGCGACGCACCGGTGCTGCGCCAACTGCTGGCCCAGGGTGCCCAGGTGCTGGTGTGCGGCGGCCGCGACATGGCCCAGGGCGTGATGCATGCGCTGGACCGCGTGCTGGCCCCGCTGGGCCTGGATGTGAACCACCTCAAGGCACAGGGGCGCTACCGTGAAGACGTCTACTGATACCCCGCCCCGGGTGCGCGCGACCCTCAGCGGGCCGACCATGGGCAGCCGCTTCACCGCGCTGTTCTACACCGAGCCGGGACGCGACCTGGAGCCCATCCGCCAGGCCCTGGCCGAGGCGGTGGAGCGCGTGGAGCAGCAGATGTCGCTGTGGCGGCCCGACTCCGAACTGAGCCGGCTCAACGCTGCCCCGCTGGACACCTGGCTGCCGCTGTCCCCGGCGCTGCTGCGGGTGGTGGATGCCGGCCTCAACGTCGGCCTGCTCTCCGCCGGGGCCTTCGACATCAGCCTCGGTGCGCCCGTCCAGGCCTGGGGCTTCGGCCCGCCCGGCACGGCCACGGCGGGCGCGCTCGCGCACCCGCACCGGCGCGGCGCCCTGGAGCTGGACCGCGCCGGCAGCCGGCTGCGCAAGCACCACCCGCTGGCGCTGGACCTCAACGGCATCGCCAAGGGCCATGGGGTCGATCGCCTGGCGGAGACCCTGGACGGCTTCGGCATCCCGGCCTACCTGGTGGGCATCGACGGCGAGATGCGCGCCCGTGGCTGCAAGCCCGACGGGCAGCCCTGGGCCGTGGCCCTGGAGCAACCGCTGCACGGCCGCCGCGAGGTGCGCGGGGTGGTGGAATTGCAGGACGCGGCCATCGCCACCTCCGGTGACTACCGTCACTGGGTCGAGCAGGACGGCGAGCGCCTCGCCCACACCTTCGACCCGGCCACGGGGGCGCCCCTGCGCAATCCGCTGGCTTCGGTCAGCGTGATCGCGGCCAGTTGCATGCTGGCCGATGCCTGGGCCACCGCGCTGATGGTCAGCGGCCCCGAGCACGGGCCGAAGCTGGCGCAGGCGCGGGGACTGGAGGCGATCTTCCTGATCCGGGAAGGTGGTGGGGTGCGGGAGGTGACCGTGTTCGAGGGGCGGATCGAGGCGGGTGATGCCGCACCTTCTGAGCCCGGCACCGCTTCGTAGTGCCCATCGGATTGGCTCCCCTCTTCCCTATCCCCTGACGGCAGGGCGCCGGGCCTCACGGATCAGCGAGTGGCTGCAGCTCTCGATAGCCAGCCGCGCGACACCGGGGAACAGGCGAAAAAAAGCCCCGCACACAGGCGGGGCTGAGAGCACAACAACTCAGGTCGGGCCGAGCATCAGGGGATGTTCACCCCGTGCTGGCCGCTCAGGGCCAGGTCCATCAGCTCGCGGTTGGCCACGGCGTACATGGCGTAGTCCGTGCCGGTGGCGGCGCGCAGTTCGGTGAGCATCACCTTCCAGCGCTCCACCAGCGGACGGTGCTGTTCCAGCCAGAGGGCGACGCGCTCGTCCATGTCCGCCGGGGCATCGGCCATCTGCAGCACGGAGATGGTGATCGCCCGCTGCTGACCGTCGAGGTCGTCGCGGAAGGCTTCGCGGGCCAGCGCCTGCCAGTTGTTCTCCACCGGCAGGCCGGTGATCTGCTGCAGGTACCAGGACAGGTCCAGCGCGCCACCGATGGCGAAGTAGGCGGCGGCCACTTCGGCGGCGTCCTTGCCGGTGACGTCGGCGGCTTCGATGATCGGCAGCAGCGTGTAGAGGTGACTGGTGCCGGCGACGACGCGGGCCAGTTCCTCCGGTGCGCCGGCTTCGACATAGGCCTGGTAGCGGGCCAGCCACTGCTCGCGGGCCGGGCCTTCCAGCAGCTCGTCCAGGCGGCCGGCCAGTTCGGCGACGCGGGGGCCGAAGTGGCCGACGTCACGGGCGGCGTTCTGGTCTTCGCGGCGGCTGCGCAGGAACCAGCGGGTGGCGCGGCGGCCGAGGCGCATCAGCTCGTCCATCAGGGTCAGCTGCAGCTCGGCGGGCACCTTGTAGTCCAGGGCCTCGATCTGCTTCCACCAGTGCGCCAGGCGGAACACGTCGCGCACCACCACGTAGGCACCGGCGACGTTGGCGGCGCTCATGCCGGTGGACTCCTTCAGGCGCTGCACGAAGGTGATGCCCATGTGGTTGACCAGGTCGTTGGCGATCTGGGTGCTGATGATCTCGCGCTTCAGGCGGTGGCGGCGCATGGCCTCGCCGTACTTCTCGGCCAGCAGCGGCGGGAAGGCCGTCTCCATCTCGCGGGCGAGGTAGTCGTCGTCCGGCACCAGGGATTTGAGCAGCGATTCCTTGAGGTCGATCTTGCTGTAGGAGATCAGCACCGACAGCTCGGGACGGGTCAGCCCCTGGCCGTTGGCGAGGCGCTCGTTGAGCTCCTCGTCGCTGGGCAGGAACTCCAGGGCACGGTCCAGCTTGCCGGCGGCCTCCAGGGCGGCGATCAGGCGCTTGTATTCGCCGATGCGCTCGCGGGCGCGGCGCTGGGCCAGGGACAGGGCCTGGGTCTGCTTGTAGTTGTTGCCGAGCACCAGGTTGGAGACGGCGTCGGTCATCTTCGCCAGCAGGGTGTTGCGCTGCTTGCCGGTCATGTCGCCGGCGCCGACGATCTCGCCCAGCAGGATCTTGATGTTCACCTCGTGGTCGGAGCAGTCCACGCCACCGGCGTTGTCGATGAAGTCGGTGTTGCTGGCGCCGCCGTTGAGGCCGAACTCCACGCGGCCGAGTTGGGTCATGCCGAGGTTGCCGCCCTCGCCCACCACCTTGGCACGCAGTTCGCGGCCGTCCACGCGCAGGGCGTCGTTAGCCTTGTCGCCGACGTCGGCGTGGCTTTCCTTGCTGGACTTCACGTAGGTGCCGATGCCGCCGTTCCAGATCAGGTCCACCGGGGCCTTGAGCAGGGCGTTGAGCAGCTCGGTGGGGGTCAGCTTGTCGGCCTGGATGTCGAAGCGCGCCTTCATCTGCGGGCTGATGGCGATGCTCTTGGCGCTGCGCAGGAAGATGCCGCCGCCTTCGGAGATCAGCTTGGTGTCGTAGTCGGCCCAGGAGGAACGCGGCAGGTCGAACATGCGCTTGCGCTCGACGAAGCTGCTGGCGGCGTCCGGGTTCGGGTCGATGAAGATGTGCATGTGGTTGAAGGCGGCCACCAGCTGCAGCTTGTCCGACAGCAGCATGCCGTTGCCGAACACGTCGCCGGCCATGTCGCCGATGCCGATGACGGTGAAGTTGTCCTTCTGCACGTCGATGCCGTGCTCGCGGAAGTGCCGCTGCACCGAGACCCAGCCGCCCTTGGCGGTGATGCCCATGCCCTTGTGGTCGTAGCCGGCGGAGCCGCCGGAGGCGAAGGCGTCGCCCAGCCAGAAGCCGTATTCCTGGGCGATGCCGTTGGCGATGTCGGAGAAGGTCGCGGTGCCCTTGTCGGCCGCCACCACCAGGTAGGGGTCGTCGGCGTCGTGGCGCACCACGTTGGCCGGCGGTACCACCTGGCCGTCCTTGAGGTTGTCGGTGATGTCCAGCAGGCCGCTGATGAAGATGCGGTAGCAGGCGATGGCCTCGGCCTGGATGTCGTCACGGCTGCCGCCCACCGGCAGGCGCCGGGGGATGAAGCCGCCCTTGGCGCCCATGGGCACGATGACGGCGTTCTTCACCTGCTGCGCCTTCACCAGGCCCAGCACTTCGGTGCGGAAGTCTTCCTCGCGGTCGGACCAGCGCAGGCCGCCACGGGCGACGTCGCCGAAGCGCAGGTGCACGCCTTCCACGCGCGGGCAGTAGACGAAGATCTCGAACTTGGGCACCGGACGCGGGATGTCGGGGATCAGGCGCGGGCTCAGCTTGAAGCTGAAGTAGCCCTTGTTCTGGCCGTTGGCGTCGGGCTGGTAGAAGTTGGTGCGCAGGGTCGCCTTGATCAGGTCGAGGTAGCGCCGCAGGATGCGGTCCTCGTTGAGCACGGCGACGTTGTCCAGCTCGCCGAGGATGGCCTGTTCGAGCTTCTGCTGCTTGTCTTCCAGGTCGTCGGCGGAGAGCTTGCGGGCCAGGTAGAAGCGGGTCTTGAACAGCCGCACCAGTTCCTTGGCGATGTTGGTGTGGTTGAGCAGGGTGCTGGCGATGTAGGACAGGTCGAAGCCCAGGCGGATCTGCTTCAGGTAGCGGGCATAGGCACGCAGCAGGGCCACGTCGCGCCAGGGCATGGAGGCGGTCAGCACCAGGCGGTTGAAGGCGTCGTTCTCGGCGTCGCCGCCGACGATGTGGACGAAGGCGTCCTGCAGGGTGTCGTTGAGTTCCTGGATGTCCACCTCGACGCCGGCGGCGGCGGTGAAGGCGAAGTCGTGGATCCAGAATTCACGGCCGTCCTGGCGGGTCAGGCGGTAGGGGAACTCGCCCAGCACGCGCAGGCCGAGGTTCTCCAGGATCGGCAGCACGTCGGACAGCGGCAGCGGCGTGTCGGCGTGGTAGAGCTTGCAGTGCAGCAGCTGCTCGCCCTGGGTCAGCGGCTGATAGAAGCTCATCACCAGCTGGCGCTGCTCGGACAGGCTGTACAGGTGCTGCATGTCCACCACCGCCGAGTGCGCGGCGAAGCGCTCGCGGTAGCCGGCGGGGAAGCCTTTCGGGAAGTCGGCGAGCACGCGGGTGCCCTTGGCCTCGCCGAATGTTTCGTTGATCAGGCTGGCGTAGTCGTCCTTCCAGGAACGGCAGGCCTGGATGACTTCCTTCTCCAGGCGCACGGGGTCGACCACGGCCTTGTTCTTCGGGTCCAGGCGCAGGATGAACTGCACGCGGGCCAGCACGGATTCGGAGAAGAAGGTCCAGAACTCGCAGTCGGTCGCCTGCAGGCGCTCCATGAGGATCTGCTGGATCTTCACCCGGGTCTCGGTGGAGTAGACGTCACGCGGGACGTAGGCCAGGGCGTAGGCGAAGCGGCCGTAGGGGTCGCGGCGCAGGAACAGGCGGATCTTGTTGCGCTCCTGCATCTGCACGATGGCCATGGCGGTGGCGAACAGGTCGTCCACCGGGGTCTGGAACAGGTCGTCGCGGGGCAGCACTTCCAGCACCTGGCCCAGTTCCTTGCCCAGGTGGGCACGGGGGTCGAAGCCGGAGCGGCGCTGGATCTCGGCGACCTTGCCACGGATGTAGGGGATGCGGGTGACGCTGTCGGCGTACACGGCGGAGGTGTACAGGCCCATGAAGCGGCATTCCTTGACCACCCGGCCCTTGGCGTCCAGCTCGCGGATGGAGACGAAGTCCGGGTAGGCGGGGCGGTGCACGCGGCTCGGCTCGGCGGCCTTGGCGAAGGACAGCAGCACCGGGCCGCGCAGGTAGTCGACGGCTTCCCGCTCGACGTGCAGGTCGGCCTTGGTCAGGCCGGCACGGCGCAGGCGCGAGACGCCCAGCAGGGACTGCTCGTCATAGACCAGGTGGCCGCCGGCCTCGCCCTCGTCCACCACGGTGAACTCCTCGTAGCCGAGGAAGGTGAAGTTGTTGTCCACCAGCCAGTTCATGAAGACCTTCACCTCGGCCAGCTCGGCCGGGTCCACCTTCAGCTTGGCCTTGTCCAGCCAGGCCAGCAGTTCGCGGGCCTTGGCGGTCATGGGCTTGAAGTCGGCGACGGCGACACGCACCTCGCCCAGCACTTCCTCCAGGGCCTTCTCCAGCGCCTTGAGGGCGGCGGGGGCGGCAACCCGGTCGATCTCCAGGAACATCAGCGATTCCTGCTGCACGTCCTTGCCCTGGGTGCCCTTGGGCAGCACTTCCTGCAGCGCGCCCTTCTTGTCGCGGCGCACGCTGAGCACGCTGTTCTGCAGGGTGTGGATGTTGTAGCCGCGGCGGTTCAGCTCCATGCGCACAGAGTCCACCAGGAAGGGGATGTCCGGGTGCAGCACTTCGACGGCGGTGTGGGTGGACTGCCAGCCGTGCTTCTCGTAATCCGGGTTGAACGCGCGGACCTGGGGCTTGGCGGGATCGAAGCGTTCCAGCAGGCGCCACGACGACAGGGTGCAGCCCACCAGGTCGGACAGGCGCCGCTGGGTGAGTTCGTCGAGGGCGATGATGCCGAAGAACTGATCGGCGAACAGGGTTACTTGTGGCAAGACCTGCTCGCTGACGTGCTGCGCCAGTGCCACCTGCAGTTGATGCTGGAAGTCGGCTTTGCTGGCCGCGGTGAAGAACGCCATGGTTGTGCTCCGCTTGGCTCTGTTGTTGGGGGTTAAGCGTAGAACGCTTATTCGCGCGGTGATGGATCAGGAGGAGATTCAGGCAGTGTGACGGGCCGGAACCGCTTGGGACCGGGCAGTCATCCTCGCGGACAGATTAAGGGCGGCACCCGGTGCGACGCTTTTAGTCCTGCGACATATTCGGTCAATCTCGGACAGCCGCCTTCAGTAAGCCGACAGGGTTCACGGAAGGAGGACGACACGAGCGCTTCGGCAGTGCCTACAGCGCGCCCACAGCGACAGGACCGGTGTGCCCCCTAGACTCGCCACTCCCCTTTCCCACCGGAGCACCTGCCATGTGCACCTGCCACGAACCCCACACCCCTGATCGTCCCGAGCGCCGGCGCTTCCTGCGCCTGGCCGGCATGACCGCCGCGGCCGTCGTCGCCGTGCCCCTGCTGAGCCAGACCGCCCTGGCCGCCGACCCGGCTGCACCGCCGCCCAAGCCGCAGAACCGCCTGGCGCCCGACGCAGCGCTGGAGCGCCTGATGCAGGGCAACCAGCGCTACGTGGAAGGCCTGACCCGCCGCCACGACTTCCTCACCGAGCGCGAGGCGCTGGTGTCGGCCCAGAACCCCTATGCGGCGGTGCTGAGCTGCGCCGATTCGCGCATCGCCCCGGAG
Organism: Pseudomonas sp. FeS53a; assembly: GCF_000931385.1. Classification (NCBI taxonomy): domain Bacteria; kingdom Pseudomonadati; phylum Pseudomonadota; class Gammaproteobacteria; order Pseudomonadales; family Pseudomonadaceae; genus Pseudomonas; species Pseudomonas sp. FeS53a. Next base: position 63,099 of record NZ_JYFT01000075.1, read on the forward strand.
TACGCCTTCGACACCGCGCGGGGCGACCTCTTCGCCGTGCGCGTGGCCGGCAACATCGTCAATGAAGACGGCCTGGCCAGCCTGGAATACGGCGTGGCCGTGCTCGGCATCCCGCTGCTGATGGTGCTGGGCCACGAAGGCTGCGGCGCCGTGGAGGCCGGCCTCAAGGTGGCCCGCGACGGTGCCCGCTACCCCGGCCACATCCAGGCCCTGGCGGCGGCCATCGCGCCGTCGGCGAAGGCGGTGCTCAAGCACGAGGGCAATACCCTGGACAACGCCATCGCGCAGAACGTGCGGGACAACCTCAAGCAGCTCACCGAGCGCTCCACCCTGCTGCGCGACGCCGTCGCCGAAGGCCGCCTGAAGGTGGTGGGCGGCGTCTACCGGCTGGCCAGCGGCCAGGTCGAACTGATCGCCTGAGCCCTCACGGGCCGGGCGCACAGCGCTCGGCCCGTCACGATTTCGACGCGCGCTCGCGTACTCGCCTAGGCCGCCGACCTCTGCTTGGATTAAAGTACCCCGCCTTCTCCGAGGGCCCAGGCTGCCCCCGTCCACCCCGAGCGAGCCCGACGATGGAACACCGCGACGCACTGGTCGCCCTGCGACAGTACCTTTCCACCCAGATTCTCGGTCAGGAAAAACTCATCGACCGGCTGCTGATCGCGCTGCTCGCCGACGGCCACCTGCTGGTGGAAGGCGCACCGGGCCTGGCCAAGACCAAGGCCATCAAGGACCTCGCCGAAGGCGTGGAGGCCGAGTTCCACCGCATCCAGTTCACCCCCGACCTGCTGCCCGCCGACATCACCGGCACCGAGATCTACCGCCCGGAGACCGGCAGCTTCGTGTTCCAGCAGGGGCCGATCTTCCACAACCTGGTGCTGGCCGACGAGATCAACCGCGCGCCGGCCAAGGTGCAATCCGCGCTGCTGGAGGCCATGGCCGAGCGCCAGGTGTCCATCGGCCGTTCCACCTACGACCTGCCGCCGCTGTTCCTGGTGATGGCGACCCAGAACCCCATCGAGCAGGAAGGCACCTACCCGCTGCCCGAGGCCCAGCTCGACCGCTTCCTCATGCACGTGAAGATCGGCTTCCCCGAGGCCTCGGTGGAACGCAAGATCCTCCAGCAGGCCCGTGGCGTCGCCCTCAACGGCGAGACCCGGCCCGAGCACCAGGTCAGCCAGCAGGCGATCTTCGCCGCGCGCAAGGAAATCCTCGGCCTGTACATGGCCGACGCCGTGGAGGAGTACCTGGTGCAGCTGGTGATGGCCACGCGCACCCCGGCCAAGTTCGACGCCGAGCTGGCCGAGTGGCTGGCCTACGGTTCCAGCCCGCGCGGCTCCATCGCCCTGGACCGCTGCGCGCGGGCCCATGCGTGGATGGCCGGGCGCGACTTCGTCAGCCCCGAGGACATCCAGGCGGTGCTCTTCGATGCGCTGCGCCATCGCCTGATCCTCACCTTCGAGGCCGAGGCCGCGGGGATCGACCAGGACCGCGTGCTGCAACGCATCCTCGACGTGGTCGCCGTCGCCTGACGCCATGACCAGCCCGGCAGCCGTCCCCGGCGTGCAGGTCAGCCTCGCCGAGCTGATCGAGATCCGCCACCGCGTGCGCGAGGTGCAGCTGTTCTCCACGCCCTCGCGGCGCAGCCCGCTGATCGGCCTGCACCACTCCAAGCTGCGCGGGCGCGGGGTCGACTTCGACCAGGTGCGCGTGTACCAGCCGGGCGACGACGTGCGCACCATCGACTGGCGCGTCACCGCACGCACCCAGGAGCCCCACACCAAGCTGTTCCACGAGGAGCGCGAGCGCCCGGTGTTCATCGTCGTCGAACAGAGCCAGCGGCTGTTCTTCGGCTCCGGGCGGATGTTCAAGTCGGTGCTCGCCGCCCACGCCGCCAGCCTCATCGGCTGGGCCGCCCTGGGCCACAACGACCGCATCGGCGGGCTGGTCTTCAGCGACGCCGAGCACCACGAGATCAAGCCCCGGCGCAGCAAGCAGAGCCTGCTGCAACTGCTCAACCGCCTGGTGCGCGCCAACCAGGGCCTGGTCACCCCGCAGGCAACACCCCGCGAAGGCTTCAGCCTGGCCCTGCGCCGCGCCCGCGAGGTGCTGCGCCCCGGCAGCCTGGTGGTGATCCTCTGCGACGAACGCACCCTATCGGACACCGCCGAGCAGCAACTGGCGCTGCTGGCCCGGCACACCGACCTGATCCTGCTGCCGCTGTCCGACCCCCTCGACCACGCGTTGCCGGCCGCCGGCCTGCTGCGCTTCAGCGAGCTGGGCGCCCAGCTGGAGCTGGACACCCACAACCCCGAGCTGCGCCAGGCCTACCGCGAACAGGGCGAGGCCCGCCGCGCCCGCTGGCAGCGCCTGGCCCTGCGCCTGGGGGTGCTGCTGCTGCCGCTGTCCACCCAGGAAGAGATGGTCGACCAGTTGCGCGACCACCTGCAGCGCGGGGCGCGGCGATGAACCCGCTGGACCGGCTCGAACCCCTGATCGCCCCCGCGCCCGTGCCGTTCTGGCCCCCGGCGCCAGGCTGGTGGCTGCTCGCCGTGCTGCTGCCGCTGCTGGCCTGGGGCGCCTGGCGCCTGGCCCGGCGGCTGTCGCGGCAGCGCCAGGAGGCCGAGCAGGCCCAGCCCCTGGACCCGATGCGCGAGGCCGCGCTGCAGGAGCTGGCACAACTGGCCAAGCCCTACGACGGTGCCCATGCCGGCCCCTGGCTGCAGCAGCTCAATGCGCTGCTCAAGCGCCTGTGCCGGCAGCGCTACCCCGACGCCCAGGTGCTGACCCTGAACGGCCGCGCCTGGCTGGCCTACCTGGACAACCGCTGCCCCGCCGCCGGCCTGACCCGCTGGATGGTGCTGGTGGAGGGTGCCTACCGCCCGCAGTGCAAACTCGACGACAAGGCCATCGCCGGCCTGCACCAGGCCGTCGAAACCTGGATTCGCAAGCATGTTTGAACTGGCCTGGCCCTGGATCTTCCTGCTGGCACCGCTGCCCTGGCTGCTGCGGGTGCTGCTGCCGCCGGCCGACAGCGGCGAGGCGGCGCTGAAGGTGAGTTTCCTCGGCGAGCTGGAAACCCTGGCCGGGCGCCGCGCCCGGGCCAACCTGCCGGCCTGGCGCCAGCAGGCACCCTTCGCCCTGCTCTGGCTGCTGCTGCTGTGCGCCGCCGCACGCCCCGAGTGGGTGGGCGAGCCGCAGCCGCTGCCGGCCAGCGGCCGCGACCTGCTGGTGGCGGTGGATGTGTCCGGCTCCATGGACTACGCCGACATGCAGCTGGACGGCAAGCCGGTCAGCCGCCTGGCGCTGGTGCAGCACCTGATGGGCGAGTTCATCGAAGGCCGGGTGGGCGACCGCATCGGCCTGATCCTCTTCGGCAGCCAGGCCTACCTGCAGGCACCGCTGACCTTCGACCGGCAAACCGTGCACGTGTGGCTGGACGAGGCGCTGATCGGCATCGCCGGCAAGAACACCGCCATCGGCGACGCCATCGGCCTGGCGGTGAAGCGCCTGCGCCAGCGCCCGGCCAACAGCCGCGTGCTGGTGCTGGTGACCGACGGCGCCAACACCGGCGGCCAGATCGAGCCCTTGACCGCCGCGCGCCTGGCCGCCGAGGAAGGCGTGAAGATCTACACCATCGGCATCGGCGCCGACCCCGAGCAGGGCGGCATGCTCGGCCTGTTCGGCCTCAACCCGGCATTGGACCTGGACGAGCCGACCCTGCGGCAGATCGCCGAGCAGACCGGCGGCCAGTACTTCCGCGCCCGCTCCAGCCAGGAGCTGACCGAGATCGAACTGGCACTGGACACCCTCGAACCGGTGAGCCAGCTGCCCAGCCAGGCACGCCCGGCCCTGGCGCTGTACTGCTGGCCGCTGGGGCTGGCGTTGCTGCTGAGCCTGGTGCTGATCGCCCGTGAACTCTGGCCCGACCTGCCCCAGCAGGGGCTGGCCTGGGCCCGCAGCCGCTGGAGGCGTTCATGAGCGAACTCTGGCCCCACTGGTCGCGCCCGCTGTGGCTGCTGCTGTTGCCCCTGCTGCTGTGGCTGCTCTGGCAACTGCTGCACCGCGAACGCCGCACCGGCCGCTGGCAGCAGTTGCTGCCCCTGCACTTCCAGCCCTGGCTGCTGGGTGGCGGGCGCCAGCGCGGCAGCCGGCTGCCGTGGATCGCCCTTGGCCTGGCCTGGCTGCTGGGCCTGCTGGCGCTGCTCGGCCCCAGCTGGCAGCGGGTGGAGCAAAGCACCCAGAAGCGCGCCGACCCGCTGGTGGTGATTCTCGAACTGACGCCCTCGATGCTTGCCGGCGACGTGCCGCCCAGCCGCCTGGAACACGCCAAGCGCAAGCTGCGCGACCTGCTGGACGCCCGCCGCGACGCGCAGACGGCCATCGTCGTCTACGCCGGCAGCGCCCACAGCCTGGTGCCGCTGTCGGACGATCTGATGACCGCCGGCAACCTGCTGGACGCCCTCAAGCCGGCGATCATGCCCGAGCCCGGCCAGCGCGCCGACCTGGCGGTGCAGAAAGCCCTGGCGCTGCTGGAACAGGGCGCACGTGGCCAGGGCCGGCTGCTGCTGATCACCAATGGCCTCAGCGAGGCCGAGCGCAACGGTATCCGCAAGGCCCTCGGCTCGCGCAGCGGCCGCTTGTCGATCCTCGGCATCGGCACCGCCCAGGGCGCGCCCATCGCCCAGGACAACGGCGGCTTCCTCAAGGACGCCCAGGGCGCCATCCTCCTGCCGCGCCTGGACGCTCCGGGGCTCAAGCGCTTCGCCAGCGACCTGGGCGGCAAGTACGCCACGGCCCGGGTGGACGAGCGCGACCTGCGCAACCTGGGCCTGCTCGGCGGGGCCACCACCCTGCGCGACAGCGGCGAGACCACCCGCCTGGAGGCCTGGGCCGACCAGGGCCACTGGCTGCTGCTGCCGCTGCTGCTGATCGCCGCCTGCGCCGGCCGCCGGGGCTGGATCTTCTGCCTGCCACTGTTCTTCGTGCTGCCCCGCCCTGCCCTGGCCTTCGAGCTGGACGACCTGTGGCTGCGCGCCGACCAGCAGGGCCAGCGCCTGCTGGAAGCGCAACAGCCGGCAGAGGCCGCGCAGCGCTTCCAGGACCGTGCCTGGCAGGGCTATGCCCTCTACCAGGCCGGCCAGTACGGCGAGGCGGCGGAGCGCTTCGCCGCCGGCGACAGCGCCGCCGATCACTACAACCGGGGCAACGCCCTGGCCAAGGCCGAGCAACTGGAAGCCGCGCTGGATGCCTACGATTCGGCCCTGGAGCGCCAGCCCGACCTGCAGCCGGCGCTGAAGAACAAAGCCCTGGTGGAGGAACTGCTGAAGCAGCGCCAGGCCCAGGCCGAGCAGCCCCAGCCCACCTCGCCGCCACAGCAGCAACAGGCCGGCCAGGACGAGGCCGCCCAGGACGCGCCCAAGAGCACGCCCCAGCCGGCGGAGCAGGACGCCAAGCCCGAATCCGGCCAGGATTCGCAGGCCGGCGCGGAAGCCGAACAGAAGAACGGCCAGGGCGCCGGCGGCCAGGACCAGCAGGCAGCCAACGCCCAGCCCGCCGAACCGGACGGCGAGCCGCAAGCGCTGGACAGCGAGCACGAGCCCCTGGGCGACGAACGCCGCCAGTCCCTGGAGCAGTGGCTGCGACAGATTCCCGACGACCCCGCCGAACTGCTGCGCCGCAAGTTCTGGTACGAACAGCAACGCCGCCAGGAAAACCAAGAATGAAGCGCCTGACCTGCGCCATGATCCTCCTCCTGCTGGCCAGCCTCGCCCACGCCGCCGGCTTCACCGCCAGCGTCGACCGCACCCGCCTCAGCGAAGGCGAGACGGTGGAGCTGGTGCTGGAGTCCTCCGACCCGACGCTGTTCGGCAAGCCGGACCTGTCGCCGCTGGAGTCGCTGTTCGATGTGCTCGGCACCCGCCAGATCAACCGCCTGAGCACCCTCAACGGCCAGAGCAACCGCGCCACCCGCTGGATCGTCACCCTGCAGCCGAAGCAGACCGGCTACGTGGTCATCCCGCCGCTGAAGCTGGGCGAGGCCGAGACCCAGCCGATCCCGCTGCACATCCAGAAGAACGACCCCAACGCGGACTCCGGCAAGCTGGCGCCGGTGTTCATCGACGCCAGCCTGGACCAGGAAAGCGTCTACGTGCAGGCCCAGGCCATCCTCACCCTGCGCATCTACCACTCGGTCTCGCTGTACGACGACAGCAGCCTGACGCCGCTGCAGATGGCCGATGCGCGCATCGAGCAGCTGGGTGAGCCGCGCACCTACGAGAAGGAGATCAACGGTGTGCGCCACGGGGTGATCGAGCTGCGCTACGCGATCTTCCCGCAGAAGAGCGGCCAGCTGATGATCCCCTCCCAGGTGTTCAGCGCGACCCTGGCCGAACGCAGCAGCCAGGACGCCTACCAGCCCTTCGGGCCGCGCCCGGGCCGCCTGACGCGGGTCAGCTCGCCGCAGATCCCCCTGGCGGTGAAGCCGCGCCCGGCGGACTACCCGGCCGATGCGCCGTGGCTGCCGGCGCGCAACCTGACCCTGGTGGAGGCCTGGAGCCCGGAGCCCGACAAGGCACGGGTCGGCGACTCCCTGACCCGCAGCCTGATGGTGAAGACCGAAGGGCTCTCCAGCGCGCAGATCCCGGCGCTGCCGGCCACCAGCGCCAATGACCTGCGCCGCTACCCGGACCAGCCCCAGTTGGCCAACGAGGTGGGCGAACGCGGGGTGACCGGCAGCCGCGAGGAGCGCGAGGCGCTGGTGCCCACGGCGGCCGGGCGCATCGAGCTGCCGGCGGTGGACGTGGTGTGGTGGAACACCCGGGACGACCGCCTGGAGCACAGCCGCCTGCCGGCCCGCACCCTGGAGGTGGCGGTGAACCCGGCGATGGAGCCCGAGGCCCCGGTGGAAACACCCGGTGCCGACCAGCCGGCCCCGGCCGGTGCGCCGCTGTGGCCCTGGCAGCTGGCGACGCTGATCCTGGCGCTGACCACCCTGCTGGGCTTCGGCCTGTGGTGGCATGCCCGCCGCCAGCCGGCGATCCTGCCGACGGTGCAGACCGGGCCGAGCCCGCGCACGCTGCTGGACGACCTCAAGCGCGCCTGCCAGGCCAACGACCCGCAGGCGACCCGCCAGGCGCTGGATGCCTGGGCACGCCAGCAGCCGGAAACCCTGGCGGAGATGGCGGCGCGCTTTGTGCCGCTGTCGGATGCGATGGACGGTCTGAACGGTGCGCTCTACAGCGAGAGCGGCCAGCACTGGCAGGGCGAGGACCTGTGGAAGGCGATCCGCGCGCTGCCGGCGCGCCAGGTGCAGCAGCAGGCCACGGCCAGCGCGCTGCCGCCGCTGTACCCGCACTGATGCGCTGAAGGGCTACTGGGCGGCGGCCTTGTCGTCCAGCAGCGGCGTGTCGAGAGTCTTGGAGGGGCCGCCGAGGACGTTCTCGGCGATGCCGACGAAGTCCGCCGTGGCGACCTTGTCCAGGCGCATCAGCCCGCGCACCACGTCATCGAGGGAGTGAGCGCCCTTGCTGCTCTTGCGGATCTCTTCGTCCAGGTCCTGCAGCAGCAGCACGGCGCGGGCGGTGGTCGGCCCGGTGCAATGCTCGCCGCGCAGGTTGGTGACCTTGCGGCTCCAGTGCTTCAGGTTGGCGCGCACCTTGTGGTAGCGGTCCTCGCTGAGCCCGCCGGCGCGGCGCATCAGTTCGATGGCGTAGTACTCGGCGATACCTTCGCTGATCCAGTCGCTGCGCTCGGTGTCCTGGATGCGGGTGAACACGTGCACCAGTTCGTGCACCAGGGAGCTGGTGCCGTTCTCGCTGACCAGCGGGCGGTCGGCGTGCATGAAGAAGGAGTTGGGGCCGGACAGCCCGCCGCGCCACATGGGGTCGCCGGCACCGACGATCAGCAGCTTGCCGGGGTCGCGGGGGAACACCGCCTGGGCGTGGGGCCAGACGAAGGTCAGCAGGGTGAGGATGTCCATCCGCCGCATGCCCTCGCCCACCGGGGCGCTGATGGTGACGTCGGTGTTGCCCAGTTCGGTGCGGCGGCTGCCGAGCTTGCCGGCGATGATCCAGCCGGTGGGGCGGTCGAACACGCGCTCGGCGTTGTCGACGCGGAAGCGGTTCTTGCCGACGCGGGTCCAGCCGGTTTCCACGGAGGTCCAGCCCTTGGGCAGTTCGAACTGGATGCGCGCGGCCAGGTCGGTGCCTTCCACCACGTCGGCCCGGGCTGGGGGCACCAGGTCGTCGCCGCGCAGCAGGGCCCAGTCGGGGGTCATCCGCGCATCGAAGGTGCCGTCGCCACGGTCGTGGGTGATGCGCACGCGGTAGCTGAGGGTGGCCTTGCCCGCTGCGGGTTGCCAGGTGCCTCGGCCGGCGCCCTCCTGCTGCCACTGGCCGTCGGCCTTGAAGTCGCTGTAGTAGCCCTTGTCGCCCAGGTCGAAGCTGAGGCGGCGGACCTTTTCGCCCTCCTCCACCACCAGCTGGACTTCGGCCTGGTCGCTGTCGGGCAGGAAGCGAACCTTGTAGTCGATGTCGGTGCGCTTGGCCGCCAGCAGCGGGGCACTGAACAGCAGGGCAGTGGCGGACAGCAGCAGAGTGGCGCGGTGGGACATGGCGGGCTTCCTCGTGGCGATTTCCCTATGACGCGGCGAACGGCGATTCGATCCCTTGGGGTGCGCTAGCCGGCGCGGAAGATCATGTAGTCCTCCCAGTCGTCCTCGGCCACCTTGGTCTCGCTGACCATGCGCCCGGACTGGGAAATGCCGGTGTTGTGCACCGCCTCGGGGTCGCCGCAGACCAGCGGGTGCCAGGGCAGCAGGTCCTTGCCCTCGGCCACCAGGCGGTAGCCGCAGGTGGGCGGCAGCCAGCGGAACTCGTCGGCCTGGGCCGGGGTGAGCTGGATGCAGTCGGGGACGAAGTCGCGGCGGTTGGGGTAGTTGGTGCAGCGGCAGGTCTTGAGGTCGAGCAGCTTGCAGGCGATGCGGGTGTAGTACACCGCGCCGTCGTCTTCGTCCTCGAGCTTCTGCAGGCAGCACAGGCCGCAGCCGTCACACAGGGACTCCCACTCCTCCTGATCGAGTTGAGCGAGGGTCTTGCGCTTCCAGAAGGGTTCGACTTTGGCGGCCATGGCGATCTGACTGGGTAAAGGGGCGCGGTAGTCTAGTCGCGCCGACGGTGCCGGCCAAGCACCGCCGCCACGGGAGCGACCGGTAGCGCGGTGTAAGGAAAATCGTTCGCACTATCTCCCAGCAGCGCCGCCCCGGTGGTGGATCGATGAAGCGTAATCCGCCCGACACACCTGCCTGACGTAGCCCGGGCTTCAGCCCGGGAACGGAGCCAGCCATGGGATTGATGGCCTCCCCCTCCCCGTGGGTCGACGAAGCGCGACCCACCCTACGCGAGCCATGGCAAGGGCACCCGTAGGATGCGGTGAGCTGTGCGAACCGCATCGAGTCCGGGGCGCCTAGGCAATGATGGGCTTCGCACAGCTCAGCCCATCCTACGTTCTACGTTCCGGTGGATTACCCCCCACGCTTGGGGTCAATAGCCGCGCTGGAAGTCCACTTCGCCGCGGAGCGGTTGGCCTTGCTGGAAGCGGGTGAGGTTGTCGGTGAACAGCCTGACCAGCGGCTCGGCCAAGGTGGGGGCGGAGCTGTGGCCGGTGAGCAGCAGGCGCGGGGCGCGCCAGAAGGGGTGCTCGGCCGGCAGCGGTTCCTGGCGGCAGACGTCGATGACGGCGCCGGCCAGTTCGTTGGCTTCGAGGGCCGCGACCAGGTCGTGGTCCACCACCGCAACGCCACGCCCGGCATTGATGAAGAGCGCGGTGGGCTGCATGCGCTGGAACAGCGCGCGGTCGTAGAGGTCCTGGGTGGCGGGGGTGTCCGGCAGCAGGTTGACCACGCAGTCGGCCCAGCCGACCTGTTCGGGCAGGGCCTCGAGGCCGGCGACCTCGGCAAAGGGCTCCAGCGGACGCGGCTGGCGGGCGATGCCGCGCAGTTCGACACCGAAGGGGACGAGGAAGCGCCCGACGCTGCTGCCGATGTCCCCGGCGCCCACCACCAGCACGCGCCGCCCGGCCAGGCTGCGGGGCAGCCGACCATCCCAGCGCCCTTCCACCTGGCTCGCCAGGCGCGCCAGCAGCGCGCGCTCATGGGCCAGCAGGTAGGTCAGCACGTACTCGGCCATCACCTGGCCGAAGATGCCGACGGCACGGGTGAGCCGGTACTGGCGCGGCAGGCCTTCGGCCAGCAGCGGGGTGATGCCGGCCCAGGTGGACTGCGCCCATTCGGGCCGAAGCCCCCGGCGCAGCAGCTCGGCGAGGCGATCCGGGCTGCCCAGCCACACCGGGCAGTCGGCGGCCAGGCGGGCCAGTTCGTCAGGCGAATCTGCAGCCAGCAGCTCCAGCTCGGGGGCGAGCTCGCTCAGCAGTTCGGCGTGGCGGGCATGGTTGGAGTCGGCGAGGAGAACGCGCATCAGACCGGGTCGTTCATGCGCAGGAGCTCTTCGGGCAGGTGCTCGATGTACTCCTCTTCACCCGGCGGCATCTGCAGGTGGTAGCCCTGCTTCTCGATGTTCTCCAGCACCTTGTGGATGTCCTCGCGGGCCAGCTGGCGTTCGGGGCTGAGGACCAGGTCGAAGGTATGCCGGGGGGCGCCGAAGGCGGCCAGCAGGCCTTCGGGCACGCGGCTGAGGGCTTCGGCCTTGTCGACGTAGAGGTACATCTCGTTCTTGCGGGGGCTCTTGTAGATCGAGCAGATGCGTTTCATCAGGCGGTCTCTCCGGCCAGGACGTCCAGCAGGGCCTGGCCCATCAGTTCGCGGCGCCAGCCACGCAGGCCTGCGGGCAGCTGGTAGGGGCCGTTGGGGAAGCCGCTCTTGATGAGGGCTTCGAGGTGTTTCTTGCGCAGCATCAGCTCGGGGGCGATGCCCAGGCGCTCGGCCTGGGCCTGGCCGACGGCGCGCAGCTTCTTGAGCAGGCCGTTGACTTCGGCGGGCAGCGGCTCGGGCAGTGCCTCGGGCCATTCGGCGGGCGGCAGTTCGGCCGCTTCGCGGATCAGCTTGAGCAGGGTGTTGCCGTCCTGGCGGACGGTGCGCGGGTGCATGTCTTCGATGCGCGACAGGGCGACCAGGTTGTCCGGCTGGAAACGCGCCATGGGCCACAGGGCGTGCTCGCGGATGATGCGGTTGCGCGGCTGGTCGCGGCGCCGGGCCTCGGCCTCGCGCCAGGCGTAGAGGGCGCGGAGCACGGCGAGTTGCTGGCGGGACAGCTTCCAGCCGAGCTTGGACTCGCGGTACAGCGTCTGGGGGTCGGTCTCGCGGCGCAGGTTGGCCACCAGTTCGGCGCCGTCTTCGAGGATCCAGGCGCGCTTGGTGGCGTCGAGACGCTGGTCGAGGATGCGGTAGATCTCGGCCAGGTGCACGGCGTCCTCGGCGGCGTAGCGCTCCTGCATCTCGGTGAGCGGGCGCTGCAGCCAGTCGGAGCGGGTCTCTTCCTTGGGCAGGTCGATGCCGAGCACGGCGTTCACCAGGCGCGAGTAGCCCATGGAGTAGCCGATGCCGAGGTAGCCGGCGGCGAGCTGGGTGTCGAGCAGCGGCTGCGGCAGGCTGCCGGTGAGACGCAGGAAGACTTCGAGGTCTTCGCCGCAGGCATGCAGCACCTTGGTGACGGCAGGGTCTTCGAGCAGGGCGGCGAAGGGGCGCCAGTCCTGGATCAGCAGGGGGTCGATGAGCCAGGCCGTCTCGCCGTCGCCGACCTGGACCAGGCCGGCCTTGGGGTAGAAGGTGTCGACACGCATGAACTCGGTGTCCAGCGCGACGAAACTCAGTCGGCGCCAGCGTTCGCAGTGGGAGGCCAGTTCGGCGTCGTCGCGAATCCAGTGAAAATCGATGGCCACAAGGCTCTCCTCGGTTCAGAGGCGCGAAGTATATATCGCAACCCCGGCGCCGCCCCACCCGGCCCGGCGGGCGGGCGGCAGCCGGCTCAGACGAGCAGGCTGCGCAGGCGCTCCACCAGGGCCGGCGAACTGGGCTGCATGGGCTCGCGCAGCTCATCGCGGATCAGCCCGCGCAGGGCCAGCAGGCTCTTCACCGGTGCGGGGTTGGGCTCGGCAAAGGCCAGTTCGATAAGGGGTTGCAGGCTGTGCGCGAGGGCCCGGGCACGGGCCAGGTCGCCCCGCTGCACGCAGGCGGCCATCTCGACGAAGCGTTCGGTGTGGTGGTGGGCGGAGGCGGCGATGGCGCCACTGCCGCCCAGGCAGAGGGTGGTGAACACCTGGTTGTCTTCGCCGGCCAGCACGGCCAGTTGCCCGTCGGTGATCAGGGCCTGGGTCTTGCCGGTGTCGCCGCCGCAATCCTTGAGGGCGACGATGCGGGGATGGCGGGCGAGCTGGCGCAGGGTGTCGAGGGCCAGGGTGGCGCCGGTGCGGTAGGGGATGTCGTAGAGGATCACCGGCAGCCGGGAGGCGTCGGCGATGCGGCTGAACCAGTTGAGCAGGCCGGCCTGGGAGGGGCGGATGTAGTAAGGCGCCGGGACCAGCACGCCGCCGATGGGACGCTGCTGGATGGCGTCGAGCATGCCCAGAACGTCGTTGAGGTTGTTGCCGGCCAGGCCCATCACCAGGCGTTCGCCGGGCACGACCTCGAGCAGGGCATCCAGCACGGCGAGGCGCTCGTCGCGGCTGAGGGCGGCGGCTTCACCGGTGCTGCCGCAGGCGACCAGGCCGGCCGCTCCGGCATCCAGCAGGTGCCGGGCGAGGCGTTGCAGGGCGGGCAGGTCGAGTTCGCCGTCGGCGAAGGGGGTCACCAGGGCGACCCAGATTCCAGAAAACGCGGGCATTGCTTCACTCCTTCAGGCTGACCGTCTGTCGTCGCCGTCGGAGGGGTACAGGGATGCGGGAGTGAGAGAGGGTTCGACCTTCGCGCCTGCTGTCCTGTCAGCCCATCTGACGGGACAGCGCGCCCCGGTCAAATGAGCGGCTGTTTCTTGACCTTGCTCGCGGCGACGCCAAGCGCAAGTGCCGGCAGGGCCGGTACGAAAGCGCGGGAGAAGGCGTGGGCGGGCATGGTCGGGCTCAGGTTGCAGTTTGCGAGGAGCTGGATACTGCGGGGAACGGTGGAGGGCTGTCAACGCCGATGAGCGTCCGCCCTCCTCCACCTGGTCTCAGTAGCTGCCGCCGGCTTCCTGGCAGAGCTGCTTGGCGAGCATGCCGAGGGTCATGATGGCGCGCTCGGCTTCGCGGTTCCACGGGATGCCGCAGTTCAGGCGCACGCAGTGGTTGAACTGCTCGGTGTTACTGAAGATCAGCCCCGGGGCGATGCTGATGCCCTGCTGCAGCGCGCGGACGTGCAGGTCCTTGGTGTTGACCTTGGCCGGCAGGCTGATCCAGAGGATGAAGCCGCCGTTGGGCCGGGTCATCTGGGTGCCATCAGGGAAGTACTGCTGCACCCCCAGCTGGAAGGCGGTGAGGTTCTTGCGGTACTCCTGGCGGATGTAGCGCAGGTGCCGGTCGTAGCCGCCGTTCTCCAGGTAGGCGGCGACGCCCATCTGGGTGACGCTGCAGGCGGAGTGGGTGGTGAAGGTCTGCAGGCGCTGGATTTCGTCCTGGTACTTGCCGGCGACTATCCAGCCGATCCGCACGCCGGGCGAGAGGGTCTTGGAGAAGCTGGAGCAGTAGATCACCCGGCCGTCACGGTCACTGGCCTTGAGCGATTTGGAGGGGCCCTGCTCGAACATGAGTTCGCCGTAGATGTCGTCCTCGACGATCTGGATGTCGAAGTCCGATGCCAGGCGCAGCAGTTGCTTCTGCCGCTCTTCGGGCACGGTACCGCCCAGCGGGTTGCTGAGGCGCGAGGTGAGCACCAGGGCCTTGATGGGCCATTGGTTGGCGGCCAGTTGCAGGGCTTCGAGGCTGATGCCGGTGGTGGGATCGCTGGGGATCTCGATCACCTTGAGCCCGAGCAGGTCCGCCAGTTGCAGCAGGCCGTAGTAGGTGGGCGACTCGGTGGCGATCAGGTCTCCGGGGCGGGTCAGCACCCGCAGGCTCATCTGGATGGCGTCGACGCAGCCGTGGGTGATGACCACTTCGGACGGGTCGACCACCACGCCGGCATCGCGCATGCGGATCGCCACCTGACGGCGCAGCGGTTCGAAACCGGGGCTGAACATGTAGCTGAAGGCGCGCGGGCTGTGGAAGCGGGTGACCTTGGCCAGTTGCTGGTGCAGGGCGCGCACGGGGAGGTAGTCCACGTGGGGCACGGCGGCGCCGAGGGGGAACACGCCCTCGCGGCGGGATTCGGTGAGCACCTGGTTGATGATGCTGGCGCGGGTGACCAGGCCGGGGCGTTCGACCCGGGCGATGTCGGGGGTCGAGGCGGTGAGCGCGGGGGTCTGGTGGACGTAGAAGCCGGACTGCGGCCGCGCGCGGATCAGGCCCTGGTCTTCGAGGTTGGCGTACGCCTGCAGCACGGTGGCGTGGCTGACGTTGAGCTGGGCGCTGAGCTTGCGCACCGAGGGCACCCGTTCACCGGGCTGGTACACGCCACGCCGGATGTCTTCGGCCAGTTGCTGGGCGATGCGTTGGTAAAGCAGCAGATTGGTCATGGCGGCGGCACCTGTCTCACTGGACCGTAACAGTACCGAAGCGAGACAGGATTGCACCGGTACAGTCCGCAAAATTGTGGACCATACAGTGAAATTTGCCAGGGACTGTACCGCCACAGTGACCGGTGGTTACGTCTCGTCGCACAAGTGCCCCGTTGCAAACCCGAGCTGTATGGGTGCGAGGCGTGGCGAGCGGGCATGAAAAACCCCGGGGCCGCGAGGCCGCCGGGGTTCCTGTGAGGCGCGGGGGCGATCAGCGGGCTTCGCCGAGGTTGCCTTTCTCGTCGGAGATGACGATCTCGACGCGGCGGTTCTGCGCGCGGCCGCTGTTGGAGGCGTTCTCCGCGATGGGGAAGGCTTCGCCATAGGCCTTCACCTCGATGCGCTTGGCGTCGACCCCGAGGTCGGTGAGGACGTCGGCCACGGCCTGGGCACGGTCACGGGACAGGGCGAGGTTCTCCTCGCGGGTGCCGCTGCTGTCGGTGTAGCCCTCGATGCGCACGGTGCGGCGCGGGTTGATCTGCAGGAACTGCACGAGCTTGAGCACGGTGCGGTTGGCCCGACCTTTCAGCTCGGAGCGGCCGGTGTCGAACAGCACATCGCCCAGGGTCATCACCAGGCCGCGATCGGTCTCGGTGGCGGCGAGGGCGACCATCTGCTCCTCGAGCCAGTTGCCCTTCTGCTGCGCGCTGAGCAGCTTGGCTTCGCGCAGGGATTGCTGCAGGCGCTCCTGTTCGCCCTGCAGACGCATGGCGCGCTCCTGGTCGCGGGCCAGTTCGCTGTGCTGGGTGGCGATCTGGCTGTAGCGCTGGCTGAGGAAGGCGTAGTGCTCGACGTCGCCATCGTTGCCCCAGTAGGTGGCAAGGCGCTCGGCGCGGGCCAGGGATTCCCCGGCGCGGATCACGTCCTTGGGTGCACTGGCCAGTACCTGGGGGTCTTCCTTCACCTGCTGGAAGCGGTTGCGGGCTTCATCCAGGCTCTGCTCGGCCTGGCGCGAGGAGGCGCAGCCGCCGAGCAACAGGAGCGCGGCGACGAGGCCGCCCATGGCGATACGCGGGGTCATTCCAGGTCCCCCAGTTGCTTGCGCAGGCGGTTGATGCGAGCGGTCAGGTCGTTGAGCTGGGCCTTGCTCTTCTGGGTCAGCACCAGGGATTCGGCGAGGCGGGCGTCCAGTTCGGCCTGCTCGGCGAAGAAGCGTGCGCGCTTGTAGTCCTGCTCGCCCATGTTCTTCTGGGCACGGGCCAGCTTCTCTTCAGCCAGTTTCATCTCGGGGATCTGGTCGGCGCTTGCGCCGACGGCACGGGCCTGGGCCACGGCCTGCTCGGAGAGGCGCATCTGCTCGACGGGGGCGGGATCGTTGGCGCAGCCGGACAGGGCAAGAAGTGCCAGGCCGGCGGCCAGTATGCGGTGTTCGATCACTGGGGTTTCCTACGGTTTCGGGGCCGTGGCGGGCTGTACCTGCTGGGTCCGCCACCGCTCGAGATTGCGTTGCAGCAGGGCCTGCGGCACCCCTGCGGCGACCAATTCTGTCATCTTTTTCGCCAGTTGTCCGCGCAGCCAGGGGTCGTTGCAGGCGGAGTTGTAAGAGAGCGTGAGGTACAGCCCTTCGCTGGCGATAGGCGGTTCCAGCACTTCCAGGTCATGGGTGATGCCGAGGGTTTCCGCCAGGGCGACGCCGGGGTAGTGCTCGTAGAGGACGAATTCGGTGCGCTCCAGCAGCAGCTTCTGGAAGGCCTGGGTGACACTGGGGACTTCTTCGAGGGTGAGGTTGTCGTGGGCGAAGTGGTCGAAGTCCTGGCCGAAACTGTTGTTCACCAGCGTGCCACCGGTGCGTCCCTTGAGATCGTCACGTCCCTGGAAGGGGAACGCGCGGCCATGCTTGACCCAGACCACGCTGGGCGTGTCCAGGAAGGCGGGATGGATGTAGTCCATCGTCTCCAGCCGCGGCAGGGTGAGGAAGGCCCCGGCGATGAGGTCGACCCGACCGGTGCGCACTTCGTCCTGCGCGCGGGACCAGGGGCCGGTATAGAGGACGTCGATCTTCACGCCGATCTCTTCGCCGATGCGGTGCAGCAGGTCGGCATTGGCGCCGACCAGCAGCTTGGGGTTCTGCGGGTCGCGCCACAGGTAGGGCGGGTACTCGGGATTTCCCGTGGCCACCAGGCGCTCGCACTTCTTGGCCGCCAGGGCGAGGGTCGGCACCAGCAGGCTGGCGATCAGCAACGGAGCGAGGAAGAGACGTCTGTACATCATGGAGTCCCAGTTCTGGAGCTTGGTTGGGAAGACGCCGGCCGTGTCACTGCACGACCATAACGCCGTGCTAGCTTAGGCCATTTGAAATCGTTTTTTGTCATAAGGAAGCCTTGATGAAGAAACTGCTTGCAGGACTTGTGACGTTGCTGGCAGCAGTGGCGGCCACGCTTTATTTCTATCCGCCTGCGTTGATGGCCAGCGCGCGACTGGTGGAAACCCATCTGGCCGGCCTGAGCAGCCAGGTGGTGACAGCGGGCGAACTGGATTTCGCCTACTACGAAGGCGGCCCGAAGCTGGGCGAGACCATCGTCATGGTCCACGGCTTCGGTGCGGACAAGGACAACTGGCTGCGCATGGCCCGGCATTTCAGCGGCCGCTACCACGTGGTGGTGCCCGATCTGCCGGGCTTCGGTGAAAGCAGCCGGCCGGCGGGCAGCTACGACGTCGGCACCCAGGCCGAGCGGCTGGCGGACTTCATACAGGCGCTGGGAGTGGGCAAGGTCCATCTGGTGGGCAACTCCATGGGTGGGCACATCGTGGCGCTGTATGCGGCGCGCTACCCGGACCGCGTGCGTTCGCTGGCGCTCTTCGACAACGCGGGGGTCACTGCACCGCACAAGAGCGAACTGTTCGACCTGCTGGAACAGGGCCGCCCCAATCCCCTGGTGGTCACCCGCGTCTCCGACTACGACAGGCTGATGGACTTCGTCTTCGTCGATCCGCCCGTCCTGCCGGCCCCGCTCAAGCGCTACCTGGCAGACAGGGCCATCGCCAACCAGGCCCACTATGAAGCGGTCTTTCAGCAACTGGTTCAGCGCTACATTCCCCTGGAGCCGGAACTGCCAAAGATCCAGGCCCCTACCCTGCTGCTCTGGGGCGACAAGGACCGCGTGCTGGATGTATCGAGCCTCGATGTCATGAAGCCGCTGGTCCCGCACGCCAGTACGGTGGTCATGAAGGATTGCGGACACGCCCCGATGATCGAGCGACCCGCCGAGACGGCACGCCACTACCAGGCCTTCCTCGACGGTCTCGCCACCGGCACGGCCACACCGTGACCGCTTGCCCGTACAGAGCGACGCAATTACCGGAGAAATAAAAAGGCGGGAAAAGAAAAAGGCCTGCATTTCTGCAGGCCTTTCTTGTATGGCGCACTCGAGAGGATTCGAACCTCTGACCGCCCGGTTCGTAGCCGGGTACTCTATCCAGCTGAGCTACGAGTGCGTTGTGGTGTTTTTAGACCAGATCACCGCTGGTTTCTTCAATCAACCGACGCTATATCAGCTGATTGAAAATGGCGCACTCGAGAGGATTCGAACCTCTGACCGCCCGGTTCGTAGCCGGGTACTCTATCCAGCTGAGCTACGAGTGCGTTGTGGGCGCGCATTATAGAGACTTCAAAACCACCGTCAACTGATTTTTTCGATACTTTTCAATAACTTATCGAACTAACCGCTGACATCTCTACAACACTGAATAATGGCGGAGAAGGGGGGATTCGAACCCCCGACACCCTTTTGAGGTGTACTCCCTTAGCAGGGGAGCGCCTTCGGCCACTCGGCCACCTCTCCGCAACACGGGGCGCATGATAACCATGTTTTCCCCGTTTGCAAAGAAAAAAAGTAGAAAAATTAGTGGTTTGGTTCCTGGTCTTTCTCTTTCTGGATGCGCTGGTAGATTTCCTCACGGTGCACGGCTACCTCTTTCGGGGCGTTGACGCCAATGCGCACCTGATTACCTTTCACGCCTAATACGGTGACAGTGACTTCATCACCGACCATCAGGGTCTCTCCGACCCGGCGAGTCAGAATCAGCATTCCTTTCTCCTCACGGATGTGTTTCAGGGACAGTCTGCAAAAAAGAAATGGCGTCGGCCCCCCATGAATTTCAAGGGGCGTCCACCCAAGTATTGACCAGCGGTGGCAAAAGGAAAGTTCCACCACCGCAGACCAAAAACGACGAAAGGCGCGGGGTGAGCCGCGCCTTTCGTTATAAGGCTCACTCGCTCTGTCGAGCGGGTGCATCCAGTTCGAAGGCGGTGTGCAGGGCACGGACGGCCAGTTCGAGGTACTTCTCCTCAATGACGACGGAGACCTTGATCTCGGAAGTCGAGATCATCTGGATGTTGATGCTTTCCTTGGCCAGAGCTTCGAACATGCGGCTGGCGACGCCCGCGTGGGAGCGCATGCCGACACCGACGATGGAAACCTTGGCGATGTTGGTGTTGCCGCCGACTTCACGGGCACCGATCTCGGCAGCGGTCTTCTCCAGCACGGCCAGGGCGTTCTGGTAGTCATTGTTGTGCACGGTGAAGGTGAAATCGGTGGTGTTATCGTGCGCGACGTTCTGCACGATCATGTCCACTTCGATGTTGGCCGCACTCACCGGGCCGAGGATCTTGAAGGCCACGCCGGGGATGTCCGGCACGCCACGGATGGTCAGCTTGGCCTCGTCGCGGTTGAAGGCGATGCCGGAAATGATCGGCTGTTCCATGGATTCCTCTTCATCAAGGGTAATGAGGGTGCCCGGACCCTCCTGGAAGCTGTGCAGCACGCGCAGCGGAACGTTGTACTTGCCGGCGAACTCCACCGAGCGGATCTGCAGCACCTTCGAACCGAGGCTGGCCATTTCCAGCATTTCCTCGAAGGTGATCTTGTCCAGGCGACGGGCCTGGGGGACAACGCGCGGGTCGGTGGTGTAGACGCCATCTACATCGGTGTAGATCTGGCACTCGTCCGCCTTCAGGGCAGCCGCCAGGGCCACGCCGGTGGTGTCAGAACCACCACGACCGAGGGTGGTGATGTTGCCGTGCTCGTCCACGCCCTGGAAACCGGCCACCACCACGACGCGACCGGACTTGAGGTCGGCGCGGATCTTCTGGTCGTCGATCTGCAGGATGCGCGCCTTGTTGTGGGCGCTGTCGGTGAGGATGCGGACCTGGTTGCCGGTGTAGGAGACGGCCGGCACACCGCGCTTGATCAGCGCCATCGCCAGCAGGGCGATGGTCACCTGCTCGCCGGTGGACACCATCACGTCCAGCTCACGCGGAACCGGCTTGTTGTCGCTGATCTGCTTGGCCAGATCGATGAGGCGATTGGTTTCGCCGCTCATGGCGGAAACCACCACGACGATGTCGTCACCGCGCTCGCGGAATTTCTTGACCTTCTCGGCCACCTGCTCGATGCGCTCGATGGTGCCGACCGAGGTCCCCCCAAACTTCTGTACGATCAAAGCCATTTCAAAGCCGCCTAATCCCGTGAAGGGCGCCCATTAAACAATCAACGCAGGACACTGCCAAGGGCCCGCCGGGCGTGGCGCGGAGCTCCTGGCGAAGGGTTCCGGCGGGCGCCCGGTGCGTGTGGCAACCGGGCGCCAACGGCATCAGAGCCCCTGCTCGACGAACGGAACGGCAAGTGCCAGGGCCTGGTCCAGGGCTGCGGCGTCGGTACCACCGCCACGCGCCATGTCCGGACGGCCACCGCCCTTGCCACCGACCGCTGCCGCGGCCTGCTTCATCAGATCGCCGGCTTTGAGTTGGCCGGTCAGGTCCTGGGTGACGCCGGCGACCAGTGTCACCTTGCCCTCCAGCGCCCCGCCGAGCAGGATCACTGCGCGGCCGAGCTTGTTCTTCAACTGGTCGACCAGCGCCAGCAGCGCGTCGCCGTCCACGTCCAGGCGCGCGGCCAGGACCTTGACGCCCTTGACCTCCACCGCCGATGCCGCCAGGTCGTCGCCGGCCGCGCTGGCCGCCTTGGCCTTGAGCTGGTCGACTTCCTTCTCCAGCTGGCGGTTGCGCTCCAGCAAGGCTGCGAGTTTGTCCAGGACGTTGTCACGGCTGCCCTTGACCAGCACGGCCGCTTCCTTCAGCTGCTCCTCGGCACCGTTCAGGTAGGCCAGGGCCGCAGCACCGGTGACTGCCTCGATACGGCGCACGCCGGAGGCTACGCCGCCTTCGCTGGTGATCTTGAACAGGCCGATATCGCCCGTGCGGGAGACGTGGGTGCCGCCGCAGAGCTCGACGGAGAAATCACCGCCCATGCTCAGCACGCGAACCTGGTCGCCGTACTTCTCGCCGAACAGCGCCATGGCGCCCTTGGCCTTGGCGGTCTCGATGTCGGTCTCTTCGGTCTCGACTGCGGTGTTGCGGCGAATCTCGGTGTTGACGATGTCTTCCAGCGCTTTCAGTTGCTCCGGCTTGATGGCCTCGAAGTGGCTGAAGTCGAAACGCAGGCGCTGACTGTCCACCAGGGAGCCTTTCTGCTGCACGTGCTCACCCAGCACGCGACGCAGGGCTGCATGCAGCAGGTGGGTCGCGGAGTGGTTCAGCGCCGTGGCACTGCGAACGCTGGAGTCGGCCTCGGCCTTGACGCTGGCACCGACCGAGAGGCCGCCCTTGGCCACGATGCCGTGGTGCAGGAAAGCGCCGCCGGCCTTGGTGGTGTCGCGGACGTCGAAGCGCACACCGGCGCCTTCGAGGTAACCGCAGTCGCCCACCTGGCCACCGGACTCGGCGTAGAACGGGGTCTGGTCCAGCACCACCACGCCCTCCTCGCCTTCGGCGAGGCTGTCGACGGCAGCGCCAGCCTTGAACAACGCGACGACCTTACCGCTGCCGCTGGTGCCGGCGTAGCCGAGGAAGCGGGTGTCACCGTCGACCTTGACCAGGCTGTTGTAGTCCATGCCGAAGGCGCTGGAGGCGCGGGCGCGTTCGCGCTGGGCTTCCATCTCGCGCTCGAAGCCTTCCTCGTCGACGGTCAGTTCTCGTTCGCGGGCGATGTCGGCGGTCAGGTCCACCGGGAACCCGTAGGTGTCGTAGAGCTTGAAGACGATGTCGCCCGGGATGACCTGGCCCTGCAGGGACGCGAGGTCCTGCTCGAGGATCTTCAGGCCATGCTCCAGGGTCTTGGCGAACTGTTCTTCTTCGGTCTTCAGCACGCGCTCGATGTGCGCCTGCTGCTGCTTGAGCTCGGGGAAGGCCTCGCCCATCTCGGCCACCAGGGCAGCGACGATCTTGTGGAAGAAGGTGCCCTTGGCGCCCAGCTTGTTGCCGTGGCGGCAGGCGCGGCGAATGATGCGGCGCAGCACGTAGCCACGGCCTTCGTTGGACGGCAGCACACCGTCCGCCACCAGGAAGGAGCAGGAGCGGATGTGGTCGGCCACGACCTTCAGGGACGGGGCGTCGTCGTTGGCGCAGCCGATGGCCTCGGCGGCGGCCTTGAGCAGGCTCTGGAACAGGTCGATCTCGTAGTTCGAGTGCACGTGCTGCAGCACGGCGCTAATGCGCTCCAGGCCCATGCCGGTATCCACGCTGGGTGCCGGCAGCGGGTGCATCACGCCATCGGCGGTGCGGTTGAACTGCATGAAGACGTTGTTCCAGATCTCGATGTAGCGATCACCGTCCTCTTCAGGGGAACCGGGCGGGCCGCCCCAGATGTCCGGGCCGTGGTCGTAGAAGATCTCGGTGCACGGGCCGCACGGGCCGGTATCGCCCATCGCCCAGAAGTTGTCGGACGCATAGGGCGCGCCCTTGTTGTCACCGATGCGGACCATGCGCTCGGCAGGGATGCCGACTTCCTGGGTCCAGATGTCGTAGGCCTCGTCGTCGCTGGCGTAGACAGTGACCCAGAGCTTTTCCTTGGGCAGCTTCAGCCACTTGTCGCCGGTGAGGAATTCCCAGGCGTAGTGAATGGCATCGCGCTTGAAGTAGTCGCCGAAGCTGAAGTTGCCCAGCATTTCGAAGAAGGTGTGGTGGCGCGCGGTGTAGCCGACGTTGTCCAGGTCGTTGTGCTTGCCGCCGGCGCGGACGCACTTCTGGCTGGTGGTGGCACGGGTGTAGGCGCGCTTTTCCAGGCCCAGGAAGCAGTCCTTGAACTGGTTCATGCCCGCGTTGGTGAACAGCAGGGTCGGGTCGTTGCCCGGGATCAGGGAGCTGGAGGCGACGCGGGTGTGCCCCTTCTCTTCGAAGAAGCTCAGGAAGGCTTCACGGATTTCTGCGCTTTTCATAGGTTCGTCCACGGAATCTGCGGTCAAGAATCGCCGGCAAAGGGCCGCATTATATCGGCCCTTTGCCGCGCGGATAGTGCCTTGTGCGATAGAAAGGGGCTATCGGGGGGATTTCAGCCCGCATGATCGAGAAACGCGGCAAAACCCTCGATCACCCGCTCGATTCCGGCGGCGTCGACATCCAGGTGGGTGACCATGCGCAGGCGTGCCGCCGCGCTCATTACCACGCCGCGCTCGGCCATGAAGGCCTTGAGGGCAGCGGCCCGCTCGCCGATGTCGACGTAGACCATGTTGGTCTGCACCGGCTCCACGCTGAAGCCCAGCGCCGCAAGCCCTTCACCCAGGCGTGCGGCGTTGGCGTGGTCATCGGCCAGGCGCGCCACCTGGTGCTCCAGGGCGTAGTGCCCGGCGGCGGCCAGCAGGCCAGCCTGGCGCATGCCGCCACCGACCATCTTGCGCAGCCGGCGGGCACGCTGGATGAACTCGGCCCCGCCGCACAGCACCGACCCGACCGGCGCGCCCAGCCCCTTGGACAGGCACACGGAGACGGAGTCGAAATGGCGGGTGATCTCGGCAGCGTCCACTCCCAGCTTCACGGCGGCGTTGTACAGCCGCGCGCCGTCCAGGTGCAGCGCCAGGCCACGGCGACGGGTCAGCTCGCGGGCCGCTGCCAGGTAGGCCAGGGGCAGGACCTTGCCCTGCATGGTGTTCTCCAGCGCCAGCAGGCGGGTGCGGGCGAAGTGGAAGTCGTCCTGCTTGATGGCCGCCTCCACCTTCGCCAGGTCCAGGCTGCCGTCGGCCTCGCCCTCGATGGGCTGTGGCTGGATCGAGCCCAGCACCGCCGCGCCGCCGCCTTCGTACTTATAGGTGTGCGCCTGCTGGCCGACGATGTACTCGTCGCCCCGTTGGCAGTGCGCCATCAGGCCCAGGAGGTTGCTCATGGTGCCAGTGGGGACGAACAGCGCCGCCTCGAACCCCAGGCGCTCGGCCAGCCAAGCTTCCAGGCGGTTGACGGTGGGGTCTTCGCCATAGACGTCATCCCCCAGCGGGGCGCGGTTCATCGCCTCGCGCATTCCCGGAGTGGGTTGGGTGACGGTGTCGCTGCGCAGGTCTATGACGGACATCTCGGGCTCCTCAGCTGGGTAAGGGGGTGACCCTAAAGGAGCGCGGCGAGTGGGGCAAGGGGCGCCAGGCGCCCCGCGGAACGGGCCTCAGCCCGCAAGGGCTCGGCCCACTGGGTCAGTCGACGTTGGCGGGCACGATGAGGATGCCGGCGCGCAGGCCGTTCTTCACCTTGGGGTTGGGGAAGATGATGCGCGCGCCCTGCTCTTCCACCACCCAGCGGGTCCCGGCGATGTCCTCGGCCAGCAGGTAGCCGGTGGGCAGCTCGCTGAAGTTCTCCACGTCGTCGGGCAGGTGCAGGCGGAAGGCATCGCTGTGCTTGATCACCTCGCGGGACACGGCGAACAGCTTGAGGTCGCCCAGCGTGTCCACCTCCGGCTCGGCGCCCTCGATCAACTGGCGCAGGCGGGTCTCCAGGCGGTCGAGGTTCACGCCCTCGTTCTGCCCGAACGGCCGGGCCTTGCCGAGTTCCAGGGTGAAGGCCTCGGCCTCCAGCCGCGCGTAGGTGTAGGAGCTGAAGGTGATGCCGGTCTTGTTCTGCAGCAGCACGGCCTCGACCCCGGCAGCGGCCAGGCGCGCCAGCTCGCGGGGGGAATGGGCACGCCCCTCGCGGTAGGGATAGAGGGCG
Source organism: Pseudomonas sp. FeS53a (assembly GCF_000931385.1). NCBI lineage: Bacteria > Pseudomonadati > Pseudomonadota > Gammaproteobacteria > Pseudomonadales > Pseudomonadaceae > Pseudomonas > Pseudomonas sp. FeS53a. The sequence continues at coordinate 87,705 of NZ_JYFT01000075.1, forward strand.
AACTGTTCGATGCGCGAACCGCGGATGGCAGTGTGCATGTCGTAGTGCAGGCGGGTGCGGCCCTCGCGGGCGAAGAACGCAGCGGCCAGGTGTTCCAGCTCGTTGGCGCGCATGGCCTCGGTGCCGCTGGTCTGCTCGTGGCGGCCATTGAACAGGCGGTTGATGTCCTGCTCCACGTAGCGCTCGCCCCGGCGCATGGCCTCGGGGTTGCCGAGCAGGAAGAGGATGCGTGCGCGGGGTTTCAGTTCGCCCCGGGCCACACCCTGGATCAGCCGGTCGAGCAGCTCGATCGGCGCCGTCTCGTTGCCGTGGATGCCGGCGGAGAGCAGCAGGTCCAGGCCGTCATCGGCGCCGGCGGGCGGGGTCACCTCCAGGGCGCCCTCCGCCAGCCAGTGCAGGCGCGTGCCCTCGGCGGTCAGTTGAATCTTCTCGGTCGGCTCACGGCCGGCCAGGGTCAGTTCAAGCAGCTTGCCAAGGGCCAGCATCCGCGCGTCCTCAGTGGTCGTGGTTGCAGTCCGGCCCGTGTACGTGGCCGTCTTCGTCGTCGGCGTCGGCCGGTTCCATCTCCAGCTGCAGGCTCACCAGGTTGGTGGCCAGCGGGCGCAGCAGCAGGTTGGCGTACTCGGTATCGCCCTCCTCCACGTCCACGCCGATCAGCAGTTGGCCGTTGCCGGCGGTCTGGATCCAGACCTCCTTGCCCTGCCAGACCACGGCAAAACGGGTGCAGGACGTTTCCAGCTGGGTGCCGTCGGTGTCTTCGAGGATGAGTTGCAGGGCGTCGGACATGTGTAGAACTCCAGGATCGTAAGGCAGAGAGCGGCGGGCGGGGCGGAGGGTTCCGAGGAACACCTCACCGCCGGCCGCACGCCGCTCAGTTCAGTTGGAACGGATAAACGGCGCCCAGTTTAAGGATCTGGGTGAGTTCATCCAATGCCGTGCGGCATTCGGTGAGCAATTGTGGATCAGCCAGGTCGCTTTCGCTCAAGCGATCGCGGTAATGCTTCTCCACCCAGGCGGTCAGGGTGTCGTAGAGCGAGGGGGTGAGGATGACGCCCGGGTTGACCGCCGCCAGCTCGTTGTCCTTCAGGGCCACGCGCAGGCGCAGGCACGCCGGGCCACCGCCGTTCTGCATGCTCTGCTTGAGGTCGAAGACCTTCACCTCGCGGATCGGGCCGTCCTCGGCGGTCAGGGTCTGCAGGTAGTGCCACACCCGCGCGTTGTTGCGGCACTCCTCCGGGACGATCAGCAGCATGCTGCCGTCGGCGCGGCTGAGCAGCTGGCTGTTGAACAGGTAGGAACGCACCGCGTCCTCCACCGTCACCGCCTCGCGGGGCACGCACACGGCCTGGAAGCGGCCACCGACGCGGCCCAGCTTGTCGTGCAGCTCGGCCAGCACCTTGTCGGTCTCCAGGAAGGCGTCCTGGTGATGGAACAGCACCTCGCCGTTGCCCACCGCAATCACGTCGTTGTGGAACACGCCCTGGTCGATCACCGCCGGGTTCTGCTGGGCATAGACCACGCCGGCCTCGCTCAGCCCGTGCAGGCGCGCGACGGCCTGGCTGGCCTCCAGGGTCTGCCGCGCCGGGTAGCGCGAGGGCGCCGGGAAGCGGCTGTCGAAGGCGCTGCGGCCGAACACGAAGAACTCCACGCCGGCCTCGCCGTAGCCCTTGCAGAAACGGGTGTGGTTGGCCGCGCCTTCGTCACCGAACTGTGCCACCGCCGGCAGCGCGGCATGGTGGGCGAAGTGGCGCTCGTCGGCGAACATCGCCGCCAGCACGCGGCTGGTGGTGGGGTGCTCGATGCTGCGGTGGAACTTGCAGTTGAGGTTGGCGGCGGTGAAGTGCACGCGGCCGTCCGCAGTGTCGGCGCTGGGGCTGACGGTGCAGGCGTTGGCGGTCCACATGCTGGATGCCGAGCTGCAGGCGGCCAGCAGCGGCATGGCGTCACGGGCGGCCTTCTCGATCACCTGGGCGTCGGTCCCGGCGAAGCCGAGGCTGCGCAGCGCGGCGACGTTGGGGCGCTCCTGCGGGGCGAGCACGCCCTGCTGGAAGCCCATGTCCATCAGCGCCTTCATCTTCGCCAGGCCCTGCAGGGCGGCTTCCTTGGGGCTGGAGACGGCCTGGCTGTTGCTCTGCGACGCCACGTTGCCGTAGGACAGGCCACCGTAGTTGTGGGTCGGGCCGACCAGACCGTCGAAGTTCACTTCATGGGCGCTCATAGGCTGACTCCAGGCGTCAGGGTTGCAGGCAGGGCGAGGGTTTCGCTTTCCAGCGAGGCGACCGGGTAGGCGCAGTAGTCAGCGGCGTAGTAGGCGCTGGCGCGGTGGTTGCCCGACGCGCCGACGCCACCGAAGGGCGCGCTGCTCGCGGCCCCGGTCAGTTGTTTGTTCCAGTTGACGATGCCGGCGCGGCTCTCGATGAAGAAGCGCTGGTACAGCTCGCGGGAGTCCGAGAGCAGGCCGGCAGCCAGGCCGTACTGGGTAGCGTTGGCCTCGGCCATGGCGGCCTCGAAGCCGTCGTAGCGGATCACCTGCAGCAGCGGGCCGAAGAACTCTTCGTCCGGTCGCTCGTCCACGGCGGTGACGTCGAGGATGCCGGGGGTCAGCAGCGCGGCGGTCTCCAGCGGCTGGGACATGGCCAGCAGCGGCGTGGCGCCCTGGGCGATCAGGTGCTCCTGGGCCTTGAGCAGGTGGCGCGCGGCGTCCAGGGAGATCACCGAGCCCATGAAGGGCGCCGGCTGGGCGTCGAAGGCGCCGACCTGGATGCTCGCCGCCACCGCCACCAGGCGCGCCAGCAGCGCGTCGCCCCAGGCGCCGGCCGGCACCAGCAGGCGGCGGGCGCAGGTGCAGCGCTGGCCGGCGGAGATGAAGGCGGACTGGATAATGGTGTAGACGGCCGCATCGACATCGGCCACCTCGTCCACCACCAACGGGTTGTTGCCGCCCATCTCCAGCGCCAGGATCTTGTCCGGGCGGCCGGCGAACTGCTGGTGCAACAGGTTGCCGGTGCGGCTGGAGCCGGTGAAGAACAGGCCGTCGATGCCCGGGTTGCCGGCCAGGGCGACGCCGGTTTCGCGGCCGCCCTGCACCAGGTTGAGCACGCCGGCGGGCAGGCCCGCCTCGATCCAGCACTGGACCGTCAGCTCGGCCACCTTGGGGGTCAGCTCGCTGGGCTTGAACACCACGGCATTGCCGGCCAGCAGCGCGGGCACGATGTGGCCGTTGGGCAGGTGGCCGGGGAAGTTGTAGGGGCCGAACACGGCGACCACGCCGTGGGGCTTGTGGCGCAGCACGGCGGTGGCGTCGGCCAGCGGGCCACTCTTCTCGCCGGTGCGTTCGCGGTAGCTCTGGATGGAGATGGCGACCTTGTTGACCATGCTGGTCACTTCGGTGGCGGACTCCCACAGCGGCTTGCCGGTCTCCTCGCCGATGCAGCGGGCCAGTTCGTCGGCGCGGGTCTTGAGGGTGGCGGCGAAGCGTTCGAGAACGGCGATGCGCGCGTCCAGGCTCAGGCGGGCCCAGGCCGGGAAGGCCGCACGGGCGGCAGCCACGGCGGCTTCGACCTGCTCGGCGCTGGCGCCCTGCCCGCTCCAGACGGACTCCTGGGTGACCGGATTCAGCGAGTCGAAGGCCTCGCCCTGCCCGGCCTGCCAGGCGCCTGCGATGTAATGGGTGCTCATTTCACGGACTCCTTGGCCGACAGGGGCACGGCGCGAACCGAGGCGCCAGCCGAGAGTTTCAGGCGCTTGGCGGTGTCGGCGTCCACCACCAGGGTGCCGGCAGCCAGACGCGCCGGAGCGGCGGTGACGCGGCAATCCTCGCGCTTGCGGTTGTGGATCAGGTACGGCGTGGCGTCCTCGCCGGGGGTGCCGACGGCCAGCACCAGCGCCTGGCTGTCCTGCACGGCGCGGATCTTCGCGGTCTGGCATTCGATGGCCGGGCCGGCGTCGAAGATGTCGACGTAGCCCTGGAAGCTGAAGCCCTCGCCCTTGAGCATTGCCAGGGCCGGCTCGGTGTCGGTGTGCACGCGCCCGATCACGTCCCGCGCTGCCTCGGAGAGGAAGCAGGTGTAGAGCGGGAACTTGGGCATCAGCTCGGCGATGAAGGCCTTGTTGCCGACGCCGGTGAGGTAGTCCGCGCGTGAGAACTCCATCTTGAAGAAGTGCCGGCCCAGGCTCTCCCAGAACGGCGAGACGCCGTGCTCGTCGGACATGCCGCGCATCTCGGCGATCACCTTGTCGCCGAACAGCTCGGGGAACTCGGCGATGAACAGGAAGCGTGCCTTGGACAGCAGGCGCCCGTTGAGGCCGGTGCGGTAGCCGGCGTGCAGGAACAGCGAGCACAGCTCGGAGTTGCCGGTCAGGTCGTTGGCCAGGAACAGGGTGGGGATCTGCCGGTGGATGTTCAGCTCCTGGGAGGCGCTGACGGTGAGCCCGACGCGGTAGTTGTACCAGGGCTCGCGCAGGCCCACGGCGCCGGCCACGGCGGAGATGCCGACGACCTTGCCATCGTCGTCCTCGAGCACGAACAGGTAGTCGGCATCGGCCCGCTCGGCCTCGCCACGGAATGCCTTCTCGGCCCAGCCCACGCGGTGGGTCAGGCGCTCCTCGTTGGCGGGCAGCGTGGTCAGGCCGGCGCCGGTGCTGCGCGCCAGGTCGATCAGGGCCGGCAGGTCGGCGCTGCGTACGGGACGAACGATCATAGTCACTCCGTTAGAGCTTCGTGCTGCGAGCGGCAGGTCGGGCGGCACGCCGCCCAGGGCTGGCACTCGGGGTTAAATCGCCACCAGGCGCACGCTGGCGCCCTCGCCGACGCCCAGGGCTTCTGCGGCTTCGGCGGTGAGTTCCACCGGCTTGCCCGGGGCCCAGTCCAGCTCGGCCACCACGGCGCGGAAGTCCTGCAGCTGGCCGTTGCTCACCAGGTACTGGCGGCCCACCTTGGGCGCGGCACCGATGCGCACCGGCACCACGCGGCTCTGGGCGATGGAACGGATACCGGACGTGCGGGCGTGCAGGGTCGGGCCACCGTCGAAGATGTCGATGTAGTTGTCGGTCTCGAAGCCTTCGCGCATGAGGATGTCGAAGGTGATCTGCGCGCGCGGGTGCACCTGCCCCATGGACTCCTGGGCCTCGTCGGGCAGCAGCGGCACGTAGATGGGGTAGTTCGGCATCAGCTCGGCGAGGAAGGTGCGGCTCTTCAGCCCCGACAGGCGCTCGGCCTCGACGTAGTTGAGGTCGAAGAAGTTGCGCCCGACGGCGTTCCAGAACGGCGATTCACCCTGGTCGTCGCTGTAGCCGACGATCTCCACCACCACCGCATCGGCGAAGCGCTCGGGGTGGCTGGCCATGAACAACAGGCGGCCGCGGGAGTTGAGTTCGGCGAAGGCGGTGTTCACCAGGTCGCGCTCGACGTAGAAGCTGGTCAGCAGGCTGTTGCCGGTGAGGTCGTGGCACAGCGAGAGGACGTGGATCTTGTTGTGGATCTTCAGCTCCCGGGACGCATGCACGAAGGTCTCGTTGCGGAAGCTGTAGAAGGGCTCGGAGAAACCGGCGGAGGCGACGATGGCGGAACAGCCCACCAGGCAGCCACGCTCGGTGTCTTCCAGCACGAAGAAATAGCTCTCCTCACCGTTGAAGCTCACTTCGGCAGCGAAGGACGCTTCGGAGGCAGTGATCTTCTCGCCCAGGCGACCAGCGTCGTCCGGGAGGGACGTGACACCCACGGGGCTGTCTGCGGCCAGTCGCTGAACATCGGCGAGGTCGGCCATTTGCGCGGGGCGCATCACCAGCATGGGGTCACTCCTTCAATAAAGGCTCCGGCGGCGCCGTTGGCCGACCGGAGAAAACGGCGGCCAATGGGCCGCCGATCACGCATGAAAAACCTTCATCCCTGGTTGTGCGGCGCGGCACCTCCTGTGCCGCGCCTTCCGGGCCCTCAGGCCTGGGTCAGCTTGGCCACGGCGCGCTCGAAGCGGTCCAGGCCTTCGTCGATGTCGGCGTCCGGGATCACCAGGCTGGGCGCGAAGCGCACCACGTCCGGGCTGGCCTGCAGCACCATCACGGCTTCCTTCTCGGCGGCGTTGAGCACGTCCTTGGCCTTGCCTTTCCAGGCATCGGCCAGCACCGCGCCGATCAGCAGGCCCAGGCCGCGCACTTCACTGAACAGGCCGTACTTCTGGCCGATGGCCTCGAGGCGTGCCTTGAAGCGCTCGTGCTTGGCGTTGATGCCGCTGAGCACTTCGGGGGTGTTGATCACGTCCAGCACCGCTTCGGCCACGGCGCAGGCCAGCGGGTTGCCACCGTAGGTGGTGCCGTGGGTGCCCACGGAGAGGTGCTTGGCGATCTCGGTGGTGGTCAGCATGGCGCCGATGGGGAAACCACCGCCCAGGCTCTTGGCGCTGGAGAGGATATCCGGGGTCACGCCGTAGTGCTGGTAGGCGAACAGGTGACCACTGCGGCCCATGCCGCTCTGCACTTCGTCGAACACCAGCAGGGCGTTGTGTTCGTCGCACAGCTTGCGGGCGCCTTCCAGGTAGGCCTGGTCGGCCGGCAGCACGCCGCCCTCCCCTTGCACGGGTTCGAGCACCACGGCGCAGGTCTTGTCGGAGATGGCGGCCTTCAGGGCTTCCAGGTCGTTGAACGGCACATGGGTGATGCCTTCCATCTTCGGACCGAAGCCGTCCGAGTACTTCGGCTGGCCGCCCACGGTGACGGTGAACAGGGTGCGCCCGTGGAAGCTGTTGGTGGCGGCGATGATCTCGTGCTTCTGCGGGCCATAAACGTCGTGGGCGTAGCGACGGGCCAGCTTGAACGCGGCCTCGTTGGCCTCGGCGCCGGAGTTGGCGAGGAACACGCGCTCGGCGAAGGTGGCGTCCACCAGCTTCCGGGCCAGGCGCAGGGCCGGCTCGTTGGTGAAGACGTTGGAAACGTGCCAGATCTTGTTGGCCTGGTCGGTCAGCGCCTTGACCAGTGCCGGGTGAGCATGCCCCAGGGAATTCACGGCGATGCCGCCGGCGAAGTCGATCAGTTCACGGCCACTCTGGTCCCAGACGCGGGAACCCTGGCCTCGCACCGGGATGAACGCGGCGGGGGCATAGTTGGGGACCATCAGCTGATCGAAATCGGCGCGCTCGACCTGCGCATGCTCAACGGACATCAGTTTCTCCTGCCTGAAGCGGCTAGTGGTGAAAGGATTGTAGGGAGTGATCCGGGGTTGGCATTGCCGCCAAGCGACAACTTCTTACAGCCCAAACCCGCGAAAATCCGAGGCTTTCGGAAATGCGACAGAAAGCGTCGGGAAGGCGCAGTTTAAACGCGGATCGCCACAGGACGCACGGGGCACAGCGTATTCGCCACGGGATGACCGGCGGGTATCCGTCATGCGCAAGGACACCAGGCGAGACAGCGCATCGAGACGCCATGCACCGGCACGCCGCACCCGCGACCGGGGCTGCCAGCACAAGGAAGACAGGAACGAGGCGCCGGGCGCTGCAAGCCGCCCGCCCGGCGCCGGTGATCAGCCGCGCTCGGACAGTGCCGGCTGGTTGTCGAAGGGGCCGCCGCTGCGCCGCTGGTTGCGGTCTTCGCGGGGGGTGACGCCGAAGAAGTTGCGGTAGGCGCTGGAGAAGTGCGGGCCGGAGGAGAAGCCGCAGGACAGGCCGATCTGGATGATCGACTTGCTGGTCTGCATCAGCATCTGCCGGGCCTTGTTCAGGCGCAGTTCCAGGTAGTACTGGCTGGGCACGCGGTTGAGGTACTGCTTGAAGATGCGCTCCAGCTGGCGGCGCGACACGCACACGTGCTGGGCGATCTCGTCGGTGGTCAGCGGCTCCTCGATGTTGGCCTCCATCAGCAGCACCGCCTGGGTGAGCTTCGGGTGGCTGGAGCCGAGGCGGTTCTGCAGCGGGATGCGCTGGCGCTCGCCGCCTTCGCGGATGCGCTCCACCACCAGCTCCTCGGACACCGCGCCGGCCAGCTCGGCACCGTGATCACGGGCCAGCACCGCCAGCAGCAGGTCGAGCACCGCCAGGCCGCCGCAGGCGGTGAGGCGGTCGCGGTCCCAGTCGAACAGGTGGCTGGTGGCGATGACCTTGGGGAAGCGCTCGCTGAAATCGTCCTGCCAGCGCCAGTGCACCGCCGCGCGGTAACCGTCCAGCAGGCCCAGTTGCGCCAACGGGTAGACCCCGGCGGAGAGCCCGCCCACCACGCAGCCGGTGCGGGCCACCTGCTTCAGTGCCGTGGCCAGCCCGACGGACACCGTCGCCGGTGGTTCGTCGGCCAGCAGGAACAGGCGCGTCAGCCCTTCCAGCCTGCCGGTCCAGGGCTCGCCCGGCAGGCGCCAGCCGCCTTCGGCCGGTGCCTCGGCCTGGAGGAAGTGCAGGTCGTAGACCACTTCCGGGTGCAGGCGCTGGGCGACGCGCAGGGCCTCCTCGGCCAGCGCCAGGGTCATGGCCTTGGTGCCGGGCCAGAGCAGGAAACCGATTCGTTGGGCAGTCATGGCAGGCAGCTTAGCCTCAGTCGGCACGATTTACTTGAGGCTTCCGGAGAGGAACTGCTTGAGCCGCTCGGATTGTGGATTGGCCAACACATCCTTCGGGCAGCCGGTCTCTTCGACCACGCCCTTGTGCAGGAAAATCAACTGGTTGGACACCTCGCGGGCGAAGCCCATCTCGTGGGTGACCACCACCATGGTGCGGCCCTCCAGGGCCAGGTCCTTCATCACCTTGAGCACCTCGCCCACCAGTTCAGGGTCGAGGGCGGAAGTGGGCTCGTCGAACAGCATCACCTCCGGCTCCACCGCCAGGGCGCGGGCGATGGCGACGCGCTGCTGCTCACCGCCGGACATGTGCGCCGGGTAGGCGTCCTTGCGGTGGGCCACGCCGACCTTGGCCAGGTAGTGCTCGGCCTTCTCGATGGCTTCCTTCTTCGACACGCCGAGCACGTGCACCGGCGCTTCGATGACGTTCTCCAGGGCGCTCATGTGCGACCACAGGTTGAAGTGCTGGAACACCATGGCCAGGCGCGAGCGCATGCGCTGCAGCTGCTTGGGGTCGGCCGCCTTGAGGCCGCCGTCCTTGTTGGCCACCAGCTTGAGCTCCTCGCCATTGAGCAGGATCTTGCCGCCGTGGGGCTGCTCCAGCAGGTTGATGCAGCGCAGGAAGGTACTTTTGCCCGATCCGCTCGAGCCGATGATGCTGATCACATCGCCCGCCTTGGCGGCCAGGGAGACGCCCTTGAGGACTTCATGGCTGCCGTAGCGCTTGTGCAGGTCTTGGACTTCCAGTTTGTACATGGTCTCGGTCTCGATGCGATTGGATCAGTCGCTCAGCAAGCGTCCCTGACGAATGGGTTCACGGCCGGCCACCTTGGCCAGCCACAGTCCGGGTTGGGCGAAGCGGGTGCGCTCACGGGCGAACAGCACGCCGTCCACCGTGGCGCACACCGTGGAATGGCGGTCGCTCAAGGGGTCGATCACTTCGAACAGCGGCTCGCCAGCCCCGACCCGCGCACCGGCAGGCTGCAGGAAGCTGACCACGCCGGCATGGGGCGGATAGAGCAGTTCGGTGCCCTCGAAGGGGGTCGGCTCGCACAGTGCCGGCGGCGCGACCGGCCAGTCACCGTCGATCAGCCCGTGCTCGGCGAGCACTGCGAGGATGGCCTCGGCGCGAGCTTCGGACAGCGGGCGGTCGGTATCGGCCACGCCGCCCAGCTCGACCGTGCTGGCCACGCAGGCCAGCGGAATCGTCGCCTGCGGGAAGCGCTGCGCCAGGCGCAGCCAGGGCAGCGAGCAGGCCTCGTCGAAGGAGCTGCCGCCGGACTCTTCAGCGGTGAGCACGGCAGCGGCCCCCAGGCGGGCCGAGAGCCCGGCCAGCGGAGCGGCGTGCTGCGGCAGGCAGTAAAGGTGCACGGCCGCCTCCAGGTCGCAATGCAGGTCCAGCACCAGGTCGGCGTCGCAGGCGTGGGTCAGCAGCAGGCGCTGCAGCCCCTCCAGCTCCGAAGTGGCCGGCGGCAGCTGGCGCAGGGCGGCCTGCATGGCCTCGCGGATGGTGGTGCGGTTGGCATCGGCATCATCACCCAGACGCCCTTCAAGGCCGGCCTCGATCTGGGCCGCCAGGTCGACGAAGCCCCGGTTGAAGTTGCGCCCACTGGTGAACTCGAAGCGACCCAGGTGAGTGGCCTGCAGCACCTGGCCGAGGCCGATGGGGTTGGCCACCGGCACCAGTTCGATGCAGCCGGTCAGGCGGCCTTCGGCCTCCAGTTCGGCCAGGCGCCGCTTGAGCTCCACCGCCACGCGCATGCCCGGCAGTTCGTCGGCATGCAGGGACGCCTGCAGGTACGCCTTGCGCGCGCCGGCGCCGAAGCGGAAGACGCTCAGCTGGCGGCGGGTACCGGGCAGGCCCCAGGGCAGTTCGTGGTCGATGCGCTCCATGGCATCAGGCCTTGCGCGGGGCCAGGTAGGCCAGCCAGCGGCGCTCGGCCAGCTTGAACAGGCGCACCAGGATGAAGGTCAGGCACAGGTAGAACAGGCCGGCGGTGATGAATGCTTCGAACGGCAGGTAGTACTGCGAGTTCACAGTGCGCGCGGCGCCGGTGATGTCCACCAGGGTGACGATGGAGGCCAGGCTTGTGGTGTGCAGCATCATGATCACTTCGTTGCTGTACTGCGGCAGCGCACGGCGCAGGGCCGAGGGCAGCAGGATACGGCGGTACAGCTTGGCGCGGGACATGCCGATGGCCTTGGCCGCTTCGATCTCGCCATGGGGCGTGGCCTTGAGGCTGCCGGCGAGGATCTCGGCGGTGTAGGCACTGGTGTTGATGGCGAACGCCAGGCAGGCGCAGAAGGTGGCGTTGGACAGGTAGGGCCAGAGCCAGCTTGCGCGCACGGCCTCGAACTGGGCCAGGCCGTAGTAGATGAGGAACAGCTGCACCAGCATCGGGGTGCCGCGGATGACGTAGGTGTAGAGCCAGGCCGGGAAGTTGACCATGGGCTGCTTGGAGACCCGCATCAGCGCCAGGGGCACGGCCACCAGCAGGCCGACGGCCAGGGAAATGGCCAGCAACTTGAGGGTCACCAGCACGCCGCTGAAGTAGAGCGGCAGGTTCTCGTAGATGACGGTGTAGTCGAAGATCACGGATGCGCCCTCTCGCTCACAGATCGGCGGCCTTGATGCCGACGGAGTAACGTTTTTCCAGGAAGCGCAACGCCAGCAGCGACACGCTGGTCAGCACCAGGTACAGACCCGCCACGGCCAGGAAGAAGGTGAAGGGCTCGCGGGTGGCATCCGCCGCGCTCTTTGCCTTGAACATCATGTCCTGCAGGCCCACCACGGACACCAGCGCGGTGGCCTTGGTCAGCACCAGCCAGTTGTTGGTGAAGCCGGGGATGGCGAAGCGGATCATTTGCGGCACGAGGATGCGGAAGAACACCTGGCGACCGTTCATGCCGTAGGCGAAGCCGGCCTCGCCCTGCCCTTTCGGGATGGCCATGAAGGCACCCCGGAAGGTCTCGGACAGGTAGGCACCGAAGATGAAGCCGAGGGTGAAGACCCCGGACCAGAACGGGTCGAGGTCGATGTAGTCGTCATAGCCAACCATCGGCCCCACCAGGTTCACCACCTGCTGGCCGCCGTAGAAGATCAGCAGGATCAGCACCAGGTCGGGAATGCCGCGGACCACGGTGGCATAGGCATCCCCCATGATGGCCAGCCAGCGCACCGGCGACAGGCGGAAGGCCGCGCCGACCAGGCCGAGCAGGATGGCCATGGACATGGAGGACAGCGCCAGCAGCAGGGTGAGCCAGGCACCCTCGAGAATGGTCGAGCCGTAGCCGTTGAGCATGTTTCAGGTCCTCTTGCAGCGCCCCAGGTGAAACCGGACAGCACCGCTGCAATGAAAAAGTGGCACAACCTGCAGGTTAGCCGCCGACCGTGACGCCCGGTCGCGCGGTGCCGTGGTCGCACGCGCGACCTCAACGTCCTGGTTGTGCCACTTCCGGGGAAGGGCGGAGGGGATTACTCGCCGTAGATGTTGAACTGGAAGTACTTGTCCTGGACTTCCTTGTACTTGCCGTTGGCACGGATGGCGGCGATGGCGGCGTTGATCTTGTCCGCCAGGGCCTTGTCGCCCTTGCGAACGGCGATGCCGGCGCCTTCACCGAAGTACTTCGGATCGGTGTAGTCCGGGCCTACCAGGGCGAAGCCCTTGCCGGCTTCGGTCTTGAGGAAGCCGTCGTCGATGTTCACGGCATCGGCCAGGGTCGCGTCGAGGCGGCCGGCGGTCATGTCGAGGAACACTTCGTTCTGCGAGCTGTAGCGCACCACTTCGATGCCGGCCGGGGCGTAGACCTCGGTGGCGAAGCGGTCGTAGGTGCTGGCGCGCTGGACGCCGACCTTCTTGCCCTTCAGGTCCACCAGCGGGTCGTTGATCACGGTGCCGGCCTTCATCGCCAGCTTGATCGGGGTCAGGTAGTAGCGGTTGGTGAAGTCGACGGACTTCTTGCGGTCTTCGGTGATGGTCATCGAGGACAGCACGGCGTCGAACTTGCGCACCTTGAGGGCGGGGATCAGGCCGTCGAACTCCTGCTCGATCCATTGGCACTTGACCTTCATCTCTTCGCAGAGGGCGTTGCCGATGTCGTAGTCGAAGCCGGTGATCTTGCCGTCCGGGGTCTTGAAGGCGAAGGGCGGGTAAGCGGCCTCGATGCCAATGCGCAGGGGCTTGGAATCATCGGCAGTGGCTGCCAGCGGCGACAGCAGGGTCAGCGCCAGAGCGCCGAGAAGGGCAATCTTCTTCATGTTTGACTCCTTGGAATAGGGAAGCATCTGCTGGCAGGAGAGATCGTGCCCAGACCATTCAGCGAATTGTAGAAATAGGCGCGGAATTTACCTTGATTGAACTCAGGGAAATGGCCTTGGCCGGGTGAGCGGCATTCTAGCGACAGCCCTAAAGTCGATATTTCTTCAATGCGACAACAAATTACAAAAGGCCAGGACGGCCGGGATGGAGAGGTTGACAGCAACCTGCTTTCGTGACTAGGCAGTTCAATTCAGAACCTTCTGGAAAAGCAATTACCAGACCACTTTCCAACAACCCCAGTAAAAACGGGCGCTCCAGCCCGCTACCGGGCTGTCAGCCCCACCTCATTCAGCACCAGCCCGGGGCAATCTGCTCCCAGGCGCCCCAGAATGGCGCGCAAGGTTACACCCCGACTGTTACCGCTCGCTATACCCCGTTGCCACGCGCCAGCCGCTGGCACCGTCCGATATCAATCGACCAGAAGCAGAACGCCCCGCCGGGCTTGTGGCCGGGCGGGGCGTTCGCTGGAGCGGGAGGTCGCCGGGTCAGGCGGCCTGCATGGTGCGATGGGTGTCGATGAGGTGCTGCACCACGCCAGGATCAGCCAGCGTGGAGATGTCGCCGAGGGTGTCGTACTCGGCCACGGCGATCTTGCGCAGGATGCGGCGCATGATCTTGCCGGAGCGGGTCTTGGGCAGGCCGGGTGCCCACTGGATGACGTCCGGTGTGGCGATGGGGCCGATCTCGCGGCGCACCCACTGCTTCAGCTCCTGGCGCAGCGCTTCGGAGGATTCCACGCCGGCGTTGAGGGTGACGTAGACGTAGATGCCCTGCCCCTTGATGTCGTGGGGGACACCGACCACGGCGGCCTCGGCGACTTTCGGGTGGGCGACCATGGCGCTCTCGATCTCGGCGGTGCCCATGCGGTGGCCGGAGACGTTGAGCACGTCGTCGACGCGGCCGGTGATCCAGTAGTAGCCGTCTTCATCGCGACGGGCACCGTCACCGGTGAAGTACATGCCCTTGAAGGTCTTGAAGTAGGTGTCGACGTAGCGGTCGTGGTCGCCGTACAGGGTACGGGCCTGACCCGGCCAGGAGTCGATGATCACCAGGTTGCCTTCGGCGGCACCCTCGATCAGGTTGCCCAGGTTGTCCACCAGGGCCGGCTGCACGCCGAAGAAGGGCCGCGCGGCAGAGCCCGGCTTGAGGGCGTGAGCCCCCGGCAGCGGGGTCATCAGGCAGGCGCCGGTCTCGGTCTGCCACCAGGTGTCGACGATCGGGCAACGGGACTGACCGACGTTCTCGTAGTACCAGTGCCAGGCCTCCGGGTTGATCGGCTCGCCCACCGAACCCAGCAGGCGCAGGCTGGAGCCGTCGGCACCGGCCACGGCGGCCTTGCCCTCGGCCATCATCGCGCGGATGGCGGTGGGGGCGGTGTAGAGGATGTTGACCTTGTGCTTGTCGATGATCTTGGCGACGCGGCTGACGTCCGGGTAGTTCGGCACGCCCTCGAACATCAGGGTGGTGGCACCGTTGGAGAGCGGCCCGTACACCAGGTAGGTGTGGCCTGTGACCCAGCCGATGTCGGCGGTGCACCAGAAGACTTCGCCCGGGCGGTAGTCGAACACGCGCTCATGGGTCAGCGAGGCGTAGACCAGGTAGCCGCCGGTGGTGTGCAGCACGCCCTTGGGCTTACCGGTGGAGCCGGAGGTGTAGAGGATGAACAGCGGGTCCTCGGCACCCATCTCCTTCGGCAGGCACTGGCTGGAGGCGACCTTCATCAGGTCCTCGTACCAGACGTCGCGGTGCGGGTTCCACTTGATGGTGGAGCCGGTGCGCTTGACCACGATGAGCTTCTGGACGCTGTTGGTCTCGGGGTTGGTCAGGGCGTCGTCGACATTGGCTTTCAGCGGGGTCTTCTTGCCGCCACGCAGGCCTTCGTCGGCGGTGATCACCACCTTGGACTTGCAGTCGATGATGCGACCGGCCAGGGCTTCGGGGGAGAAGCCGCCGAAGACCACGGAATGGATGGCGCCGATGCGGGTGCAGGCCAGCATGGCCACCACCGCCTCGGGGATCATCGGCATGTAGATGGTGACCACGTCACCGCGGTGCACATCCTGGCCGCGCAGGGCGTTGGCGAACTTGCACACTTCTTCGTGCAGCTCGCGGTAGGTGATGTTGCGGTGCTCGGACGGGTCGTCGCCTTCCCAGATGATCGCCAGCTGGTCGCCGCGCTCGGCGAGGTGACGGTCCAGGCAGTTGGCGGAGAGGTTGAGGGTGCCGTCGGCGAACCACTTGATGTCGACGTGGTGGTCGTCGAAGGAGGTCTGCTTGACCTTGGTGAACGGCTTGATCCAGTCGATGCGCTGAGCCTGCTCGCGCCAGAAACCATCGGGGTTGATCACCGACTGCTGGTACATGGCCTTATAGGTCGCCTCGTTGGTCAGCGACTTTTCAGCCACCTCGGGACGCACCGGATACAGTGAAGCAGCACTCATGTCTCATACCTCGACGGGTAGTTGTTTTTGTATGCCGTCTTTTGTATCCCCCGCCTGTCAGTGGGGCCATTCGACCATGGTCTTACCGGACTTGGACCATGGTCTAAGCCCCGTGAAACGGGCCATCCAGCGCGTTTTCCAGGTGCCCCTGGCAGCGTCTGCCGCGCCAGGGCGCCGAAGCCCCAAAACGATCAATAAAGCGAACAGGTTTTTGCCAACCCCGAAAGCAGGCGCGCTCAAACCCGTAACAATTGCGGAAATATTTAGCCAAAACCTATCGATTGATACGCATGGATACCTAAAGTTAATATTTCGTTCATTATGTTGAACAGTCACTCCCCTTCCCTGTCCTTCTCCCGTCTGGTGTCCCGCGAGGGCCACTGGACCGGCGACCTGTAGCGCCCCTCCCATTCGGGCCGGACGACTTCGGCCACCTGCGCCCTGCGCACACCCGAAACCGAAACACGGGCGATTCGCCACTGCCGGCGAGCCCGCAATGCCCATGGGAGGGCACCATGCGTTCCTGGATCTATCTTCTAACGGCGATCTTCTTCGAGGTCGTCGGCACCACCTCCATGTCCTTTGCCAACGAAAACAACCCGGTGCTGGGGCACCTGCTGATGTACGGGCTGATCGGTCTGTCGTATTTCTTCCTGGCACTGGCCGTCAAACGCGTCCCGGTCGGGGTCGCCTACGCCC
The DNA here is from genome assembly GCF_000931385.1 of Pseudomonas sp. FeS53a. Lineage (NCBI taxonomy): Bacteria > Pseudomonadati > Pseudomonadota > Gammaproteobacteria > Pseudomonadales > Pseudomonadaceae > Pseudomonas > Pseudomonas sp. FeS53a. Next base: position 103,697 of record NZ_JYFT01000075.1, read on the forward strand.
TCTGGGAGGGCATCGGCATCGTGCTGATCACCGCCGTCAGCGTCGCCTGGCTGGGGGAAAGCCTCGGCCTGGCCAAGGCGCTGGGCATCGGCGTGATGATCGCCGGCATCCTGCTGATCAAGTTCGGTACCCACAGCTCGACCGAGCCGACTCGCCAGGAGGTGGCAGCATGAGCACCGTGACCTGGATTCACTTCGCCTGGCTGGGCGTGGCCATCGTCCTGGAAGTCCTGGCCAACATCCTGCTCAAGTACTCCGACGGCTTCCGCCGGCGCCTGCTCGGCGGCCTGTCCATCCTCTGCATCCTCGCGGCCTTCACCGCGCTGGCCCAGGCGGTGCAGGGCATGGAGCTGTCGATGGCCTACGCCATCTGGGGCGGCTTCGGCATCATCGCCACCGTTGCCCTGGGCTGGGCCCTGTTCGGCCAGCGGCTGGCCTGGCGCGGCTGGCTCGGCCTGAGCTTGCTGGTAGGCGGCATGACCCTGCTGAAACTCGCCTGACATGAAAAAGGCCCCGTGAGGGGCCTTCTTCATTTGTGCCGACGGTCAGACCAGGGTCAGGGTGACGTCGATGTTGCCGCGGGTGGCGTTGGAGTACGGGCAGACGATGTGGGCCTTGTCCACCAGTTCGCGGGCCTGGGCCTTGTCCATCCCCGGCAGGCTGATCTGCAGCTCCACCTCGATGCCGAAGCCGTTGGGGATGGCGCCGATGCCGACGATCCCTTCGATGGAGGCGTCAGCCGGCATCGGGTACTTGTCCCGTGCCGCGACAAACTTCATCGCACCGATGAAGCACGCCGAGTAACCGGCCGCGAAAAGTTGCTCGGGGTTGGTGCCAGAGCCGCCGGCACCGCCCAGTTCGCGCGGGGTGGTCAGGGCGACGTCCAGCACGCCATCGGAGGAAACGGCACGGCCATCACGGCCACCGGTGGCTTCTGCGTAGGCGCGGTACACGACGTTTTCGATGCTCATGGTGCGATCCTCGTGATCAGGTTGCGTTGGGGTAGATCCGATTCGATTTGCGCGATTTCATTTAGCGCTCAAATCTTCATGGCGATAAATTTATCGCTCATTAATTTTGCACGCAAGGTATTTCATTGGATCATTTCGCTATGGCTTCATTCCAGCGAGGCATAAGCCCAGCGCAGCGCCCGCGCGCCTAGCGATGAAAACCCGCTCGGCTGAGCGCTTGGGTCAGTGCGAGGGCGTATTGCCCCTGGCAATGCAGCCGCCCCTGCCCGTCCGGCAGGCCGAGCCCGAAGCCTTCGTCACCCTCGCCGAAATAGAGGATGCCATTGGGCAGTTCGGCCACCACCAGCACATCCTCCGGCTCGCCGGAGCGCAGGCGGGTGCAGGCATAGAAGGGCACGCGGCAGGCGGCGAACACCACCTGCTGGGCAGGCGAGCAGTCGCACAGGTGCTGGAACACCAGGTTCTTGATTTCGACGGTCGAAAACGATTGGCAGGTATCCATGGCGGGTCCGTCCTGCTTGTTATGGTTGAGCGGGCCTGACGTAGGGATCTTCGAACACCGAGTGCGAAAATCTAGCAGTCGCAGGGCGGCTTTCCACCCAAACCGGTAACAGGATCAGACGAACGCGACGGAGGGGTCAGGACGAGGAAACGCGCGACCCGAGCAGGATGATGGCGGCACCGATGATGCAGAGCGCCGCGCCCAGCCAGTCGCTGGCCAGCGGGCGGGTGCGCTCGACGAAGGCCAGCCAGCAGAGTGACGCGACGATGTAGACCCCGCCGTAGGCGGCGTAGGCCCGCCCCGCGTAGGCCGCTTCGACCCGGGTGAGCAGGAGGGCGAACAGGGTGAGGCTCAACAGCCCGGGGGCGATCCACAGCGCACTGCGTCCAAGCCGCAACCACATCCAGAAGGCGTAGCAGCCGGCGATCTCGAACAGCGCCGCGAGAAAGAACCACAGGTAGTTGAGCATGGGTGCCTCCAGGGCGAGTGCGGCCGGAGCCGGCCGCCTGATGTCAACCGCGCAACGCGCCTTCCCGTTCCCAGGCGCAGCGCACGCGCAGGCCGGCTTCCTGCGGGCTGTGGAAGCCCTGTTCGCTTTCCCAGCGGAAGGTGTGGGTGCCGTTGAGCTCCGTCTCCAGGTGCACCACGGCGCTGCCCCAGTAGAGCTGCTCCAGCAACGCCTCGAACTGCTTCACCCAGAGGTTCCACTCGTACTCGATGGCGGGGTAGCTGGCGCCGAAGTGAATCACCTGGGTCTGGTAGAGGCCGAGCCCGGGGCGGCGGCTGAAGGAGAACATCTCGCGGCCGAGAAAGGGCCAGATATCGCCGGCAGGCAGGCGCTCGATCACCGCGCGGTTGGTCTCGCGGCGATGATCCAGCACCTCGGGATCATCGGACGGCCAGTCGCGGATGCAGCCATAGACGATGGATTCAGAGTCCACACAAGCACTCCAGGAAAACTGAGGCAGCCTTCTAACACAGGGCCGGCGGCCAGGAAAGGAACTGCGCGCTATTTCCGCGCATCCGCCTTGCCGCGCCCCAGCAGCCAGGCCAGCACGCAGAGCAGCGAGGCCAGCGCGGTGATGACCATGAAGGGCCCCTGGTAGTCGCCCGCCAGGTCCCGGCCGAGGCCGGCGAGCACCGGCGTCAGGCTGCCGAGGCTGTAGCCGGCGAACAGCATCATCGCCGTCCAGCGGCTGACGGCGAGGGAACTGTTCACCTCGTAGAGCGGCAGCACCATGGCCAGGGAGAAGGAACCGGAGAGCCCCAGGCCCAGCAACAGCGCCCAGAGCTCGGGCACCTGGGTCGGCGCGAAGGTGATCATCGCCAGGCACAGCGTGCTGATGAAGCCGCAGGCCAGCAGCAGGTGATAGCGGTTGCCGAAACGCTGGGCCAGCCAGGGCAGCACGAAGGAACTGGGCAGCCCCATCAGCATGAACAGGCTGAACAGGCTGTTGCTGCGCAGGCTGCTGAAGCCGGCCTCGCCGTAGCGGGCCACCAGCCAGGTGGCCAGGGCATAGAACAAGCCGGCCTGGATGGCGAAGAAGGCGGTGATCAACCACGCACGCGGCTCACGCCAGGGCAGGCCTGCCGCCCCGCCCTCCTCGGCTTTTTCGGCCCGGTTGGGCAGGCAAAGCCAGAGCAGCATCGCCACCCCGGCGGGAATGGCCCAGGCGGCCAGGCCCAGGTGCCAGCCACCCTGGGCTAGCGCCACCACCGGCTCGGTGAGCACCGCACCGGCTGCACCGCCCACGGTCATGCTCAGGGCATACCAGGCGACGACCCGGCCGACGTGGTCATGGAAATGGCGCTTGATGAAACCCGACATCAGTGGGCCGGCGATGGCGATGCCGGCGCCCAGGGCGGCCGCGCTGCCGATCAGCACGGCGCTGTGGTGCGACCCGAGACGGGCCGCCAGGGCCAAGCCGATCAACCCCAGGCAGCCGGCGATGACCCGCTCCAGCCCGAAGCGCACAGCCAGACGCGGCGCCAGCGGGGCCAGCAGCCCCATGCAGAGGACGGGCAGTGCGGTGGTCAGGCTGATCAGCCCGCGGCTCAGGGACAACTCGGCGGCAATGCGCTCGATGAGCGGGGCGAGGGAAGTGATGCCGGGGCGAAGGTTGATCGCGCCCAGCACCAGGGCGAGCATCAGGAGGGCTCGGGATACAGGCTTCACAGGGCTTCCAGGGTCGTCGACAGGCAGGTCGGGGAGCGGAACCCTACTACTCCCCTCCCCGGCCAGGCAAGGCTGGAAGCCCCATAAATTGACCGAGCGATCAGGACGCCTGACGGTTCCTGGCGCGCATTTTCTCGGCCATGGCGGCCATTTCGTCGTAGAGGGCCTGGGGGTTCTTCTGCTTGATGGTCCAGGCCATCCGGCCCTGTTCGTGGGGCAGGATCATGAAGGTGCCGGCGGCCACTTCGTCGTAGATATAGCTGGCGATGTCGGCGGCGCTGATCGGCGAGCTTTCCAGCAGCTTGCCCACCTGCTGCTTCATGGCCGGGGTCGGGCCACGGAAGGAGTCCAGCAGGTTGGTCTGGAAGAAGGATGGGCAGACCACATGGACGCCGATACCCTCCTGGCGCAATTCGATCAGCAGGCTTTCCGACAGGGCCACCACGCCGGCCTTGGCCACGTTGTAGTTGCTCATGGCCGGACCCTGCATCAGCGCCGCCATGGAGGCGATGTTGACGATGCGCCCACGGCTCTTCTGCAGCAGCGGCAGGAAGGCCTTGCAGCCCTTGACCACGCCCATGAGGTTGATCGCGATCTGCCAGTCCCAATCCTCCAGGGACAGTTCCTCGAAGAAGCCGCCGGAGGCCACTCCGGCGTTGTTGACGATGATGTCGATGCCGCCGAGCTTCTGCTCGCAGGCCTGGGCGAATGCGGTGAGCTGGCTGTAGTCACGCACGTCGCAACGCTGGGTGAAGCCATCGCCGCCGGCTTCGCGAACCAGGGCGAGGGTTTCCGCCAGGCCGGCCTCGTTGACATCGGACAGGGCGAGCTTGCTGCCTTCGCGGGCCCAGCGCAGGGCGATCTCGCGGCCCAGGCCCGAGCCGGCGCCAGTGATCATGATGCGGTTGTGCATGGTGAGGGTGCCTTCTGCTGTGCTAGATGCCCGCAGTGTAGCGAGGCCCCTGGCGCCGAAGCGCGAAATCAGGACGCTGAATGACCGGTGCAAAACGTTGCTTCACGGGCTTGCGCAGCGCCCCGCGAGCGGCATCCCCGAGAACGCCTCAGAAGGCCGTGCGGCGCTTCAGCGCCCGCCACAGCACCAGCCCGTAGACCAGCAGGTTGAGGCTGATGACCACGGCGCCCAGCCAGAGCTGGATGGCGTCGGTCAACCCGGCCGGGTAGATCACCGGCAAGATGTAGCGCTCGACGAAGCCACCGGGGTACCCCGACTCGCCAGCCGCGTGCCGCAAGCTGTTTTCCAGGTCCGTCAGCGGACAGCGCAGGTGCAGCAGTTCCACGCAGGCGCCCCAGGCCACGGCCGGCAGATGCAGCATCGCCATCCAGGTGCGCATCAGCACAGCCAACCCACCCAGCAGCACGAAAAGAATGAAGGCCAGGTGCACCAGCACCACCGCATCCGCCGCGATCCGTTCGATCATCCGCTCGCTGTCGGCGCATCCCCGCGCCGCCTCCTTGATAAGGCTGGAATGAAAACACCCTGAACCCGCTGCGCACCGCTGAAGTCGGAACACATAGGCACGGGTAGAAAAGGCCGCAAAGCCTCGCCGCCCTGCGCCAGGAAGTCCAGAACCAATCAGAAACAAGGAGTCCACCATGGGCCTGAGCACCATCCTGCTGCTGATCCTGATCCTCCTGCTGGTCGGCGGACTGCCGGTCTTCCCGCACTCCCGCTCCTGGGGCTATGGCCCGTCCGGTATCGTCGGTGCGCTGTTGGTGATCCTCATCGTGCTGATGCTGCTGGGCCGCATCTAGCGCGGCGAACGACCGGCTCGGAAAAGAAAAAGGGCAGCCAATGGCTGCCCTTCTTCTTGTTGGCCGAGCGATCAGTGGGCGACGGCGCCACTGGCACCCAGGCCGGTCTGGGAGCGGACGAACTGCGGGAAGAAGCGCGCACGCTCTTCATCAGCCGCTGCGGACTTGTCGGTGATGGAGAAGAACCAGATACCGACGAAGGCCACCAGGATGGAGAACAGGGCCGGGTACTCGTAGGGGTAGATGGCTTCGGCGTGGCCGAGGATCTGAACCCAGATGGTCGGGCCGAGGATCATCAGCGTGACAGCCGTTACCAGGCCCAGCCAGCCACCGATCATGGCGCCACGAGTGGTCAGCTTCTTCCAGTACATGGAAAGGATCAGCACCGGGAAGTTGCAGCTGGCGGCGATGGAGAAGGCCAGGCCCACCATGAAGGCGATGTTCTGCTTCTCGAACAGGATGCCCAGGCCGATGGCCAGGACGCCCAGTGCGACGGTGGTGATCTTCGAGACGCGCAGCTCATCCTTTTCGTTGGCCTTGCCCTTCTTGACCACGGAGGCGTACAGGTCGTGGGACACGGCCGAGGCGCCCGCCAGGGTCAGGCCTGCCACGACCGCGAGGATGGTGGCGAAGGCAACGGCGGAGATGAAGCCGAGGAACAGGCTGCCACCCACGGCGTTGGCCAGGTGCACCGCCGCCATGTTGTTGCCGCCGATGAGGGCGCCGGTGGCGTCCTTGAAGGCAGGGTTGGTGCTGACCAGCAGGATGGCGCCGAAGCCGATGATGAAGGTCAGGATGTAGAAGTAGCCGATGAAGCCGGTGGCGAAGAACACCGATTTACGAGCTTCCTTGGCATCGCTCACGGTGAAGAATCGCATCAGGATGTGCGGCAGGCCAGCGGTGCCGAACATCAGCGCCAGGCCCAGGGAGATGGCCGAGATCGGGTCTTTCACCAAGCCGCCGGGGCTCATGATGGCCTCGCCTTTCGGGTGGACCTTGATGGCCTCGCTGAACAGGGCAGCGAAGTCGAAGTTGACGTGCTTGAGCACCATGATCGCCATGAAGGAGGCGCCGGAGAGCAGCAGCACGGCCTTGATGATCTGGACCCAGGTGGTGGCCAGCATGCCGCCGAACAGCACGTAGCAGACCATCAGGATGCCCACCAGGACCACGGCGACGTGGTAGTTCAGGCCGAACAGCAACTCGATCAGCTTGCCGGCACCGACCATCTGCGCGATCAGGTAGAAGGCCACCACCACCAGCGAACCGCAGGCAGAGAGGGTGCGGATTTCCTTCTGCTTCAGGCGGTAGGAGGCGACGTCGGCGAAGGTGTACTTGCCGAGGTTGCGCAGGCGTTCGGCGATCAGGAACAGGATCACCGGCCAACCGACGAGGAAGCCGATGGAGTAGATCAGGCCGTCATAGCCCGAGGTGAATACCAGCGCGGAAATGCCCAGGAAGGACGCGGCGGACATGTAGTCGCCGGCGATGGCCAGGCCGTTCTGGAAGCCGGTGATGCTGCCGCCGGCGGTGTAGAAGTCGGCAGTCGACTTGCTGCGCTTGGAGGCCCAGTAGGTGATGCAGAGGGTGAAGCCGACGAAGGCCACGAACATGACGATGGCGGACACGTTCACCGGCTGGCGTTGCACATCGCCTTCGATGGCACCGGCTGCCCAGAGTGCCGGCGCGGCGACCATCAGGCCCGCGGCGGCAAGAAGCGAGAGAATACGCGCGCTCATTGCTGCGCCTCCTTGAGGATTTCCTGGTTCAGCCGGTCGAACTCGCCGTTGGCGCGGCGCACGTAGACACCGGTCAGGACGAAGGCGGTGAGGATGATCCCGACGCCGATCGGGATGCCGAGGGTGATCGGCGAATCGGCACTGAGGCGCATGCCCAGTACTTGCGGCTCGAAGGCGATCAGCAGGATGAAGGCCAGGTAGAGGCCGAGCATGATGGCAGAGAGCAACCAGGCGAAACGTTCACGCTTGGTCACCAGTTCCTTGAAGCGTGGATTCTCGTGAATCCGTTGGTAAATGCTGTCGTTCATTTTGTTGTTGTCCTCCACAGCACATGGGTGGTGAAAGCAACTCTAGATCGACCATGCACGGGTGACAGACGACCTTAGTCGTAGCGCCGCCGCTTTCTAGACCAAGGTCGTACACCCTTGATTGACCGGGGCTATCGCCACTATTCCCGCGTTGCATTTCCTTCCGCGCCGCACGGCCATTAGCCTGGCTAACATGAATCATTCTCAACTGCGGAGCACCATCATGCTCAAGACCGTGACCTTCACCCTCATGCACTTCGGCATCGCCTTCACGGTGGCCTACCTGCTCACCGGCAGCGTGACGGTCGGCGGCCTGGTGGCCCTGGTGGAACCCTTGGTGAACTCGGTGGGTTTCCACCTGCACGAGAAGCTCTGGAAGCGCCTGGAAGCCCGCGGCATCGATGGTGCGAACGGCTTTGCGGGCTGGGGTCATCGCCACGCCTGAGGGCATCGGTAACGACTGGACACAGGCAGCGGCGGGTCGGAAGGAAAGGCACATTCCTACGCAGGGTGCTAATCCGCTAAGATTCGGCGCTTTGCCGCCAGCCGCGACACATCCAATGAGCCCAACCAGCCGATTCCCCCTGTTCCCCTACCTGTTCGCATCTCTGATCGCCCTGTTGTCGCTCGCCGGCCTCTGGTACGGCCAGGGCAAGCCGGTGATCCTGCCGGACGCCGCCACGCCGACCCACAAGCTGCAATGCGCGTCCTACAGCCCGTTCGACAAGGACCAATCGCCGTTCGACCAGCCGTTCGTCCTGCGCCCCGAACGCATGGATGCCGACCTGGCGCTGCTGGCGACGCGCTTCCACTGCGTGCGCACCTATTCGATGACCGGCCTCGAAGCCATGCCGGAGCTGGCTCGCAAGCATGGGCTGAAGCTGATGCTCGGCGCCTGGGTCAACGGCAACCCGGTGGACACCGGCAAGGAAATCACCGCGCTGGTGAAAGCCGCCAACGCCAACCCGGACGTGGTCGAGGCAGTGATCGTCGGTAACGAGACCCTGCTGCGCAAGGAGGTGACCGGCGCCCAGTTGGCCAAGCTCATCACCGAGGTGAAAGCCCAGGTGAAGCAACCGGTGACCTACGCCGATGTGTGGGAGTTCTGGCTGCGCCATCCGGAGGTGGCTCCGGCGGTGGACTTCCTCACCATCCACCTGCTGCCCTACTGGGAAGACGACCCGGCGGGGATCGACGAGGCCCTCGCCCACGTCGGCGAGATCCGCGAGGACTTCGGCAAGCGCTTCGCGCCCAAGGACATCCTGATCGGCGAGACCGGCTGGCCCAGCGAGGGACGCCAGCGCGAAACCGCCCTGCCCAGCCGCGTGAACGAGGCCAAGTTCATCCGTGGCTTCGTCCACATGGCCGAGGAAAACGGCTGGCGCTACAACCTGATCGAAGCCTTCGACCAGCCCTGGAAGCGCGTCAGCGAAGGCGCGGTGGGCGGCTACTGGGGCCTGTTCAGCGCCGACCGTACCGAGAAAGGCGTGCTGGCCGGGCCGGTCTCCAACCTCCCCCACTGGCCGAACTGGCTGGGCGCCAGCGCCCTGTTGTTCCTGGTCGCCCTCGCTCTGGGTGGCCGCCCCGCCTCGGTGCGCGCGGCCTGGCTGATGCCGCTGCTGGCCGCCCTGGGCGCCGGCAGCATCGGCATGTGGGCCGAGCTGACCCGCGTGACCGCACGCTATGCCGGCGAGTGGGCCTGGGCCGCCACCATCGTGGCGCTGAACCTGGTGGTGCTGGCCCACGGTGTGCTGAGTCTGTCCGCCCGAGGTGCAGCGCGTGAACGCCTGTTCGCCTGGCTGGAAGCCCGTGGCGGCTGGTGGCTGCTCGGTGCCGGCTTCGTCGGCGCGGTGCTGATGCTGGGCCTGGTGTTCGATGCGCGCTACCGCAGCTTCCCCAGCGCAGCACTGCTGCTGCCGGCGCTGTTCTATCTCGCCCGCCCGGTCAGCGCCTCGCGCCGCGAGACGCTGCTGCTGGCCCTGATGATCGGCCTGGGGATCATTCCCCAGCTCGTCGAGGAAACCCTGGGCAACATCCAGGCCATCGGCTGGGCTGCCACCGCCCTGCTGATGACCCTGGCGATGGTTCGCAGCCTGAAGCTGACACGCTGAGACCGGCTGGATCGCTCGAAGAGCCCGCCTCATGGCGGGCTTTTTGTTGGGAGTCGAACGGGGGCTGCAGCGCCGTCCATGAGCGAAGCAGGGACGTACGTGCAGACATCAGGAGACAGGTCAGGAAGGTTGCCGCCAGGAATCATGCAGGCATGAAAAAGCCCGCCAGGAAGCGGGCTTCTTCACGACTGGAGCAGCGGGATCAGACCAGCTTTTCCAGCTCGGGTACGGCTTCGAACAGGTCAGCCACCAGGCCGTAGTCAGCCACCTGGAAGATCGGGGCTTCTTCGTCCTTGTTGATGGCGACGATGACCTTGGAGTCCTTCATGCCGGCCAGGTGCTGGATGGCACCGGAGATGCCCACGGCGATGTACAACTGCGGGGCGACGATCTTGCCGGTCTGGCCGACCTGCATGTCGTTCGGCACGAAGCCGGCGTCGACGGCGGCGCGGGAAGCACCGACGGCAGCGCCCAGCTTGTCGGCCAGGGAGTACAGGTGCTTGAAGTTGTCACCGTTGCCCATGCCACGGCCGCCGGAGACGACGATCTTGGCTGCGGTCAGTTCGGGACGGTCGGACTTGGCCAGCTCTTCACCCACGAAGGCGGACTTGCCAGCGTCGTTGGCAGCGCCCACGGCTTCGATGGCGGCGGAGCCACCTTCGGCAGCAGCAGCGTCGAAGCCGGTGGTACGAACGGTGATCACCTTGATGGCAGCAGTGGACTGCACGGTGGCAATGGCGTTACCGGCGTAGATCGGACGCTTGAAGGTGTCGGCACTTTCAACGGCGATGATCTCGGAGATCTGGTCGACGTCCAGCAGCGCAGCAGCGCGCGGCAGGAAGTTCTTGCCGTTGGTGGTGGCAGCAGCCAGAACGTGGCTGTAGCCCTTGCCCAGCTCGGCGATCAGGGGCGCGACGTTTTCCGGCAGCTGATGGGCGAAAGCCGCGTTGTCAGCAACCAGTACCTTGGAAACGCCAGCAACCTTGGCAGCCGCTTCGGCAGCACCGCCAACGCCGGAACCGGCAACCAGGACGTGAATGTCGCCGCCGATCTTCTGGGCAGCGGTCACTACGTTCAGGGTAGCGGCGGCCAGGGCGGAGTTAGTGTGTTCAGCGATAACCAGGATAGCCATTTAGATTACCTTCGCCTCGTTCTTCAGTTTCTCGACCAGTTCAGCCACGGACTTGACCTTGATGCCGGCGCTGCGGGCAGCAGGCGCTTCGACTTTCAGGGTCTTGACGGTGGAGGCGGTGGAAACGCCCAGGGCGTCGGGGGTAACCACGTCCAGCGGCTTCTTCTTGGCCTTCATGATGTTCGGCAGCGAAGCGTAGCGCGGCTCGTTCAGACGCAGGTCGGTGGTGACGATGGCCGGGAGGTTCAGGGCCACGGTCTGCAGGCCGCCGTCGATCTCACGGGTGACGTTGACCTTGTCGCCAGCGACATCGACCTTGGAGGCGAAGGTGCCCTGGGCGAAGCCAGTGAGGGCGCCCAGCATCTGGCCGGTCTGGTTGTTGTCGCTGTCGATGGACTGCTTGCCGAGGATCACGAGCTGGGGTTGCTCCTTGTCCACGACGGCTTTCAGCAGCTTGGCGACGGCCAGGGAATTCAGCTCATCGGCCGACTCGACCAGGATGGCGCGGTCAGCACCGAGGGCCAGGGCAGTACGCAGCTGCTCTTGAGCGGTGTTCGGGCCAATGGTGACGACGACGATTTCGGTCGCGACGCCTTTTTCCTTCAGACGCACGGCCTCTTCGACAGCGATCTCGCAGAAGGGGTTCATCGACATCTTGACGTTGGCGAGGTCGACGCCGGAGTTGTCCGCCTTGACGCGGACCTTGACGTTGTAGTCGACCACTCGTTTGACAGCTACAAGAACCTTCATGGATTCCTCGTTACTCTCCGGTGAAATAAGAATGTCGCCAAGGCGAACCTGGCGGGTGATGCTCATCGGCCGGAACCGACGGTCAGCCCATACGGCGAGTGCAAAACCGACCGTATCTTGACCGTAACACCCAAACCGGTCAATACGGGAAAATACCCAGTCATAAGCCGCAGAGCCTTATCCTATCAGGCTTTGACAAAATTCAAACAAACGTTTGTATTGGACCCGCCAAAGGGTGTGGATATAATGCGCCAGCTCTGGTCAGGGATCGAGCCTAGCCCTCCCACATAAAACATCGAAGAGAGCCTTGAGGAGATAGACAGTGGAACGCGAATACATGGAATTCGACGTCGTCATCGTCGGCGCCGGCCCGTCTGGCCTGTCCGCAGCATGCCGACTGAAGCAGAAGGCCGCCGAAGCTGGTCAGGAGATCAGCGTATGCGTGGTCGAGAAAGGTTCCGAAGTCGGCGCCCACATCCTCTCGGGTGCAGTCTTCGAACCCCGCGCGCTCAACGAACTGTTCCCTGACTGGAAGGAGCTGGGCGCTCCGCTGAACACTCCGGTCAAGCGCGACGACATCTATATGCTCAAGGATGCCGAGGGCGCGATCAAGATCCCCGACCTCTTCGTGCCCAAGACCATGCACAACGAGGGCAACTACATCATCTCCCTGGGCAACCTGTGCCGCTGGCTGGCCCAGCAGGCCGAAGGCCTGGGCGTCGAGATCTACCCGGGCTTCGCCGCCCAGGAAGCGCTGATCGACGAGAATGGCGTGGTGCGCGGCATCGTCACCGGCGACCTCGGTGTCGACCGGGAAGGCCATCCGAAGGAAGGCTACTACACCCCCGGCATGGAACTGCGTGCCAAGTACACCCTGTTCGCCGAAGGCTGCCGTGGCCACATCGGCAAGCAGCTGATCAAGAAATACAACCTCGACTCCGAGGCCGACGCCCAGCACTACGGCATCGGCATCAAGGAGATCTGGGACATCGACCCGTCCAAGCACGAGCAGGGCCTGGTGGTGCACACCGCCGGCTGGCCGATGGACATCATGGGCACCGAGAACACCGGCGGGTCCTTCCTCTATCACCTGGAGAACAACCAGGTGGTCGTGGGTCTGATCATCGACCTGTCCTACGCCAACCCCTACCTTTCGCCGTTCGACGAGTTCCAGCGCTACAAGCACCACCCGGTGATCAAGCAGTACCTGGAAGGCGGCAAGCGCGTCGCCTACGGTGCCCGCGCCATCTGCAAGGGCGGTCTGAACTCCCTGCCGAAGATGGTCTTCCCGGGCGGCGCGCTGATCGGCTGCGACCTGGGCACCCTGAACTTCGCCAAGATCAAGGGCAGCCACACCGCCATGAAGTCCGGCATGCTCGCTGCGGAGGCCATCGCCGCCGCCCTGGCCGCTGGCAAAGAAGGTGGCGACGAACTGACCGGCTACGTCGATGCCTTCAAGTCCAGCTGGCTGTACGACGAGCTGTTCTGCAGCCGCAACTTCGGTGCCGCCATCCACAAGTACGGCGCCCTGGTCGGCGGTGCGTTCAACTACATCGACCAGAACTGGTTCGGCGGCAAGATCCCCTTCACCCTGCGTGACAACAAGCCGGACTACGCCTGCCTGAAGCCCGCCGCCCAGTCCCAGCGCATCGACTATCCGAAGCCGGACGGCAAGATCAGCTTCGACAAGCTGTCCTCGGTATTCCTCTCCAACACCAACCATGAAGAGGAACAACCCTGCCACCTGAAGCTCACCGACCCGAGCATTCCGCTCGAGAAGAACCTGCCGCTGTACGACGAACCCGCCCAACGCTACTGCCCGGCCGGCGTATACGAGGTGGTGACCCAGGAAGACGGCAACAAGCGCTTCCAGATCAACGCCCAGAACTGCGTCCACTGCAAGACCTGCGACATCAAGGACCCGGCGCAGAACATCACCTGGGTTGCCCCGGAAGGCACCGGCGGCCCGAACTACCCCAACATGTAATCGCAACAAACAGAAAAGGCCCCAAGGGGCCTTTTTTGTTGCTTGTGGGAAGCCGATCAAGGCTCCTCGCCGATCGGGAAGAACTTCCCGCCCGACCACACCCCCAGCCAGCGACGACCATCGATCTCGCGCACCACCGCCAGCTCGACCAGTTGGTAGAAGACGTTGCGGTGGATCAGCGCCTCCAGGTTGGCCCGCACATGCACATAGGGCGAAGGCTCCTGGGTGACCGGATCGATCACCACGCGAATGGGATGCTCGGCGCCGGCCTCCACCTCGTCCTCGACATGCGTGACGAAGCGCAGCACCTGACGCTCGCCCTCCCCGCTCACCTCGACACTTACCGCAACAAAGGGCGCGTCCTCGACGGTGATGCCGACCTTTTCCACCGGTGTCACCAGGAAGTAGTCATCGCCGTCACGGCGGATGATGGACGAGAACAGCCGCACCATCGGCTTCCGCCCGATGGGCGAACCAAGGTAGTACCAGGTCCCGTCCCGGGCGATGCGCATGTCGATGTCGCCACAGAAATCGGGGTTCCACAGGTGGACAGGTGGCAGCCCCTTTCCCTTGGGCAGCTGTGCCAGCAGATCACCTGCCTTGCCTGTATCGCTCATGGCATCCTCCTCAGCGGCTCAGCCCCAACAGGCTGCGCGCGTACTCTCTCAGGGGCGGACCGATCAGGTCCTCGGGCTTCTGGTCATAGAAGGTGAACAGCCCGCCGCGGTTGGTGATCCGCGCGGTGTCCACCAGGTAGCGGGTGTTGGTCTCGATCAGCATCAGCTGGATCACGCCGTTGTCGACGCCGAGCCGATCCACCGCTTCCTGGTCCTCCCACTCTTCCAGCGTGCCGATCCGGTCATCCGCATCGGCGAAGCGCGTATACAGCAGGTAGTTCGCCCCAACCGCCCGCGCCTCGCTCATCGCCTGCTCCAGGCTCACTGGCTGGCGTGCGCGACGGACCATGGGGAAATACTCGACGAAGCCCCGGAACGCCTCCTCCGCCACCACGTTCGGCCGGGTATGGGTGCCGTTCTCCGGCATGAAGGCGCTCTGGGCGATATAGATGAGGGAGTCCGCCTGCAGGCGCCACGTATTGGCACGGCGCGTCTCGCTGTGGTCCAGCAGGCCCGCATCGCTCATGTGGTCCCGCGCGCCCAGGGCCAGGTCGCTCACCTTCATGCAGCCACCCAACGCCACGATCACCAGCAACACCATCAGCCTATGCATAACGTTCCTCCGTCCAGCGACGTAAATCCGGCACTGGCGGTATGAAATGCAGGTTCCGCGCCATCACAACCCGCGCTGCCATTCCTGGCGAAGATTGGCGCGCCCAGGCGCAGCGATGGCCTGGCGCACCTGCTCCAGCAGGCGCGGCTTGTCCGCTCCCAGCTGCCCCTTGAGGACCAGGTAGTTGGACGCATGGTCACTGCGAAAGACCGTGTCGTGCAGCTCCAGCCCCTCCAGCATCCGCTCGACTTCGCGGAACAGGCCGATCTGGTCCAGGGGACGGAAATCCTCGAAACGCGACCGCAGGCGGTCATCCCCCATTGGAAAGCTGACCACCAGCGTGGAGAGAAATTCGGGCTGGGTCTCGTTCATCAACTGCGCGGAATGATCAGCATGCTGGTCACTGAGCCCCGTTCCGCCCAGCCCGTTGAGGATCATCACCGAACGGGCGATGCCAGCCTCGCCGAGCTTCAGCAATGCATCGCGGGTCGAGGCCGCGGTTTCACCCTTGTTGACCCGGTCCAGCACCTCGTCGTCCCCCGACTCGGCACCGACATACACCATCCCCAAGCCCGCATCGGCCAGCTCCTTTAGCTCCTCGACCGATTTGCGACGCAAGTTCCTCGGCAGGCAATAGCTGGAGACACGCGTCACCTCCGGCAGGTGCTCGGCAATGGCGCGGAGGATCGTCAGCAGGCGGTGAGTCGGCAGCACCAGCGCATCGCCATCAGCCAGGAAAACCCGCTGGACGATCAGTTGTTCGCCGCAACGACGGATTTCCTCCAGCACTTGCGCTTCGTCACGTGCCCGGAATTTCTTCTGGGGCTGCGTGTACATCTCGCAAAAGGTGCACTGGTTCCACGAACAGCCGTTGGTCACCGGCAGGATCAGGGAGTTCGCCTCACTCGGCGGCCGGAACACGGGTTCGATATAGGAAACGGGAAAGCTCATGGGCTGTTTCTCGCCGAGGCGGCCATCAGCCGCCGATGATCTTCATGACCGTCACACCACCGGAGAAGGCGACATCCTGCTTGTCCGCCAATGCGCTGACGAGCAGCCGCTGCAGTGCAGGGAGTGCCTGGTGACGGGGTTTGTGCAGCAAGTCCCCCACATAGTGACGATTGCTGGAGGACAGGCAGCCATGCAGCCAGCCCGTGGACGACAGGCGCAGGCGCGAACAGGTCCGGCAGAAGGGCACGCTCTCATTGGCGATCACCCCGAAGTGGCCGCGTCCCGGAATCTCATAGCGCAACGCGGTCGCGTCCACCGGCGCATCGGCCTGAACATAGGCGTACCGTTCGCCAACGGCGGCCAGCAGTTCATCCAGGCCGACGAACTGACGCTGGAAACCAGCCGCGTCGCGTGCCAGGTGCCCCATGCGCATCAGCTCGATGAAGCGCAGCTCGAAACCGCGCGCCAGGCAGTACTCCAGCAGGGGCAGCACCTGGTCGAGGTTCTGGCCCCGCAGCGGTACCATGTTGACCTTGATCCTGATCCCGGCAGCGGCCGCTTCATCCATTCCACGAAGCACGGACGCCAGGTCTCCTCCCCTGGCGATCCGGCGGAAGGCATCCGCATCGAGGGTATCCAGGGAAACATTGAGGCGACGGATGCCGCTGGCAAGCAGCGCGGGAAACTTGCGGGAAAGCAGCTGGCCATTGGTGGTCAGGCTGATGTCATCGAGACCGAGCTGGCCGATGCCATCCAGAAAGGCTTCGAGCTTGGGGCTGACCAAGGGCTCTCCGCCGGTGATGCGCAACCGTTCGATGCCTGCGGCTTCGATCAGGTAGGCCACACCGCGCACCAGCGCATCGGCAGGCAACTCGTCATGGGCGGCGACCAGGCGCTTGCCGTCAGGCACGCAGTAGGTGCAGGCATAGTTGCAAGCGGCAGTGAGGCTGATGCGCAGGTTACGAAACCGCCTGCCTTGTCGATCGACGATCACGGGACGCTCCGAGGAGGGGGTGGCGCAGTATATCGCCGGGCCCCGAGCCCGTCCCATGGCTCGGCGCCCAGCAGGCGTCCATCATTCAGCCGGATGGCGACTCATTGTCACGCTTGCGCTTGTTGCCCATGCGCACGCCGATGTCCATCAGGAACTGGAAGAAGCCTTCCTGGTCTTCCAGGACGTTGCTCCAGAAAGGCGAGTGGTAGAGCGCAACGGCGCCATGCACCAGCGCCCAGGCCGCGCAGTAGTGGAAGTAAGGCGGTACGTCTTCCAGCTTGCCTTCGGCGATACGCCCCTTGATCAACTGGGTCAGGCGCTCGAAGTTGGACGCGCGGATCTTGTGCAGTTGCTCCACCATCTCGGGCACCTGGCTGTTCTTCACCACCTTTTCTTCCAGGCGATCGAACAGGCGGTAGCGCTGCGGATCCCGCATCCGGAACTCGAAATAGGCACGGGACAGGGCTTCCTTGTCGCGATCCACGTCCGCCGAGTGGAGCAGTTCGTTCAGGTCGCGCTCATAGTCCAGCATCAGGCGCAGGTAGATCTCGGCCTTGGACTTGAAGTGCTTGTAGATCGTGCCTTTGCCGATACCCACTGCGTCGGCAATCATCTCGACGGTGACGCTGTCCTCGCCCTGCTCCAGGAACAGTTTGAGCGCGGTATCGAGGATTTCCTGCTCGCGGCGGCGAAACTCACGGACTTTACGGGGTTCTTTCTGCATAAAGGGACTATAGGGTCAAAAATCAAGCCGGGTATTATGCCTAAATGCCGGCAAAATGCACGGAACATCCGACTATGAGCGTATTGCCAGCACCCAGCCGGGCATATTAGGCAGCAGCCGACACGCCCCCGGATGGCTGGAAAGCGCGACCCAGAAGGGTTTCGCCCCCTCCAAACAGTACGCTTGGAAGTCATCCAGACATCAATCCGACCGGATTCGATCAGCAATCTATAAGACGACGCCAGACGATTCGACGCCCATCGCAAGCCCGATCAAAGGGAAAAAGTCATGTTGCGCCCATTCTTTGGGGCTACGGCATGCAAGACGGTAGGCAGGAACAGGGGGGACTCAGCGGGGGCGGGAGTATTCCAAATCTGTTTAAAAAACGACCGATCTGCTCTGGACGCTCGGGGATATTGGCCAATACTTCCCTTTACCGGTGCGCGGCATCTCCCCCCAAGTGCCCCGCCGGCCAAAGTACCGAGGATCGCGTACTTTGTTTTACTCCTAATGGTCTTGACCCGGATTCATCCCCCAGAACCCGGGTTTTTTTTGCCTGTGCGTCAGGCAGCCGATTGGGCCAGCGGGAACAGACGGTAGAAGTTGGCCGTGGTCTGCTCGGCCAGCGCGTCATAGGACACACCTCGCAGCTCCGCCAGGAACTCCGCCACCTCGCGCACATACTGCGGCAGGTTCGCCTTGCCCCGGTGGGGCACCGGTGCCAGGTAGGGGGAATCCGTCTCTACCAGCAACCGATCGGCAGGCACCTGGCGAGCGACCTCGCGCAGCGCCTCGGCATTGCGGAAGGTGACGATCCCTGAAAGGGAGATATAGAAGCCGATGTCGAGCGCAGCCCGGGCCATGTCCCAGTCTTCGGTGAAGCAATGCAACACGCCTGCCTGGGGCAAGGCAGCTTCTCGCAGCAGGGCAAGGGTGTCCGCCCGCGCCTCGCGGGTGTGGACGATGACCGGCTTGCCGGTGATCCGTGCAGCCTCGAGGTGCAGTTGGAAAGCCTGCTGCTGGAGCTCCGCTGCCTCCGGCTCGTAGTGATAGTCGAGCCCGGTCTCGCCAATGGCCACCACACGCGGGTGATCCAGTTCCTGCAGCAACCAGTCCAGGGCTGGAGGCTGACCAGGCGCGAGATCCAGCGGGTGTACGCCGACCGAGCAGTGCACATCACCGTAGCGGTCGGCCAGGGCCTTCACTGCGGCAGCGTTGTCGGCGCTCACGCCAATGCAGAGGAATTGCCCAACGCCCCGGGCGCGCGCCGCATCGAGCGCTGCATCGAGGGAGCCGCCATGGGCAGCCAGGTCAAGGCGATCAAGATGACAATGAGAGTCGACCAACATGGTGCGGGGTGCCACTGGAGGGATACAGGGAAGCGCCGCCTGGGCGGCGCCGGAGATTACATGGTGTGGGTGGGACGATCGGACTTCAGCGCGCCGGCCAGGTAGGTCTCGATCTTGTTGCGGGCGGTGGTGTCGCCATCGTTGAACTGCACGCCGATGCCGGCAGCCCGATTGCCCTGGGCGCCCTTCGGGGTGATCCACACCACCTTGCCCGCCACCGGGATCTTCTCCTGCTCATCCATCAGGTTCAGCAGCATGAACACCTCGTCACCGAGCTTGTAGCTCTTGTTGGTGGGGATGAACAGGCCACCGTTCTTGATGAACGGCATGTAGGCGGCGTAGAGCACGGACTTGTCCTTGATCGTCAGGGACAGGATCCCGTTACGCGGGCCTAGATTGGGTGGGAGACTCATTCGGCGTTCCTGCTGGCTGGCTCAGTGGGCGATTCTAGCCCGGTCCGGGCAAGCTTGCCCACTGCACCAGCAAGGCTTCGAGAAGCAAGACACGGTTGAGATTGGCCTTGCCCAGCACCTTCTGCCGCTGCTGCAGGAGCCACTCCTGCATCGCCAGCACCTTGGCCTGGGAGGATTTGTCCGCCAGGTACTGGACGACCTTGCGCATGTCCGCCAGCCCCAGCCCTGCTTCGTCCTGCGTCAACTGGTAGCGCAGCATCAACTGGGCCCAATCGCAGAACCAGTCGAACAGCAGCACCAGCGGTACCGCGTTCCAGCCTTCGGCCAACTGGCTGACGCCGACTTGCTGCTTGATCAGTTTCTTCACCCCCTCCACCACCTGGGCACGCTGCTCCAGCACGCCTTGTCCGTGCAGACGCAACGCGGTCAGGGGCGAACCGCCGGCCAGGGCCAACAGGTCCGAGCGGGTCGCGGCATCACTGTCGGGCAGGGCCCGGGCGAGCCAGGCCAGACTCTCCGCCTCGCCGGGCAACGGGCACGCCTGCTGCACACAGCGACTCTTGATGGTAGGCAGCAGGCGGCTCGGCTGGTGGCTGATGAGCAGCAGCACAGTGTCGCCGGAAGGCTCCTCCAGACTCTTGAGCAGGGCGTTGGCCGCGTTCAGGTTCATGGACTCCGCCGGCTCCAGCAGTACGACCTTGCGCCCCCCCAACTGAGCGGTCTGCACGACGAAATCCACCAAGTCTCGCACCTGATCGACACGGATTGCCTTGTCGACCTCCTCGGGCTCCAGCACGTAGTTGTCAGGGTGAGTGCCCGCCGCCAGCAGGAAACAGGACTTGCACTGGCCACAGGCATCGTTTCCCGCAGGTTGCTGGCACAGCAGCCGTGCCATCAGGCGTTCGGCGAGCGCACGCTTGCCGATGCCGGCCGGCCCATGCAGCAGGTAGGCATGGGCATGACGCGGGCGACCGGCCAGGTGCTGCCAGAGCGAGTCCTGCCAGGGGTAGGCTTCAGCCATGGCAGCGCTCCAGCAACTCCGGCAGAAGGGCATCCAGGTAACGCTGGACATCGGCCAGGGGCTTCGCCGCATCGATCACCCGATAACGCTCGGGCGCCTGGGCGGCACGCTCAAGATAGGCCTGGCGAACGGCGTCGAAGAAGCTGCGGTCCTCCTGTTCGAAACGGTCCAGCCGGCCACGGGCTGCGGCGCGCTGGAGGCCCACTTCCACCGGCAGGTCGAACACCAGGGTCAGGTCCGGACGCAGGCTGCCCTGGACGAAGCGCTCCAGTTCGGCAATACGCGCCATCGACACACCCCGGCCACCGCCCTGGTAGGCGTAGGTGGCGTCGGTGAAGCGATCACACAGCACCACCTGCCCGGCCTCAAGCGCGGGACGGATGACGCGGTCCAGGTGCTGGGCGCGGGCGGCGAACATCAGCAGCAGCTCGGTATCCACCGCCATCGACTCGTCACTGGGCGCCAGCAGCAGCTCGCGGATGCGTTCGGCCAACGGTGTGCCACCGGGCTCGCGGGTTAGCAGGACTTCAACGCCACGCTCGCGCAGGCGAGAGGCGATGAAGTCGCGGTTGGTGCTCTTGCCGGCCCCTTCGGGGCCTTCGAGCGTAATGAACAGGCCGTTCACGGGGTGTCCTTCTTGCTGACGGGAGCGGGACTCGAGCGGTAGTCCGCACGGCGGTTGAGCTGGAACTCACGGACCGCCTTGTTGTGCGCTTCGAGGGTCTCCGAAAAAACGTGGCTACCGTCGCCACGGGCGACGAAGTAGAGGCTTTTGCCTTCCACCGGGTTGAGGGCCGCGTGGATGGCCTCGCGCCCCACCATGGCGATGGGCGTCGGCGGCATTCCGGCGATGACGTAGGTGTTGTAGGGCGTCGCCTCGCGCAGGTGGGCGCGGGTGATCTTGCCGGTGTAGCGCTCACCCAGGCCGTAGATCACCGTGGGGTCGGTCTGCAGCAGCATGCCCTGCTGGAGGCGACGGATGAACACGCCGGCGATCTGCCCACGCTCCTCCGGGACGCCGGTCTCCTTTTCCACCATCGAGGCCATGATCAATGCGTCATAGGCATCCTTGTAGGGCAAACCCTGGGCACGGGATTGCCACTCCTCGTCCAGGACCTGCTCCAGGCGCTGGTGAGCCTGGCGAAGCAGGTCCGTATCACGCATGCCGCGTACATAACGGTAGGTATCGGGGAAGAATCGCCCCTCGGGATGCTGGCCTTCCAGACCGAGGCGCTTCATCACTTCATCATCGCTGGCACCGGCCAGGGTCTGTTCCAGCTTGACCTGCTTGGCCAACGCGGCACGCAGTTGGCGGAAATTCCAGCCTTCGACCAGGGTGAGGCTGTACTGGACGACATCGGCCCGCTGCCAGAGCCCGAGCAACCCTTCGGCAGTCATGCCCGGGGTCATGCGGTACTCACCGCTGTGCAGCGCCTGGCCGGAAAGGTTGAAACGCCAGTACTGGCGCAGCCAGAAGGCGCTGTGGATCACGCCCTGCTCCTCCAGTCGATTGAGCATGCCACCCGGGGTTGCACCCGCCGGCACATCGAGCAGGCGCTCCTCGCTGAGGTCGAGGGGCTGGGTAAGGGCCAGGTGCTGTTGCCAACCCGCGAACGCCAGCAAGAGACCAACGAGGAACAGGCCACCCTGCAGCAGCATGAGCAATTTGCGAATCACGAATCAGCAGTCCAGTTGGGCGAGGGCAAGGGGCTGCAGTTTACGGGTGAGCGGGCCCACCGACCAGACATGCTCGCCGCAGGCGCGCACCGGCCAGATGCCATAGAGGCTGTTGCAGGTAAAGACCTCGTCAGCGACCGCCAACTCGTCGAACGCGATGTCGCGGACCTGGACGTTGATTCCCTCGGCTGCGGCCAGATCCAGCAATGCCGCGCGCATGACACCCTGCACACCACAGCGCTGCAGGTCCGGCGTCAGTAACTGACCGTCATGCACGAGGAAAAGGTTGCTGAACACGCCCTCGATCAGCCGGCCCGAATGGTCTCGTACCAGCCCTTCCGCATAGCGGGAGTCACTCCACTCGGCACGCGCGAGAACCTGCTCAAGCCGGTTCAAATGCTTGAGGCCAGCCAGCAGGGGTTGCTCGGCCAGGCGCGTGGTGCAGGGGAAAAGCTCGATGCCCTCTTCGGCGCATACCGATGGGTAGGCAGGCAATGGACTGGCCATCAGCAGGCGACGGGCCGGGCCGCTGGAGGGTGCATAGCCGCGCAGGCCATCACCCCGGGTGACGATGAGCTTTGCAACGCCCTCCCCCAATTCGGCGGAGAATGCCAGGAGCTCGTTACGGACGGTCTCCAGATCCAGAGACAGGAAGAGCCGACGCGCGCCTTCAGCCAAGCGCGCCAGATGACGTTCCAACAGGCTTGGAACGCCCCGGCGAACGGCGATGGTCTCGAACAGGCCATCACCGTAGGCCAGGCCGCGATCCCTCATGGGAAGGGAAGCGGCCGGCCGGCCATCGATCCAGTCGTCCATCAGCCCTCGAAGCGACGGAACACCAGGGAACCGTTGGTGCCGCCAAAACCGAAGGAGTTGGACAGGACGACGTCGATGGGCATGGAGCGCGCCTGGTGAGGCACGAAATCCAGGTCGCAGCCTTCGTCCGGCTCCTCCAGGTTGATGGTCGGCGGAGCCACCTGGTCGCGGATCGCCAGCACGCTGAAGATCGCCTCAACGGCCCCGGCAGCGCCCAGGAGGTGGCCGGTCATCGACTTGGTCGAGCTCACCGCAACGCGGTAGGCGTGATCGCCGAAGACGCTCTTCACGGCAGCGGCTTCCGCCAGGTCACCGGCCGGCGTCGAGGTGCCATGGGCATTGATGTACTGCACCTGGTCCGCATTCAGACCAGCATCACGCAGGGCGTTGCGCATGCAGCGCGCGGCACCGGCGCCGTCATCCGGCGGAGAGGTCATGTGGAAGGCATCGCCACTCATGCCGAAGCCGACCAGCTCGGCATAGATGGTGGCGCCACGGGCACGGGCGTGCTCCAGCTCTTCGAGCACCAGCGCACCGGCGCCATCCGACAGCACGAAGCCATCGCGCCCTTTGTCCCACGGGCGGCTCGCGCGAGTCGGCTCGTCGTTGCGGGTAGACAGTGCACGGGCCGCACCGAAGCCGCCGAGACCAAGGCCGCAGGCCGCCATCTCGGAGCCACCGGCGATCATCACGTCCGCCTCACCGTAGGCGATGTTACGCGCCGCCATGCCGATGCAATGGGTGCCGGTGGTACACGCCGTAGCGATGGCGTAGTTCGGCCCCTGGATGCCCAGGTGGATCGACAGGAAGCCGGACACCATGTTGATGATCGAACCCGGGACGAAGAACGGCGAGATGCGCCGCGGCCCCTGCTCGATCAGCGAACGGCAGTTGTTCTCGATGTTGGTCAGGCCACCGATGCCCGACCCCATGGCCACGCCGATGCGCTCGCGGTTGGCATCGGTCACTTCCAGGCCAGCGTCACGCACGGCCTGGAAACTCGCGGCCAGGCCGTACTGGATGAACAGGTCGAGCTTTCGTGCTTCCTTGGCCGACAGGTACTGCTCGACATCGAAGCCCTTGACCGAGCCGCCGAAACGGGTGGCATAGGCCGACAGATCCATATGCTCGATGAGGCCGATGCCACTGCGGCCAGCCAGAATGCCTTGCCAGCTATCGGCGACGGTGTTGCCCAAGGGCGACAGCATGCCAAGGCCGGTGATCACGACGCGTCTACGCGACACAGCGCTCTCCTTTTACATGTTGCTGATCGGCGGCAAAAACCGCTTAAAGAAAAGCCGCACGACCTTCAGGGTCGTGCGGCTTTTCCAGGTCGGGGAACCGACGATTACTTATTGCGCGTGAGCGTTGATGTAATCGATGGCTTCCTGAACGGTGGTGATCTTCTCGGCTTGCTCGTCCGGAATCTCGGTCTCGAATTCCTCTTCCAGAGCCATCACCAGCTCAACGGTGTCAAGGGAGTCGGCGCCCAGGTCTTCAACGAAGGAAGCGCTGTTGGTGACTTCGTCTTCTTTGACGCCCAGTTGCTCGGCGACGATCTTCTTGACGCGTTCTTCGATGGTGCTCATACCTTGTTTTCACTCCTATGGAAAAATCCGTGCAGCTTGGGCTGCAGTGTATAGAAAGGGTTTTCTGCTTTTCAAGCAGGACTCCGAACCCCTTCAGGCCCCGTCAGGAGCCGTCCAGAACCCAATTGCACTCGAGTACCGGATTTTAGACAGCTCGTATGACAGTTTCCTGAGGGGATTCGTCACATTCAGCTCATATACATCCCACCGTTCACCGGAATGGTAGCCCCTGTGACGTAGGAAGCACCATCGGAAGCGAGGAATCCGACCACCTTCGCAATCTCCTCGGCCTGACCAAGGCGAGCCAGCGGAATCTGGGTCAACAGGGCCTCGCGCTGTGCATCGGGCAGTTCGCGAGTCATGTCGGTATCGATGAAACCAGGGGCAACGGAGTTGACGGTGATGGCGCGAGAGCCCACTTCACGGGCCAGCGCCCGACCGAAGCCCTCGAGACCAGCCTTGGCAGCAGCGTAGTTGGCCTGGCCGGCGTTGCCCATCGCACCGACCACGGAGCCGATGTTGATGATGCGGCCCCAGCGCGCCTTGGTCATGCCCCTCAGAACTGCCTTGCTCAAGCGGAACAGGCTGTTCAGGTTGGTATTGATGACGTCGAACCATTCGTCGTCTTTCATGCGCAGCATCAGGTTGTCGCGGGTGATGCCGGCATTGTTCACCAGGATCAGCGGCTGCCCCAGATGCTGCTGGATGTGCTCCAGCGTGCTGGCGACGGACTCATCGCTGCTGACATCCAGAACCAGGCCGGCCCCTTCAATGCCGTGCTCCTTCAGGTATTCGGCAATGCGCTCGGCGCCGCCCGGCGTGGTGGCGGTGCCGATGACGACGGCACCTTGGCGGCCCAGTTCCAGGGCGATGGCCTGGCCGATACCACGGCTCGCGCCGGTAACCAGTGCGACCTTACCTTGCAGACTCATGGTCTTCTCCTTGATCAGGCCAGCGCAGCGCGAGCGGCTGCGAAGGCGTCGGGGGTATCCAGGTTATGGGTGGCGATGCCCTTGACGCAGCGCTTGTTCAGACCACTCAGGACCTTGCCGGGGCCGCACTCGACGAGATCGGTAACACCCTGCTCGGACAGGCGCACCATCGACTCGACCCAGCGGACCGGGCTGTAGAGCTGAGCCAGGAGGTCGGCCTTGAGCACATCAAGGTCGGTCACCACCGAGGCGCTGACGTTCTGCACCAGCGCGATCTCGGGCGCCCTCCAGTCCAGCGCCTGGACAAACTCGGCGAAACGCTCTGCAGCAGGCTTCATCAGGGCACAGTGGGACGGCACGCTCACCGGCAGCGGCATCGCACGCTTGGCACCGCGCGCCTTGCAGGCTTCGATGGCACGCTCGACAGCTGCAGCCGAACCGGCAATCACCACCTGGCCCGGCGCGTTGAAATTCACCGCACTGACCACGTCACCCTTTGCAGCCTCGGCACAGGCTGCCAGCACATCGGCATCCTCGAGACCCAGGATGGCCGCCATGCCGCCCTGTCCAGCCGGGACGGCCTGCTGCATCAACTGCCCACGGCGCTCGACGAGCTTCACGGCGTCAGCGAACTGCAGGCTGCCTGCGGCTACCAGAGCGGAGTATTCGCCCAGGCTGTGACCAGCTACATAGGCGGGACGTGCGCCGCCTTCCTGCAGCCACAGGCGCCACAAGGCGATGGATGCGGTCAGGATCGCCGGCTGGGTCTTGTCGGTCTGGTTGAGGCTTTCCTCGGGACCTTGCTGGGTCAGGGCCCACAGGTCGTAACCGAGTGCTTCGGAGGCTTCGCCGAAGGTCTCTGCGACCAGGCGGCTCGAAGCGCCATGCTCAGCCAGCATGCCAAGGGACTGAGAGCCCTGGCCGGGGAAAACGAATGCGAGGGATGCGGACATTGGAACGGTTCCCGTGTTTGCCTTGTTCGATTCGCACACCTGGCGGCGCCAGGCGCAACGGACTGACAGTTGGATGACAACCCTCGGCCAGCGGTCACATCCTAGAGCAACAGATCCTCGAGCCGCCCATGGAGTCGCTGCGGCAGATTCTCCCGCACCTCGATGACGGCACGACGAATCGCACTCTGGAAACCATCCGCGCCAGCGGAGCCGTGGCTCTTCACCACGATCCCCTGCAGCCCGAGAAAGCTCGCGCCATTGTGGCGGGACGGAGCCAGGTCGCCCTTGAGACGACTCAACAGCGGCAGCGCCAGCGCACCAACAAGACGGGAGCCAAGATTCTCGGTGAACAGGGACTCGATGCGCGCGGCAATCATCGCCACCAGCCCCTCGCTGGACTTGAGCAGGATGTTGCCGACGAAGCCATCGCAGACCACCACATCCGCCTCACCGCGATACAGCGCATCGCCCTCGATGTAGCCGATGTAGTTCAACCCATTGGCCTGCTGAAGCAGGCTGGCCGCGAGCTTGACCTGCTGGTTGCCCTTGATGTCCTCCGTGCCGACGTTCAGCAACGCCACACGAGGGCTGCGCAACCCGAGCGCCTCAGCCGCAACGCTGCCCATCACCGCAAACTGATAGAGATGCTCGGCACTGCAATCCACGTTGGCGCCCAGGTCCAGCAGGTGGCAATGGCCGCGCGCCGTGGGGATCGCAGTCACCATGGCGGGCCGATCGATTCCCGGCAGGGTCTTGAGCACGTAGCGGGAAAGCGCCATCAACGCACCGGTATTGCCGGCGCTCACGCAGGCATGGGCACGCCCGGCACGGACGAGGTCCAGAGCGACACGCATGGAGGAGTCGGGCTTGCTGCGCAGCGCCTGCGAGGGTCGCTCGTCCATCGCCACCACTTCGGCAGCATGCTCGACGGACAGGCGTCGACGATCGACTCCGCTTTCGCGGGCGATGAGCTCTTCAAGGACGGGGGCTTGGCCGACAAGGACCAGATGCAAGGAGGGGAACTCAGCCAGGCAGGCAATGCTGGCCGGAACAATGCAACGGGGACCGAAGTCCCCGCCCATTGCGTCAATCGCTATAACAGAGACGGACAAGGATTACTCGTTCGAGCCCTTGTCGATCACTTTGCGACCACGGTAGAAGCCGTCCGGGGAGACGTGGTGGCGCAGGTGAACTTCACCGGTGCTCTTCTCGATGGACAGGGCATTGGCCTCGAGGGCGTCGTGGGAGCGACGCATGTCACGGGCAGAGCGGGATTTTTTGTTCTGCTGAACAGCCATAATCAATTAACTCCTAAACGTTTGGGTCACGCTTTAACTGCGCCAGTACGCTGAACGGGTTGGACCGCGGAACCTCGTCCTCGCTCGGTTCGGGCTCATCAAGCCCCGCCGGCTGCTGGCATTCCTCAGGGTCATGGGCCGGAACAATGGGCAAGGCCAGCAGAAGCTCGTCCTCGACCAGAGTCAGAAGATCCAGCGGATCCTCACCCACTTCCAGCACGTCATAGCCCTTGGGCAGTGACTGGCTGTCCGCACCCTCCTTCACCACGGCGTACGTACACTCGCTGTGGATCGGCAGCGCGACCAGCTCCAGGCAACGCTGACATACCATCTTGACCTCGACGTCGAGTTCGCTGTGGATCACCACAGTGCGCTGCTCGTCGCGCTCGAACGAAAGCCTCACGGTAACGCGACCTGCGTCATCGGAGAGGGGATCGCACAAACGCTCGAGACTGGCGAGAGGCAGCTCACCCTGGAGGGTGGCGCTGCGATCAGCCATCTTGCGCGGATCGACGTGAGTTGGAATCGGCCCATTCAACATAGGCGCGGTATTCTAGGGATGCCCCCCTGCCCTGTCAAAACAAATTCCGACCTGTCCGCCGCACGGCACGCCCGATAGAATCGCGGCATTTTTTCGCGGAGTCGATCATGACCAATCTGGTGCTCGCATCCAGCTCACCCTACCGGCGCGCCCTGCTGGAGCGCCTGGGCCTTCCCTTCACCTGGAGCGCGCCCGCCATTGATGAAACACGCCACCCGGGAGAAGGCGCCGAGCAACTGGTGCGCCGCCTCGCCGAACAGAAAGCCCGTGCCCTGGCGCACATCCATGACCAGCACCTGATCATCGGCTCCGACCAGGTTGCCGTGCTCGGCCAGCAGGTCCTGGGCAAGCCCGGCGACTTCACCCGCGCCAAGCAGCAACTCATGGCCGCAAGCGGCGCCAGCGTAAGCTTCCTGACGGGCCTCGCCCTGCTCAATACGCGAACCGGCAGCTGCCAGGTGGATTGCATCCCCTTCACCGTGCACTTCCGCAAACTGGACGAAGCCACCATCGAGCGATACCTGCAGGCAGAGCAGCCCTACGACTGCGCCGGCAGCTTCAAAGCGGAAGGGCTCGGCGTCGCGCTGTTCCGCACCACAGAGGGCGAGGACGCCACCAGCCTGGTTGGCCTGCCACTGATCCGCCTGGTGGACATGCTGCTCGCCGAAGGCCGGCAGGTCCCCTGAGACGAAAAAGCCCGGCACAAGCCGGGCTTTTCTGGCAACTACCTGCGAGGTTCAGCGCAGCGAAGGCCCCTGGAACCCCATCCACATCGCCAACTGCTCAGCCATGCTCGCACCCAGGCGCTTGGCAAAGCGATCAAACGGCGTGTCCTGCTTCGTGTAGTCGACGATTTCCTTGGCACCGATGACCTCGCGCGCCACGTAGCTGGTGCTACCGAGCTTATCCACCAGACCCAGCTCAAGAGCCTGCTCACCGGACCAGACCAAGCCACTAAAGAGCTCGGGATGCCCGTCGACCTTCAGCCGATCACCTCGCCCCCTCTTCACGCTCTCGATGAACTGGCGATGAGTGGTATCCAGCACACCCTGCCAGAAGCGAGTCTCGTCGTCCTTCTGAGGCTGGAACGGATCAAGGAACGCCTTGTGCTCGCCCGAGGTATAGACACGACGCTCGACACCCAGCTTACCCATCAGGTCGACGAAGCCGAAGCTGGCCGCCGTGACACCAATGGACCCCACCAGGCTTGCCTTGTCCGCGTAGATCTCGTCCGCTGCACTGGCAATGTAGTAGGCACCAGATGCCCCAAGATCAGTGATCACCGCATAGACCTTGGTATCGGGGTGCTCACCCCGCAGCCGCCGGATCTCGTCATAGATGTAGCCCGACTGGACGGGACTGCCGCCCGGGCTGTTGATGCGCAGCACAACCCCCTTAGTCTTCGGATCCTCGAAGGCCGCCCTGAGACTGCTCACGATGTTGTCGGCACTCGCAGCCTCGTTATCCGCAATCATGCCGCGAACCTCGACCAGTGCCGTATGGGCCTCACCACGCGCCGCCGTCTTCTGCAGATCGAACAACGGCGAAAACATCAGCAGCGCGCCGAACAGATAAAGGAAGGTCAGGAGCTTGAAGAAAATACCCCAGCGCCGAGCTCGCCGCTGTTCCTGAACGCCCGCCAGAACAGCCTTTTCAAGCAGCCTCCAACTCTTGTCATCACCACCAGCGGGTGCCGATGCGTTCCATTCATCAGACATGCAATTCCACCTTGTTCACCGGGTTGTTCGCGCCACCAGCCAACCAATGGCGCAGCTCATCAAAATGCTCGATTGCCAGCGTCGGCGACTCCAGCCGCAGGACATCCAGCGACTGCGCGCCATAACCAACCGCCACGCAGTCCATTGCCGCATTGCGCGCCATGCGCAGATCAAAGGGCGAGTCCCCCACCATCAGCGACGCACCGGCATTGACGCCGCAATGCGCCATGATCTGGCGCAGCATCAAGGGATCAGGCTTGCTCGCCGTTTCGTCAGCGCAGCGAGTGATATCGAAGTAGCACTCCCAACCACGCCCCGCCAGGACACGATCAAGCCCGCGCCGCGTCTTGCCCGTGGCCACCGCCAGGCGATAGCCAGCCTCGCGAAACGACTCCAGCGCATCTTCCACGCCCGCAAAGAGCGGCGACGGGGCCGCCTCCAGATGACTGTAGTGCGACGCATAGACCTCACGGTAGCGAGCAATCCGCTGCGGATCGGCCAGATCCGGGTAAAGCACTGCAATCGCCTCGGGCAAGCCGAGGCCGATGATGCTCTTGAGCGCCGAATCGTCCAATTGCGGCAGACCGCAAGCCTCCGCCGCCACTCGAAGGGACTCGACGATGCGCGAAATGGAGTCCACCAGGGTGCCATCCCAGTCGAAGATCAGCAGCTGATAGTCAGGCACCCAACCGCTCCAGGGTCTGCGACCACATTTCATCCACTGGCGCCTCAAGACTCAGGGGCGTGCCATCGGGCAAAACCAGGGAGAGCGCATAGGCATGCAGGAACAGGCGTTTGCCGCCCAACTCGCGGATTTCCCCAGAAAAATCCTCATCGCCGTACTTGGGATCACCCGCAATGGCATGGCCGGCATGCCGGGTATGGACCCGGATCTGATGGGTACGACCGGTAATCGGGCTCGCCTCGATCAAAGTGGCGAACTCACCAAAACGCCGCAGCACGCGGAACTCGGTCAGAGCATCCTTACCCTCGTCATCCACCTCCACCATCCGCTCGCCGGAGCGCAGGGTGTTCTTCAGAAGCGGTGCACTGACCTTTTTCTTCGACGTCGGCCAACTCCCCCGAACCAGGGCGAGGTAGCGCTTGTCCACACCATCACCGCGCAGTGCTTCGTGGAGGTGACGCAACATGCTGCGCTTCTTGGCGATCATCAGCAGGCCCGAGGTATCCCGGTCCAGGCGATGAACCAGCTCGAGCTCCCGCGCATCGGGCCGCAGTTGGCGAAACGCCTCGATCACCCCATAACTGAGGCCGCTGCCACCATGCACGGCAATACCGGCCGGCTTGTTGAGGACAATCAGCCCTTTGTCTTCATAAACGATGGCGGCTTCGAGACGCTCCAGCAGCCCCTGGGCAACCGGTACCTGCTCATCCCGCTCGGCGAGACGCAGCGGCGGCACCCGCACCACATCGCCAGCCTGCAGCTTGTACTCGGGCTTGATGCGCCCCTTGTTCACCCGCACTTCGCCCTTGCGCAAGATGCGGTAGATCAAGGTCTTGGGGACGCCTTTCAGCTGGGTCCGGAGGAAATTATCAATACGCTGACCGGCATATTCCGGCGCAACTTCGAGCATTTGCACGCCGGAAGTCGGAGAGGAGGGAGTCGTCATGGCGGCGATCATAACAATTTTTTATGGATTTGAAGCACTTAATGATTGCTGCTATAGTCGCGAACGCCGCCAAAAGCGGCCGTGCCCCGGATGCTCGCCAAAACTGCCATCCCAGCCACGTGCAACCCATTCAGGACGTCAGGCCGTCCGTCAGAATTTTCGCTCCAGAACAGCGATCATTCGGAGAAAAAAGCCTTGAGCCATGACGCGTGACCACCCTAGGGCGGTCGCGGTAAATGCAACCCGCTACGGATTCTGCGAGCGGCACCCGATTTTCAAGGGACAAGTGTAGGGTGGAGATGCACAACCGTCGGACTGCGTAGCAGCGCTTCAACCAAGACGTTTTATTCCGTCCGCTGCCGATGGCTGATTCCTCCTCCTGATAAACGTTGCTTCTGTTACGACAACAGCAGCGGGAGACGTCGTCGCGACCCCGGCCAGATGGCCTGATGTCGCTGGACACGGGAGCATTAACCCGCTCCTGACACGCACCTGACACCGACCGCGAGAGTCGTGTGTGCCGGTCGCCGTTTCCGGTAGCCCCGGAAACCGACGGTACTACATGAAAAGAATGCTGATTAACGCAACTCAGCCCGAAGAGTTGCGTGTTGCCCTGGTCGACGGCCAACGCCTGTATGACCTGGACATCGAGTCGGGCGCCCGCGAACAGAAAAAGGCCAACATCTATAAAGGCCGCATCACCCGCATCGAACCCAGCCTCGAAGCCGCATTCGTCGACTTCGGTGCCGAACGTCACGGCTTCCTGCCGCTGAAAGAAATCTCCCGCGAATACTTCAAGAAGTCTCCCGAGGGCCGCGTCAACATCAAGGACGTGCTCAACGAAGGCCAGGAAGTCATCGTCCAGGTCGAGAAGGAGGAGCGCGGCAACAAGGGCGCAGCCCTCACCACCTTCATCAGCCTCGCCGGCCGCTACCTGGTGCTGATGCCGAACAATCCCCGCGCCGGCGGCATCTCCCGTCGCATCGAAGGCGAAGAGCGCAACGAACTGCGCGAAGCCCTGAACGGCCTGAACGCACCGGCCGACATGGGCCTGATCGTGCGCACCGCCGGCCTCGGCCGCTCCAGCGAGGAGCTGCAATGGGACCTCGACTACCTGCTGCAACTCTGGAGCGCCATCAAGGAAGCCTCCGGTGAGCGTGGCGCCCCCTTCCTGATCTACCAGGAAAGCAACGTCATCATCCGCGCGATCCGCGACTACCTGCGCCAGGACATCGGCGAAGTGCTGATCGACAGCGTCGAAGCCCAGGAAGAAGCCCTCAGCTTCATCCGCCAGGTGATGCCGCAGTACCAGAACAAGATCAAGCTCTACCAGGACAGCGTTCCGCTGTTCAATCGCTTCCAGATCGAGAGCCAGATCGAAACCGCCTTCCAGCGCGAAGTGAAACTGCCCTCCGGCGGCTCCATCGTCATCGACCCGACCGAAGCCCTGGTGTCCATCGACATCAACTCGGCGCGTGCGACCAAAGGCGGTGACATCGAAGAAACCGCCCTGCAGACCAACCTGGAAGCGGCCGAGGAAATCGCCCGCCAGCTGCGCCTGCGCGACATCGGCGGCCTGATCGTCATCGACTTCATCGACATGACCCCGGCCAAGAACCAGCGCGCCGTGGAAGAAAAGGTCCGCGAAGCCCTGGAAGCCGACCGCGCCCGCGTACAGGTCGGCCGCATCTCCCGCTTCGGCCTGCTGGAAATGTCCCGCCAGCGCCTGCGTCCGTCCCTGGGCGAGACCAGCGGCATCGTCTGCCCCCGTTGCAACGGCCAGGGCATCATCCGTGACGTCGAATCCCTGTCCCTGGCCATCCTCCGCCTGATCGAGGAAGAGGCCCTCAAGGACCGCACCGCCGAAGTCCGCGCCCAGGTCCCGATCCCGGTCGCCGCCTTCCTGCTCAACGAGAAGCGCAACAGCATCACCAAGATCGAGCTGCGCACCCGCGCACGCATCGTGATCCTGCCGAACGACCACCTGGAAACCCCGCACTTCGAAGTCCAGCGCCTGCGCGACGACAACCCGGAAGTCCTCACTGGCCTGTCCAGCTACGAGATGACCCCCACCGAAGTCGAGGAACACCACCCGGCCGCTTCCACCCGCACCCTGGTTCGCCAGGAAGCCGCCGTGAAGACCGTCGCCCCCGAGCGTCCGGCTCCCGCCCCGACCGCACCGGCCCCGATGGCACCGCCCACCGCCGCCGTTGCAGCCGCCGAACCGAGCCTGTTCAAGGGCCTGGTGAAGTCGCTGGTCAGCCTGTTCGCCGGCAAGGACGAGCCGAGCCCCGCGCCCGAGAAGGCCGCCGCCAGCGAGCGCCCCGCCCGTACCGGTGAGGAGCGTCGTAACGGTCGTCAGCAGAACCGCCGCCGCGAAGGCCGTGAAGGCCGTCGTGACGACGAGCGCAAGCCTCGCGAAGAGCGCCAGCCGCGTGAAGAACGTCAGGCTCGCGAAGACCGTCAACCGCGTGAAGAGCGCCAGCCCCGCGAAGGCCGTGAGCCGCGCGAAGAGCGCCAACCTCGTGCAGAGCGCGCCCCGCGCGAAGAGCGCCAGCCCCGTGAGGAGCGTCAGCCTCGCGAAGAGCGCCAACCGCGTGAAGAACGCCAGGCCCGTGAGGAACGCCAACCCCGCGAAGAGCGTCAGCCCCGTGAGGAGCGCCAGCCCCGCGAAGCCCGTGAGCCGCGTGAAGGCCAGGAGAACCGCCGCGAGCGTGGTGAGCGTCCGCCCCGTGAAGAGCGCCAACCGCGCCCCGAGCAGGCTGCCGCCGCCCCGAGCGAAGAAGAACTGCTGAACGACAGCGAAGAGCTGCTGGACGACGGCCAGGAAGGCGCGGACGGCGAACGCCCCCGTCGTCGCTCCCGTGGCCAGCGCCGCCGTAGCAACCGCCGCGAGCGTCAGCGTGAAGTGAATGGCGACGAGTCGCTGGACGGTAATGAAGAAGCCGAAGGCGATGCCGAGCAGGCCAACGAGCCCTCCGAGGCCGCCGTGGTTGCAGCGGTCGCCGCCGGCTCCGTGATCGCCGTCGAAGCCGCCAGCCAAGCAGCAGAGGCTGCCGAGGTCGAGCCGCAAGCGAACGCCGTCAGCGAAACCACCGAGCAGCAGGCCAGCCTGGAGCTGATCCAGCCGCAAGACGCGCCGCAAGCGAACGAACCGGCCACTGCCGTGACCGAGCAGAGCGAAAGCGCCGAAGTGGCCAGCGAGCCTCAGGCCCAGCCGGCTGAAGTCGCCGAAGCTGCCGAACCGGCTGCTGCCGTCGAGCCCCAGGCCGAAGCCGCCGAGCCTCAGCCGGAACCCGTGGCAGAGGTCGTCGCCGAGCCCGCTCCGAGCGTCGAAGCTGCCCCCGCTGCCAGCGTGAGCAGCACCGGCCGCGCGCCCAACGATCCTCGCGAGGTTCGTCGTCGCCAGCAGGAGGCCGAGCGCCTGGCTCGTGAAGCCGCTGCTGCCGCTGCCGCCGCCCCGGTCGAAGCCGAGGCTGCACCTGCGGTGGTCGA
This sequence comes from Pseudomonas sp. FeS53a, assembly GCF_000931385.1. Classification (NCBI taxonomy): domain Bacteria; kingdom Pseudomonadati; phylum Pseudomonadota; class Gammaproteobacteria; order Pseudomonadales; family Pseudomonadaceae; genus Pseudomonas; species Pseudomonas sp. FeS53a. Next base: position 138,477 of record NZ_JYFT01000075.1, read on the forward strand.
GGAGCCGGTCGTGGCCGAAGCCCCTGCCGAGGCACAAGCTCAGCCGACCGAAGAGGCCGCACCGGCCGCCGAAGCTGAGGCCGCCCAGGCCGAGGCCCAGGCAGTAGAAGCCGCAACCGTCGAAGCCGAGCAACCTGCTGCAGAACAGCAGGCCAGCGAGGAAGAGAAGGACAAGCCGACCGTCTGAGGCCTGCTTGCTCCATGAAAAAGGGACGCCAATGGCGTCCCTTTTTTCATGCCTCGTTCACAGCACCGAGCCGTCTCAGGCTGGGCAGCTCGTTAACCGCCCTCCCCCTTCGCCGCTGCGAGCAGGTTCAGGCCGGCTCCAGCAGTACCTGCCTCACCGCTTCCGGCTGCGCCACCCCAGGCTCCAACAAGGCCTCCATGCGCTCACGAGTCAGTTCCATGAGCATCCCGAGACGTGCCACGTCGTACTGGCTGGCATCGATCGGCTCACCCACATGCACGGAAACCGGCAGCCCCAGGTTGAAACGCCAGGAGCGCGCCGGCAGCACCCGATGAATGCCACGAATGGCCACCGGCACGATCACCGCATCGGTATCAAGAGCCAGGTGGAAGCAGCCCTTCTTGAATGGCTGCAACCGACCATCCGGGGAACGCGTCCCCTCCGGCGCGGCCCACAGCACAATGCCGCTTTCCATCATGGCGCGCGCCTTGGCCAGGTCCTCCAGCGCCTGCCGCCGGTTGTGCCGGTCAATGAACGGGAACTCCGCCGCCTTCATCGCCGCGCCCAGGAAAGGCACGCGGGAGAGTTCCTGCTTGGCCAGCATGCGGATGGAGCCCGGCAGCGCCACGAAAGAGGCCGGGATGTCGTAGTGGCTGGAGTGATTGCAGAGGATCAGGTAACGCCGGCCATCATTGAAATCCGGCCACTGCCCATGGACCGACAGGCGAACCCGCACCAGGCGCAGCAGCCCGCGTGACCAGGCCCGCGTGAAACCGTCCACACGCTGGCGGTCCAGGCGCCGCCAGAGCGCCAGCCACAGGACAAGGCAGCAGAAATACAGGGTCCAGAGCACCGAACCGACCACCACGCCGACGCGGCGTGCCAGGGTGGCGCTCTGGGCGAATGAATGCAGGTTTGGCATCGTGGCCCTCCCATCTCGTGTTCATCCGCGCGACGCAACGCGCGATCGTTCCTTATGATGCGCATCGTCATCGATTCGACACAGGAGACCGTCATGCCCCTCGCGCAACTGATCCGCCCTGATGAACTGGCGCCTCGACTGGGAGAGCCCGGCCTGGTGATCCTCGATTGCCGCTTCGCACTGGATGATCCGTCCTACGGCCAGCGCAGCCATGCCGAAGGGCATATCCCGGGCGCCCATTTCGCCGACCTCGAGCGTGACCTCTCCGCCCCCGTGCAACCGGGCATCACCGGACGCCACCCGCTGCCGGAGCCGGATCGACTGGTCGCAGCCCTGCGCCGCTGGGGCGTGGATAACGCCAGCACCATCGTGCTGTATGACGATGGCCCCGGCGCCTTCGCCGCCCGCGCCTGGTGGCTGCTCGCCTGGCTGGGCAAGCGCGATGGCGTCTACCTGCTCGACGGCGGCCTGAAGACCTGGCGCGAAGCCGGCCTGCCCCTGGATGCGGAGCAGCCCACCGAACGCACCGGCAGTTTCACCGGCACCCCCGACTTCAGCCTGGTGCTGGATGCCCGTCAGCTCCAGGCTCGCCTCGACTCCCACGCACTCACCCTGCTGGACGCCCGCGCCCTGCCGCGCTTCAAGGGCGAGGTGGAGCCCATCGACCCCGTCGCCGGGCACATCCCCGGAGCCCAGTGCGCCGCCTTTACCGACAACCTCGGCGCCGACGGCCGCTTCCTGCCCGCCCAGGCCCTGCGCCAGCGCTTCCAGGCCTTCCTCGCCGACCGCCCAGCAGACAGCCTCGTGGCCTACTGCGGCTCCGGCGTCACCGCCTGCCACAACCTGTTCGCCCTGAGCCTTGCCGGCTACCCGCTCGCACCGCTCTACGCAGGCTCCTGGAGCGAATGGATAACCGACCCCAGTCGTCCCGTGGCCACCGGCCTGTGATCCCGGCCGCCCGTCATACCGGGCGGCCTACTCCGCAGGCTGTTAATGACTGCCTGGCATATGGCGCCCGGCGCAAGACGCCAAACAGTTTAAAAACAGGCCTTTACAGCACCTTTATCCCACTACACTTCAAATCGAGCGGCTAACCCCGCTCCCGGCGGGGTCCTTTCCCAGAACGAGAAGCTGCCACACGCCCCCCGACCCCGCCGGCACCTTCCGCGAGGGCATCATGGGCATAGCCGCACACGATCTCTGCCAACACGTCATCCGCCCCACCCTGGCCTACCTGCAACGCCCCTCCCCCACGGCCGAAGTGCTCCTGCTCGGCGCCGCCGCGTGCCAGTCCGATCTTGGCACGGCCCTGGGGGATCGCGCCGGCTACGGCCTCTACCACATCAGCGAAGCGCACCATCGCCAACTCTGGGACCAGCACCTGGCCCGCGATCCGGACCTGGCCAGCCTGGTGCGGGGCCTGGCCAGCCAGCACGCCTTCCTGGGCGCTCCCCACCTGGAGCTTGCGGTGAACCTGCGCTACGCCACCGCCATCGCCTGGCTGCTGGTGGAAAGCGAAGTCCTCGTGATGCCCTCGGCGGATGACTGGCCAGGCATGGCGGATGTCTGGCGGCGCGTATTCAACCCGCAGGGAAATCCCAGCGATTACCTCGCTGCCTGGAATCGCTGCGTAGGACTTCCTCAACAGGCTGCCTAAGATAAATCGATCACTGACCAATCAGTCAGGAACGAGCGTCCAAGGCTTTTTGCACGAAGCGTGAAATTAGCGGCAATTTGCCACACGAAAGCCTCTAGAACGCCGATTTAGCGGGAACTCAACGTAGCTGGAAAGGGTCTGGAAATCCTGCTAGTTTCCGCCCCTGCCTTACCAGACCCAGGAGTCAACCGTGATCACAAGAATCATAAAGACCAGCCTCGCTCTCGCTGTTGCCGGCGCATCCACCTACAGCCTCGCCGGCGGTTTCGCCATCAACGAACAGAGCGTGAGCGGCATGGGTACTGCCTTCGCCGGCCGCTCCTCCTCGGCCGACGATGCCTCCACCGTCTTCGGCAACCCCGCCGGCATGTCGCGGCTCAAGCGCGAACAGGTCAGCGGCGGTGTTGCCCTGCTGGACGCCAAGACCGACATCGACCATGGCCGCGGATCCTTCTCGGGCAGCAACGACGGCGACATGGTCCCGTTCATCGGCGTGCCCATGGGCTACTACGTCAAACCCATCGACGACAAATGGACCTTCGGCCTCGGCATGTACGTGCCCTTCGGCCTGGTGACCGACTATGAGAACGGCTTCCAGGGCCGCTACTACGGCACCCGCAGCGAAGTTCGCGTGATCACCCTGCAGCCCACCGTCAGCTACAAGATCAACGACCAGCTCTCCGTCGGCTTCGGCCCCACCATCAACCGCATTGACGGCGAGCTGACCTCTGCCACGCTCAATCCATCTAGCCCAGGTAGCAACGATGGCAAGGTCAAGATCAAGGGTGACGACACTGCCTTGGGCTACAACGTAGGCGTGCTGTTCGAAGCCACCCCCAGCACTCGCCTCGGCCTGACCTACCACTCGATGGTCGACTTCAAGCTGGAAGGTGATACCCAGATTTCCGGAACCGGCTTTGGCCCCTTTGCCGGCAGCAAGTACGACGCCTCGCTGAAACTGAAAACCCCCGAGTCGGTCGACTTCTCCGTCACCCACGACCTGAATGCCGACTGGACCCTCTATGCCGGCACCACCTGGACCCGGTGGAGTCGCCTGAAAGACATCACGGTCAACAACAAGGGGGTTCCGGCGCCGCTGGCAGGTCGTATCGGCACCATCACCGAAGAACAGAACTGGCGCGACACCTGGTCCTACGCCGTCGGCGCAGCCTACAAGCTGAACCGCGAGTGGACCCTGCGTGCCGGCCTGGCCTACGACCAGAGCCCGACCCGCAACGAGTACCGCTCCCCGCGCATTCCCACCGATGACCGCAAGATCCTCAGCCTCGGTGCCGCCTGGAGCCCCAACGACGACTGGACCGTGGACCTCGCCTACTCCTACCTGAAGGAAGACGACGCCACCATCAATCAGAGCAGCAGCACCAAAGGCAGCTACTCCTCCACCTACAAGAACAGCGCCCACGGCCTGGGCGCCCAGGTCACCTACCGCTTCTGACCTGAACCCCGGCGGCCGTCGCTGCCGGGGTACACCCCAAAACGAAAACGCCGCGATTCCCTCTCGGGTATCGCGGCGTTTTCATGTGCGCCCGGGGTGACACATCACCCCGGGCAGCAGCCACCGTCAGGACTTCGGCGGCTCTTCGCGGTTCAGGTCCATCACCGTCGCAGCAGGTTCCACCGGCTTGCTCGGCTGCACCACCGGTGCCACCTCCGGCTGGACCGGCTCGGCCGCCTGCGGCGCTTCCTTCTTCTTGCCGCGGACACGGGCAATGACCCAGCCACCGATGGCGATCGGCACCCAGAAGAACTTCTTCAGCAGCACCAGCAGAATGGCCAGCAGGCCGGTCTTGGCGGCGACCTTGCCAGCGATCAGCGCGCCCAGACCGTAGGCCGCAACCTTGTCCAGGTCCGGGTTGAAGTCGGCGTAGCGGTTGCCCGGGTTGAACTCGGTCATCGCCAGCACCGCCGGCAGGTTCTGCTCGATGGTCGGCAACTGGTCCATGTTGGCGATGAAGTTCAGCACCAGCACGCCCTTACGGCCCAGCACGCGGATGTTGTAGTTCAGGGTGTGGGTTTCGGAATCGCCGAACTTCAGCTCCTTGGCCCAGTGCAGCTTGCGGCCATTGGCGTCATAGCGCGGCTGGGAGGCCCAGCCGATCAGCTGCACCGGCTCGTAGCCGTTCTCGGCGCGCCATTTGTTGTCTTCCTTGGTGTCGTCCTTCATGCCCTGCAGCATCTCGTTGTAGTCGATGTCGCTGGCATCCTCGTCGGACACGTAGCCGCTCTCCTCGTACTCGATGGTCACGGCCCAGGACTCATCGGCCAGCGGAGAGATGCCCTTGGGCAGGATCATGCCCAGCGGCTCCTCGGCATCCGGCGGGTTGCCCCAGGCCTCCACCAGCACGCGCTCGGCGTCCTTGCCGTCCAGGTAGACGAATTGCTCGGGTACATCCAGGGTGGCCAGGTTGTCACCGATCACCACCTTGCCCTGCTTGAAGTTCAGGCTGTTGAGGAACTCTTCCTCGCTCATGCCCTGCTCTTCATCGGCACCCTCGTCCGTGGCCTGTTCGGCCTGAGAGGTGCTCTCTTCAACGGGGGCTGCCGGCTTGGCGGCAAAGGCGGTGGGAATGGCGGCGGCCAGCAGTCCGGCCAGGATCAGGTCCTTGATCGACATGGGTGTCTCCAGGAGAGGGGGTGAAAAACAGGCCGCGAACCCTATCACAGGAACGCCACGCAAACCGGAACCAGCCGAAAGATTCTGAAACACACTCCCGGCTGATCAGCCTTTTCGCCCCCTCGCCGGGTCAGGGCTTGCTGTCCAGCGCCTGGCGGATCGCCTTCTGCAGGTCCTCGTCATCCGGGCTGGTGAGGCTGGAGAAATGCGCCACCACCTTGCCCTGGCGATCCACCACGTACTTGTAGAAGTTCCAGCGTGGCGCCTGCCCGGACTGCTCCATCAGCTCGCGGTAGAGCGGCGTCGCCTCGTCACCGGTCACGTGCTGCGGCTCGGTCATGGTGAAGGTCACGCCGTAGTTCACGTAGCAGACCTTCGCGGTCTCCTCCGTATTGGCCGCCTCCTGCTTGAAGTCGTCCGAAGGCACGCCCAGCACCTCGAAGCCCTCGGCCTTGTAGCGCTGGTACAACGCTTCCAGCCCCTTGAACTGCGGGGTGAACCCGCAGTGGCTGGCGGTGTTGACGATCAATAGCGGCTTGCCGGCGAAGCGCTCGCACAGGTCCACCGTCGCCTTGGCCCGCAACTGCGGCAGGCTGTGCTGCAACAGCGGTGGGCACTCCGCCGCCACGGCGGGCAAGGTGAACAGGGCGAGCAGGGGCACGGCGAACAGGCGTTTCATGGCAGGCATCCTCGGGCACGCGGCGGGTCAAGCGGTGGAGCAAGGCTAGCGCCGGGCCCGCCGGCCGGCAATCAGCACAGGCTCATGTTCAGTTGCAGCAGCGCCAGGCCACCCCGCTGCCACCCCCACCAGGCCAGCGCGGTCAGGCCCAGCACCAGGGCCGCCACGGCGACCAGCGCCAGGCGCGTCCTCACACCGCCACCTGCAGGCGCGCCACCGGGTGCTCGCGGATCGGCCAGTTCAGCGCGGCCGCCATCAGGCTGAGCAGGATGGAGATCTGCCACACCACTTCGTAGCTGCCGGTGTGGTCGTACAGGTAGCCGCCCAGCCAGCCACCGAGAAAGGCCCCGAGCTGGTGGAAGAGGAACACGATGCCGCCCAGCATCGACAGGTTGCGCACCCCAAACAGGGTCGCCACCGTGCCGTTGGTCAGCGGCACCGTCGACAACCACAACAGCCCCATCGCCATGCCGAAGGCATAGGCGCTCCACACCGACAGCGGCATATAGAGGAAGGCCAGGATCACCACTGCCCGCAGCAGGTACAGCACGGTCAGCAGCCGAGGCTTGGCCAGGCGCCCGCCCAGCCAGCCGGCGATGTAGGTGCCGAACACATTGAACAGCCCCACCAGCGCCAGCACCGTCGTGCCCACAGTTGCCGGCAGGTGCTGGTCCACCAGGTAGGCCGGCAAGTGAACGCCGATGAACACCACCTGGAACCCGCAGACGAAGAAGCCCAGCGACAACAGCCAGAACCCCCGGTGCACCGCCGCCTCGCGCAGCGCCTCGGCCAGGCTCTGCTCCGGCCCCTTGCTGGGCAACGGACGGTCCTTGAGCATCCCCGCCAGCGGCACGATCAACGCCACCAGCAGCCCCAGCGCCAGCAGCGCCGACGACCAGCCCAGCCAACTGATCAACCCCTGGGAGCCCGGCAGCATGGCGAACTGGCCGAACGAACCGGCTGCCGCCGCAATGCCCATGGCCATGCTGCGCTGCTCCATCGGCACCGCCCGCCCGACCACCCCGAGGATCACCGAGAACGACGTCCCCGACAGCCCGATGCCGATCAGCAGCCCCGCACTGGCCGAGAGCTGCAGCGGCGTATGGGACAGGCTCATCAGCACCAGCCCCAGCGCATAGAGCACACCGCCCACCACCACAGCCCGCGTCGCACCGAAGCGATCGGCCAGGGCCCCGGTGAAGGGTTGCGACAGCCCCCAGATCAGGTTCTGCAGCGCAATGGCAAAGGCGAACACCTCCCGCCCCCAGCCGAACTCCCCGCTCATCGGGGCCAGGAACAGGCCAAAGCCGTGGCGGATGCCCAGCGACAGCGCCAGGATCAGCGACGCCCCCAGCAACACCCAGCCACTCATGCGCCACATCGAATTCATTGCATGTCCTCTACGGGCAGGCACCCGCGTTATCGCGAAACAGTCAGTCCAGGGATTCCACGTCACCCAGCAGGGCCATCAGCGCATCGCGCTGCCCCTCGCCCAGGCGCTCAACCATCCGTCGCTGCACCGACTCCCAGGCAGGCAAGGCCAAGGCGACACAGGCCTGGCCCTCAGCGGTCAGGAACGCCACGCGGTTGCGCTGGTCCTCGCCCTCACCCAGCCCGACCAGGCCCTTGCCCTCCAGCACCCTCAGGTTGCGGCCCAGGGTGCTGCGGTCCAGCGCAAGCGCCTCCGCCAGGTCGGTGATGCTCGGCCGATCCAGCCGCTGCAGGTTCCTCAGCAGCGAATACTGGGCGACGTTGATCCCGGCGAATTCGAGCGCCTCGTCGTAGATGCGGGTCAGGTTGCGGCTGGCGCGGCGCAGCCGCGTGCACAGGCAGGGGGAAGTCGACATGAATGCGTGTATATACCCGCATCAAGGAAAGCGTCAACGAAAACCGCAACCGCCGGCCGGTATTGTCCGAACTGCCAGACGCCACCGTTCCCGCTGCCAAGGCCGACATGACCGGTGCGCCGTATAACTCGGCGCGACTGCCACCTGCCTGCCGAGGTTCCGATGCCCAGCTACAAGGCGCCCCTGCGCGACACCCGTTTCCTGCTCAACGAAGTCTTCGACTTCCCCGCCCACTACCGCAGCCTCGCCAACGGCCAGGACGCCACCCCCGACATGGTCGACGCCATCCTCGGCGAGTGCGCGAAGCTCTGCGAGGAAGTCATCGCCCCGCTCTACCACTCAGGCGACGAGGAAGGCTGCCACCTGGAGAACGGCGAAGTGCGCACGCCCAAGGGCTACAAGGAGGCCTACGACGCCTACGTCGCCGGCGGCTGGCAGGGCCTTTCGCACCCGGTGGAATACGGCGGCCAGGGCCTGCCCATGAGCCTCGGCGCTCTCAAGCAGGAGATGCTCGGCACCGCCAACTGGCCCTTCTCCATGTACCCCGGCCTCTCCCTCGGCGCCATGAATACCCTCATGCAGCACGGCACCGAGGAACAGAAACGCACCTACCTCACCCCGCTCACCGAAGGCCGCTGGGCCGGCACCATGTGCCTCACCGAACCCCAGTGCGGCACCGACCTGGGCCAGGTGAAGACCCGCGCCGACGCCAACGCCGACGGCAGCTACGCCCTCACCGGCACCAAGATCTTCATCTCCTCCGGGGACCACGACCTCACCGAGAACATCATCCACATCGTCCTCGCCCGCCTGCCCGACGCGCCCAAGGGCACCCGTGGCATCTCCCTGTTCATCGTGCCCAAGTTCCTCCCCGGCGCCGACGGCGGCCTCGGCCCGCGCAATGGCGTCAGCTGCGGCGCGCTGGAGAAGAAGATGGGGATCAAGGCCTCGGCCACCTGCGTGATGAATTTCGACGGCGCCACCGGCTACCTCATCGGCCCGCCGAACAAGGGCCTGGAATGCATGTTCACCTTCATGAACAGCGCCCGCATCGGCACCGCCATCCAGGGCGTCGCCACCGCCGAACTGGCCTACCAGGGCGCCCTCGCCTACGCCCGCGAACGCCGCTCCATGCGCGCCCTCTCCGGCACCAAGGAGCCCGGCGAGGTGGCCGACGTGCTGATGCACCACGGTGACGTGCGGCGCATGCTGCTGACCCAGAAGGCCATCGCCGAAGGCGGCCGCGCGCTGGTCTACCTCGCCACCCAGTACGCCGACCGCATGATCGAAGGCATCCTGCAGAACGACACCGGCAAGTACGAACACTGGGACGACAAGCTCGGCTTCCTCACCCCCATCCTCAAGGGCTGCCTCACCGAACTGGGCCTGGAGAGCGCCAACCTCGGCATGCAGGTATTCGGCGGCCACGGCTACATCCGCGAGCACGGCATGGAGCAGATCGTCCGCGACGCCCGCATCGCCACCCTCTACGAAGGCACCACCGGCATCCAGGCCCTCGACCTGCTCGGCCGCAAGGTGCTGCTGATGACCCAGGGCAAGGCCGTGCGCGACTTCACCGGGCAGATGGCCCGCTTCGCCGTGGACCTGATCAAGCAGGAGCCCGCCATGCGCGGCCGCGCCCTCACCCTGCTCAAGCTCGCCGGGCAGTGGAACGTCCTGACCCTGCGCATCGCCCTGCGCGCCCGCAAGGACCGCGACCTGGTGGGCACCGCCAGCCACGACTTCCTCATGTACGCCGGCTACGCCGCCCTCGCCTACGCCTGGGCCCTGCAGGAAGCCGCCGCCCGCCGCCACCTGCGTGAAGGCGGCAGCGAGTCCGAGGACTTCTACCGCGCCAAGCTGGCCACCAGCGACTTCTACTTCGACCGCCTGCTGCCCCGCGCCAAGGGCCACGCCGTCGCCATGACCAAGCCCACCGGCTCGGTGATGGGCCTGCCGGGGGAGCATTTCGTCTTCGAATGAGGCACCGGGTGGGGCATCGCCCCAGGCGCTCCCGGCGGGAGGCCTGGGGCAGACGACGCCAGGCCTTCAGCTATCCCCATGAAATGTCGCCGTCACACAGCTGATGTTTCTTACAGCGGACGAAACGGACGAAGCCTTAGCCGGTCCGCCAACGGGTGGTAGCGTCGCGCCGCCCTGAGCCCCCATCAAGGACATGCCGATGACCCCATCTGCCCGCATCACCGGAGCGTTGCTCGCCTTCCTCGCCACCACCCAGGCCCAGGCCGCCCCCGATCCCCGGCCCGACGCCTACAACCTGCTCACCCACAACGCCTTCTTCCTCACGCCGCTGCCATTCAAGTTCAGCTGGAACAACCAGGAGCGCGCGCGCCTGATGACCCGCGCCGCGTACCTGGAGGATCGCGACCTGGTGATCTTCAACGAACTGTTCGACAACGCCGCCTCCGACATCCTGCTGAACGGCCTGAAGGACCGCTACCCGCACCAGACGCCCGTCCTCGGCCGCTCCACTGCCGGCTGGGACGCCACCACCGGCAACCCCGCCGCCAACCTCGAGGACGGCGGCGTCGCCATCGTCAGCCGCTGGCCCATCGCACGCCGGGTGCAATACCTCTACCGCGATGCCTGTGGCGCCGACCGGCTGGCCAACAAGGGCTTCGTCTACGTCAAGGTGCTGCGCGGCGAGCGCCCCTTCCACGTCATCGCCACCCACACCCAGGCCGCCGACAGCGCCTGCCCGGATGGAGGCCGTGCCGTGCGGGAAAGCCAGTTCAGGGAAATGCGCGCCTTCATCGACCGCGAGAACATCCCCGCCAACGAAGTGCTGTTCATCGGCGGCGACCTCAACGTCATCCGCGGCAGCGACGAATACCCGCACATGCTGGCCCAGCTGGACCTGCGCGAGCCCGACAGCTACGCCGGTGCCTCCGCCACCTTCGACACCCGGCGCAACGGCGTCACCGGCTACCAGTACCCCTACAAGGACAACGGCCCCGGCAAGGCGCCGAGCAACCCGCCGGAGTACCTCGACTACATCCTCGTCTCCAACCGCCACGGCCAGGTGTCCTACTGGCACAACCAGGCGCTGGACATCCCCTCCCCGCGCTGGAGCGCCAGCGACGGCGTCAACACCTGGTACTACCAGGACTACTCCGACCACTACCCGGTGGCCGCCTTCACCTACGCCGACCCGCTGCGCACGCCGCAGCAGGCCTACAAGCCCACCGACAACCGCTATGCCCGCGTGGTGCTGCGCAGCCTGGACAACGGCAACGCCCTGCGCACCGGGGCAAAGGCCACCAACTGGGTCACCGTCACCGGCAACGGCCGCGACGACGCCAGCACCTTCAGCCTCAATGCCTGGGACCACTTCGCCAGCTTCTGCGTGCGCAACGGCGACTACGTCACCCTGGAATCCCGCGCCTACCCCGGCTACTTCCTCACCTGGTACGAACACGGCGCCGGCAAATGGGGCTACTACCCCGCCGCCGGCAAGCCCTCGCGGCACCTGCGCGTGCAGATCGACAACGACCAGGGGCAGTGCCTGAAGGACGGCGACCAGGTGGCCTTCATCGACTACAGCGGGCAACGCCCCCTGCCCGGCCACGACTACTACCTGAAGATCTGGCCCGACGGCGCCTGGAAGGACCACCTGTTCCTCTGGGGCAACGCACAGGACGGCAGCCGCTTCCGTGTGGAAGTAGCCCCCACCGCCGTCCATGAGGATTGGCGCAGCAAGCTGCGTTTCTGAACCGGGTCGCACCGGGGCCGCGCGGCCCCGGTGCTCAGGCCAGCAGCACCACCGCCACCAGCACCGCCACCTCCACCAGCTCCACCAGCGCTCCGGCAGTGTCCCCGGTGGTGCCGCCCAGCCGGCGCATCAGGCCGCGCCGCCACACGGCGAACACGGCCAGGGCCGCCGCCAGCGACACCAGCGCCACCCAGCCGAACACCAGGCCCAGCAGCGCGTGGGCGCCCAGCACCCAGGGTAGCGCCTGGCGCGGCAGGTGCTCGGCCAGGGCCTGGCCCAGCCCGCCCGGGCGCACGTAGGGGGTGGTCATGAACAGCAGCGGCAGCAGGCCACGCGCCAGCCAGGGCGCCAGCAGCAGCGCGGCGATGGGGCCCTGCTCCAGCAACGCCACCAGCGCGGCGAACTTCAGCAGCAACACCAGCACCAGCACCACCACCGCGATGGGGCCGCTGCGCGGGTCCTTCATGATCGCCAGGGTGCGCTCGCGGTCGCCGTAGCCGCCGACCCAGGCGTCCGCCGTATCGGCCAGGCCATCCAGGTGCAGACCACCGCTCAGGGCCACCCAGGCGGCCAGCAGCAGCGCCGCCTTGAGCAGCAGCGCGGTGTCACCCAGCAGCCACTCCAGGCCGAGCAGCAACAGGCCGAGCAGCGCGCCCACCAGCGGGTAGAACAGCAGCGAGCGACCGATCTGCTGCGGCTCGGGCATGCCCGGCAGGCGCACCGGCAGGCGGGTGAGGAACTGCAGGGCGATCAGCAACGGCGTCATGGCAGCACGATCCGTTGCAGCGAGGCGTGGGGCACCTCGACGCTCATCAGCTGCTGCCGAGGCAGGCCCCGGGCCTGCGCCAGCAACAGGCGGATCACCCCGCCATGGCTGACCACCAGCACCGGCCCATCGCCGCCCTCCAGCAGCCGCTGGCGGGCCGCCAGCACCCGTGCCTCGAAGGCCTCCAGCGGCTCACCGTTGGGCGGGGTGAAGGCATAGGGATCGTTCCAGAAGGCACCGAGCCCGTCGGCGTCGGTTTCCATCAGCTCGGCCGCACTGCGCCCTTCCCAGTCACCGAAATGCAGCTCGCGCAGGTCCTCGTCGAAGGCCAGGGGCAGCGCCAGCCGCTCCGCCAGCTCGCGGGCGAAGGTGGCGCAGCGCTGCAGCGGCGAGCTGACGATCCGCGTCCAGGGCCCGGCGCCTTCCACGGCTGCGCGCATCTGCGTCCAGCCGGTGGCGGTCAGGGCATCGTCGAGGCTGCCGCGAAAGCCGCCCCCGCGCTCCGTCTCGCCATGGCGCAGCAGGTCGATGACCAGGCTCATGCCGGGCGGTCCGAGACGGCCGCCTCGGCGAAGGTGGCCATGCCGCCGTGCAGCTCGCAGGCCAGGCGCAGCAGCGGCAAGGCCACCGCCGCACCACTGCCCTCGCCCAGGCGCAGGCCCAGGTCCAGCAGCGGCTCGGCGCCCAACGCCTCCAGCACCGCCAGGTGGCCCGGCTCGGCGGAGCGATGGGCGAACAACAGCCAGGGGCGGCACGCGGGGTTGAGGCGCACGGCACAGAGCGCGGCAACGCTGCAGATGAAGCCGTCCACCAGTACCGGGATGCCGTGCTGGGCACAGGCCAGGTAGGCGCCCGCCAGGGCCGCCAGCTCGAAGCCGCCCAGGCGCCGCAGGGCCTCCAGGGGAGCCTCGCAGTGAGCCCGGTGCAGGGCCAGGGCCTGGTCGATCACCTGGGCCTTGCGCTGCACGCCCGCCGCGTCCAGGCCGGTGCCGGGGCCCGCCAGGGTGGTGGCGGAGGTGCCGGTCAGGGCGGCGGCCAGGGCACTGGCAGTGGTGGTGTTGCCGATGCCCATCTCGCCGCCCAGGTACAGGTCGGCACCTTCGGCACGGGCACGCTCGGCGCTGTCGCGACCGGCCGCCAGCGCGGCGTGGCACTGGGCCTCGCTCATCGCCGGGCCCTGGGCGAAGTTCGCCGTGCCCGGCCCGAGGTTCAGGTGCAGCACACCGGGCAGCGACTCGATGGGGACGGCGGTGCCCAGGTCCACCAGCTCCAGCGGTGCGCCCTGGGTGCGGGCCAGCACGCTGATGGCGGCGCCGCCGCGCACGAAGTTGCGCAGCATCTCGCCGGTCACCGCCTGGGGATAGGCCGACACGCCCTCGGCCACCACGCCGTGGTCACCGGCAAACACGGTGAACCAGGGTCGCTCGATGCGCGGACGCTCGCGGCCCTGCAGGGCCGCCAGGGTCACGGCCACGTCCTCCAGGCGGCCCAGGGCGCCACGGGGCTTGGTCAACTGGTCCTGCCGGGCGAGGGCCAGGTCGCGGGCGGAGGCGTCTTCGGGTTGGCAGGCGGCCAGCCACCAGGCGTCGGTGTTCATCAGGAAGCTCCCTTCAACAGCATGGGCAGGCCGGCGACGGTGAAGGTCACGCGGGTGCAGCGCTCGGCCAGGGCCTGGTGCAGCCAGCCCGCCTCGTCCACGTAGCGCCGGGTCAGTTCACCCAGGGGCACCACCCCCAGGCCGGTTTCATTGCTCACCAGCAGCACGCGGCCGGGCAGCTCGGCGATGCAGGCCAGCAGCGCATCGCGCTCGGCGGCCAGGCGCGCATCGTCCTCCAGCATCAGCAGGTTGGTGAGCCAGAGGGTCAGGCAGTCCACCAGCAGGCAGGTGCCGGCACTGGCGTGCTCGCGCAGCACGCGGGCCAGTTCCACAGGCTCCTCCACCAGGCCCCAGTGGTCGGGCCGGCGGGCGCGGTGATGGGCGACGCGGGCGCTCATCTCGCCATCCAGCGGCTGGCTGGTGGCGATGTACACCACCGCCAGGCCGGAGTCGGCCGCCTGTCGTTCGGCCAGGCGGCTCTTGCCCGAGCGGGCGCCGCCGAGGATCAGTTCAGCCATGGGCAGGCTCCAGGCCGCAGAGGCGGCGCAGCAGGTCGGTGTCCAGGTGGCGCTCGACCTGATCGGCCAGGCGCTCGATGTCGCGTTCGCGCAGCGCCGGGTAGTCCACGGCCTGCACCTGCTCCAGGCCGGCCCAGCGCAGCAGCGCCTCGCGGGCCTCGGCGCCTTCGAACAGGCCGTGCAGGTAGGTGCCGAGCACCTGGCCGTCCGGGCTCAGGGCACCGTCACAGCGGCCATCCTCCAGCTGGGCGACGGGGCGCTCCAGGGCCGGGCCCTGGCTGACGCCGGCGTGGATCTCGTAGCCGCTCACCGGCACCAGCACGTCGCCCAGGCTCAGGCGACCGCGCACGTTGCGCAGTTGCTTCTCCGGCTCCAGCACGGTGTCCAGTTCCAGCAGGCCGAGGCCCTCGCTCTCCCCCGCCGGGCCTTCCAGGGCATGGGGATCGGCGATGCGCCGGCCGAGCATCTGGTAGCCGCCGCAGATGCCCAGCACCTTGCCGCCGTAGCGCAGGTGACGGGCCAGGGCGCGGTCCCAGCCGTGCTCGCGCAGCCGCGCCAGGTCGGCGCGCACGCTCTTGGAGCCGGGGAGGATGACCAGGTCCGCCGGTGGCAGCGGCTGCCCCGGTGCGACGAAGGTGAGCTGCACCTGCGGGTGCAGGCGCAGGGGATCGAAATCGGTGTGGTTGCTGATGCGCGGCAGCACCGGCACCGCCACCCGCAGCACCTCGCCGGTCTTGTCGGCCTGGCGGCGGTCGATGGCGTCCTCGGCCTCCAGGTGGAAGTCGGTGAGGTACGGCAGCACCCCCAGCACCGGCTTGCCGGTGCGCTGCTCCAGCCAGTCGAGGCCGGGTTGCAGCAGGGCGATGTCGCCCCGGAAGCGGTTGATGACGAAGCCCTTCACCCGCGCCTGCTCGCTGTCCGAGAGCAGTTCCAGGGTGCCCACCAGGTGGGCGAACACGCCGCCCCGGTCGATGTCGGCGATGAGGATCACCGGGCAGTCCACCGCCTCGGCGAAGCCCATGTTGGCGATGTCGTTGGCGCGCAGGTTGATCTCCGCCGGGGAGCCGGCGCCCTCCACCATCACCACCTGGTAGCCCGCCTGCAGACGCTGGTGGGAGGCCAGCACCGCCTGCAGGGCGACCTTCTTGTAGTCGTGGTAGGCCACGGCGTTCATCGAGGTGACGGCGCGGCCGTGGATGATCACCTGGGCGCCGGTGTCGCTGTTGGGCTTGAGCAGCACCGGGTTCATGTCGGTGTGCGGCGCCAGCCCGCAGGCCTGGGCCTGCACCGCCTGGGCGCGGCCGATCTCGCCGCCGTCGGCGGTCACCGCGCTGTTCAGCGCCATGTTCTGCGGCTTGAACGGCACCACCGCCACGCCCTGGCGCTTGAGCCAGCGGCACAGCGCGGTCACCAGGGTGCTCTTGCCGGCGTCGGAGGTGGTGCCCTGCACCATGAGGGTGGTCATGCGAACTCCTGGTTGAAGCCGGCCAGCGTCTCGTCGAGGCGGCGCCAGCCGGCCTCGTCCGGCGGCAGGCCGAAGCGCAGGCTGGGCGGTGCGGTGAACAGCCGGGTGAGGATGCCCCGCGCCGCCAGGTATTCGTGCAGCACCTTGGCGTGGGGCATGGCCACCCACTGGAACAGCGCGCAGCCGCCGGTGGGCACTAGGCCGTGGCCGGCCAGCAGGGCCTCCAGGCGCTGCCCGTCGGCCAGTAGGCGCTCGCGCTGCCGGGCCTGGCCGGCGCGGTCTTCCAGCAGGCCCCGGGCCAGGGCGCGGGCCGGGCCGCTGACGGTCCAGGGACCGAGCAGTTCGTCCAGCTCGCCCAGCAGCCGCCCCTCGGCCAGCACGAAGCCCAGGCGCAGGCCGGCCAGGCCGAAGAACTTGCCGAAGGAGCGCAGCACGATCAGCCCCGGCAGGTGGCTGGCAGTGGCCAGGCTCTGCTCCGGGGTGACGTCCATGAACGCCTCGTCCACCACCAGCCAGCCGCCGCGCTCGGCCAGGCGGCCATGCCAGTCCAGCAGCAGGTCCGGGGTGAAGCGTTGCCCGGTGGGGTTGTTGGGGTTGACCACCAGCAGCACGTCGAGGCGGTCCACGGCACGGCGGGCGCCGGCTTCGCTGATCTCTTCGAGGCGGTGGCCTTCACGGCGCCAGGCGGCGGCATGCTCGGCGTAGCACGGCGAGATGATGCCCACCTGGCTGCGCTTGCGCAGGCGCGGCAGGGCCTGGATCGCCGCCTGGGAACCGGCCACCGGCAGCAGCCCGCAGGCGCCGTAGTAGTCGCGGGCGGCGTCTTCCAGGCCGTCGTCCCGCTCCGGCAGGCGGGCCCAGGCCTGAGCGGGGATCGGCGGCAGGGTCAGGCCGTAGGGGGCGATGCCGGTGGAGAGGTCCAGCCAGTCGCCTTCGGGAATGCGATAGCGCTGCGCGGCGAGGCGCAGCCGTCCGCCATGTTCAAGCAAGGAGCCACCCTCCGACGATCAGTACGGCGACCCAGAGCATCACGCCCTGGCGCACCAGGTCCATGCCACGCTGGATGTCGGCGGCGCGGGCGGGCTCGCCCTCCCCCAGGCGCGGCCGCTCGTGCAGCTCGCCGTGGTAGATCGCCGGCCCGCCCAGTTGCACGCCCAGCGCACCGGCGCCGGCCGCCATCACCGGGCCGGCGTTGGGGCTGTCCCACAGCGGCGCCTGCTGGCGCCAGCACTGCAGGGCCAGCGCCGTCTTGCCGAGCACGGCGTAGGTCAGCGCCACCAGGCGCGCGGGGATGTAGTTGAGGAGGTCGTCGATGCGCGCCGCCGCCCAGCCGAAGCGTTCGAAGCGCGCGTTGCGGTAGCCCCACATGGCGTCGAGGGTGTTGGCCAGGCGGTAGAGCACCACGCCCGGCGCGCCGGCCACGGCGAACCAGAACAGTGCGGCGAACACCGCGTCGCTGCCATTCTCCAGCACCGACTCGGTGGCGGCGCGGGCCACGGCGCTGTCGTCCAGCTCGCGGGTGTCGCGGCTGACCATGTAGCCGACCCGCTCCCGCGCGCGGGCCAGGTCACCCTGTTCCAGCGCCTGGGCCACCGGCTCGGCGTGTTCGTTGAGGCTGCGCAGGCCGATGGCGGCATACAGCGCCAGCACGCTGACCACCCAGCCCAGGCCGGGGATATCGGCCAGCAGCCAGACCACCGCCGTCGGCGGCAGCACCGCCAGCAGCCAGGCGCTGACGCCGTGGCTGCGCCAGCCGCGTCCACCCGGATTGAAACGACGCTCCAGGCGCTCGGCCCAGCGGCCGAACAGCACCAGCGGGTGGCCGCGACGGGGCTCGCCGAACAGGGCGTCCAGCAGCAGTGCGACCAGTGTGGTCAGGCCCAGGCTCATTGCGTGTGTCCCCAATGGTTCTCGAACAGCAGATCACTCAGCGGGCGCGGCTGCGCCCAGCCTTCCAGCGCCAGCATCGGCGCCGGGTAGAAGGCTTCCACCGGGCCCAGGCAGAGCACCGCCAGGGGCTTGCTGCCGGGCGGCATGCCCAGCAGCTCGGCCAGGGCCTGGGGCTCGAACAGCGAGACCCAGCCCATGCCCAGCCCTTCGGCGCGGGCGGCGAGCCAGAGATTCTGAATGGCGCAGGCCAGCGAAGCCATATCCATTTCCGGCAGGGTGCGTCGCCCGAAGACATGGGCTTCGCGCCCGTCCATCAGGCCGGCCACCAGCAGCTCGGCGCAGTCAAGGATGCCCTCCACCTTCAGCCGCATGAATTCGTCGGAACGCTCGCCCAGGGCCTCGGCGGTGCGCACCCGCTCCGCTTCCACCAGGCCGTGGATGGCCTCGCGCAGCGCCCGGTCGCGGATGCGGATGAAACGCCAGGGCTGCATCAGGCCGACGCTGGGCGCCTGGTGGGCGGCCTCCAGCAGCCGCGCCAGCAGCTCGGGCGCCACCTCGCCACCGGCGAAGTGGCGCATGTCGCGACGCTCGGCGATGACCCGGTAGATCGCCTCGCGGTCCTCGGGGCGGTAGGCGTGGTCGCTCATGGGCGCAGCAGCTCCGCAGCCGCCCGGGGGTTGGACGGCAGGTAGAAGTGGATGTACGAGGCGGTCAGCCGGCCAATGCGGTACACCGCCTCGGCCACCGGCTTGTCGTTGGGACACAGGCCACGCACCAGCGGTGCCTCGGGGGACTCCAGCAGCGAGTGGTGGAAGGTGTGCCCGCGCAGGGTGCCTTCCGGCAGCGCGGCTTCCTGCAGGGCCAGGGCGGCCAGGCGCTTCTGCATCACCGCGCGGCCGGGCAGCAGGCCCAGCAGCTCGGCGGACTGGCCGGCGGCATCGGTGAGCGCCTCCAGCAGGTAGAGCATGCCGCCGCACTCGGCGAGGATCGGCTTGCCGGCCTGGTGGTGGGCGCGGACGGCGGCGGCCATGGCCGGGTTGCCGGCCAGCTGCGGCAGGTGCAGCTCCGGGTAGCCACCGGGCAGGTAGAGGCTGTCCACCGCCGGCAGCTCGGCGTCCACCAGGGGCGAGAAGAACACCAGCTCGGCGCCCAGGCGCTGCAGCAGGTCGAGGTTGCCCTGGTAGAGGAAGGCGAAGGAGGTGTCACGGGCGACGCCGATGCGCACGCCTTCGAGCCAGGGCTCCAGGGGTTCGGCTGCCGGCGCGGCGAAGGCCACGGCGGGCGGCAGCGCCACTTCGGCGCTGGCGGCCAGGGCGTCGGCGGCGGCGTCCAGGCGGGCGTCCAGGTCGGCCAGCTCCTCGGCCTGCACCAGCCCCAGGTGGCGGCTGGGCAGCTCCACCTCGGCGCTGCGCGGCAGGGCGCCGTACCAGCGGATCCAGTCCGGCAGGCTGTCGCGGATCAGGTCGCTGTGGCGCTGGCTGCCGACGCGGTTGCCGAGCACGCCGGCGAACGGCAGGTCCGGCTGGTAGGTGGCCAGGCCCACGGCCAGGGCGCCGAAGGTCTGGGCCATGGCGGCGCCGTTGATCACCCCCAGCACCGGCACGCCGAAGTGCCGCGCCAGGTCGGCGGCGGACGGCGAGCCGTCGAACAGCCCCATGACGCCCTCGATGAGGATCAGGTCCGCCTCCCCCGCCGCTTCCCACAGCAGGCGCCGGCTCTCGGCCTCGCCGATCATCCACAGGTCCAGCTGGTAGACCGGGTGGCCGGAGGCGCGGGCGAGGATCATCGGGTCGAGGAAGTCCGGCCCGCACTTGAACACCCGCACGCGCCGGCCCTGGCGGGCGTGCAGGCGCGCCAGGGCGGCGGTGACGGTGGTCTTGCCCTGGCCGGAAGCGGGTGCGGCGATGAGCAGTGCGGGGCAGGTGCGGGTCATCAGAACTCCACGCCTTTCTGGGCCTTCACCCCGGCCTTGAAGGCGTGCTTGACCAGGCTCATCTCGGTGACGGTGTCCGCCGCCTCGATCAGCGCCTCGGGCGCGCCCCGGCCGGTGGCGACCACGTGCTGGTGCTCGGGACGGGACTCGATGTCGCGGAGCACGGTCTCCAGGTCCAGGTAGCCGTGCTTGAGGGCGATGTTCAGTTCGTCGAGCACCACCAGGCCCACCTCGGGGTCGTCCAGCAGTTCACGGGCCACGGCCCAGGCGGCGCGGGCCTTGTCGATGTCGCGCTGGCGGTCCTGGGTGTCCCAGGTGTAGCCCTCGCCCATGACGTGGAAGCTCACCTCTTCGGGGAAGCGGCGGAAGAAGGCCTCCTCGCCGGTGGACATGCCGCCCTTGATGAACTGCACCACGCCCACCTTGAAGCCGTGGCCGAGGGCGCGGGCGACCATGCCGAAGGCGGAGCTGCTCTTGCCCTTGCCGTTGCCGGTGTGCACCAGCAGCAGGCCGTATTCGTCCTGGGCCTGGGCGATCTTCTCGTCGATCAGGGCTTTCTTGCGCTGCATGCGCGCCTTGTGGCGCTGGTCGCGTTCGGGGGATTCGCTCATGGGAGTCCTCGGTTCGGGCCGACGCGGGCGCCGGCGGAAGGATGCGCAGTTTACGCCGGGTGCGGCGGCGGCCCGAAGGCTTTTCCGCCGCACCCGGCAAGGATGTTCAGGGGTTACAGGGCCTGGTAGCGGACGCTGAAGTAGACGGCCTGGCCGGGCTGGTTGAAGTCCTTGGCGGTCTCGTAGTCGGCCGCGAAGAGGTTGCTGACCTTGGCTTGCAGGCGCCATTCCTCGTTCAGCCAGTACTCGCCGCGCAGGTCGAGGGTGGCGAAGCCGGCCAGGCGGTCGTCGTTGGCCACGTCGTCGAAACGCCGCCCCTCGGCGTGCAGGGTGGCGCCCAGGCCGACGGCGCCGATGCGCCGGTCCAGGTCCAGGTTGAACACCTGCTGGGCACGGCGCGGCAGCTGCTTGCCGTGGTTGCCGTCGTGGGCGCGGTTGACGCTGTCGAGCAGGGTCAGGTTGGCGTTCCAGTCCCAGCCGAGCCAGCGGCTGCCGAGGCTCAGCTCGGCGCCGTCGATGCGCGCCTTGCCGATGTTGTTGGGGCCGCCGAAGGGGCCGGTGCCGGCCTGGGCATCGTGGACGATGAGGTCGTCGACATGGGTGCGGAACAGGTTGGCCGACCAGTGCCCCCAGTCGTGTTCGCCGCTCAGCGCCGCTTCGAGGCTTTCGGAGGTCTCGGCCTTGAGCCTGGGGTTGCCGTAGTCGGGGTAGTACAGCTCGTTGAAGGTGGGCGCCTTGAAGGCGGTGCCGTAGCTGAGGCTGAAGCGCAGCGCCTCGCTGAGGGCGTAGCCCCAGGCGGCGCTGCCGGTGTCGTGGCGGCCGAACTGCTGGTTGTCGTCGCGGCGCAGGGCGAGCTGCCAGTCATGCCGGTCGGCTTCCCCCAGGTACTGAGCGAAGGTGCCCCGATTGAGGCGCGAGTCGCGGTCGAAGCGGGTGGAGCTGTCCACTTCGTCCTGCTGCCAGTCATGGCCGACGCTGAAGGTGTGGCCCTCGGCCAGGGTGAATTCGTTGAGCAAGGAGGCGGTGTCGCGGCGGGTGTCGAAGCGCGAGTCGAACTGCCCGCCGGCCTCGGTGCGCGACAGGTCTTCGCTGCGCCCGGCCTGGAGGGTGATGCCCCAGGGCTCCACCGGGCTGAAACGGGCGCGCCCGCCGATGACACGCTGCTCGTTGTCGGCGTTGGCATTGCGGCCGCCGCCGGGGCTGGACCGCGACACCAGGTCCAGATCAGTGTGGGCCTTGGCCCGCAGCAGGGTGCCGTCCAGTTCCAGGCCGTTGTCGAAGCGGTAACCGGCGCGCAGGTTGCCGGAGAGGTTGCGGTAGCCGTCGGCGTCGCCCTCGTGGTAGCTGCTGCGCGCGCGGGTGGCGTCGATGCCGTCGCTGTCCTGGCTGCTCATGCCCAGGCTGTACCAGCCCTGCTCGCCGCCGCCGCTGACGCCGGCACTGCCCTGGTAGCTGGCGTGGGTGCCGTAGCCGGTGGAGAACCAGGGCTTGGCGGTGCCGTCGCCGCTGCCCTGGCGGGTGAAGATCTGGATCACTCCGCCGATGGCTTCGGAGCCGTAGAGGCTGGAGCGCGGGCCACGGACCACTTCGATGCGCTCGATCAGCTCCACCGGCAGGTCCTGGAAGGCAGCCAGGCCGTTGCTGGCCGCGCCGATCTTCACCCCGTCCACCAGCACCAGCACGTGGTCGGACTCGGCGCCGCGCATGAACAGCGTGGTGTTCTTGCCGGGGCCGCCGTTGTTGCTGAGGGTGACGCCGGGCACCTGGCGCAGCAGCTCGGGCACCGAGCGGGCCTGGCTGCGCTCGATGGCGTCGCGGTCGATGACGGTGGTGGCGGCCAGGCTGGCGCGCACTGGCTGCGAGGTGCGCGTGGCGGTGACGCTCTGGGGCGCCAGTTCGAGGGGCTCGCCATGGGCCGGCAGAACGGCACCGAGGCCGAGCAGCATCCATGTGGCGGATGCCCGGGATACGGGGGACTGCATGTGGGGTCTCCGTCGCGCCACCCGCGCGACTCCAGGGATGGATGCATGGCCGTGGCCATGCTCGCTCGCACCGGGCCGGTCTCCGGGCTTGCGAGCGGAACCTGGGGTTCCCCGACCGCGCCTTCCCATGCGTGGGCACAGTGGCTGGATGCGGTGGTTGACTCGCCTACCGTTGCGGGGGCAGCGCCGGATTCTTGATGGAATGGACCGGCTTCCCTGTTTCACCCCACCGGCCAAAAGCCGTGGGGCACCTGGTGCAGGCGCGCAGCTTAGTGGCGCGGCGGGACAGGGTCAATCGAGCCCGCGCCGCGCCGGACGGGAGGGTTCAGGCGCCGTCCTTCTCGCAGTTGACCATCCAGGGCACGCCGAAACGGTCTTCGAACATGCCGAAGCGAACGGCCCAGAAGGTGGGCTCCAGGGGCATCTGCACGGTGCCGCCGGCACTCAGCCCGCTGAACACCCGCTCGGCCTCGGCAATGCTGTCGACGTTGAGCGACACCGAGCAGCCGCGAATGCCGGCGTGGGGCTGCTCGGGCAGGCTGTCGGAGGCCATCAGCGACTGGCCGTCGCGGGTCAGGCAGGCGTGGATGATGTGTCCGTGGCAATCGGTGGGTACGTGGGCAGCGGCCGGGGTTTCGCCGAAGGTCATCATCCGGAGTTCGCCGCCGAGTACATCGGCGTAGAAGGTGAAGGCCTCCCGGCAGGTGCCGGGGAAGATCAGGTAGGCATTGATGCGCATGAGGGGGTTCCTCCCTGTGGGGTTCCGCCACGCTCCGTGGCGTCCCCCTCATGCTCCGCCGATCCGCCGGATTGTCGATGACCGTCCGGCGAACGGCGTCGGCGCGCCGCTCAGTTCCGGGGCAGGCGGATGCGGAACTCGGCGCCGCCGAGGGGCGAGTCGCCCAGGGCCAGTTCGCCCTCGAAGCTCTCGACGATGTCCAGCACCACGGCGGTGCCGATACCCTGCCCCGGGTGCTGGGCGTCGGCCCGCTCGCCGCGCTGGAGGATGCGCGCGCGCTGGTCCGGCGGTACGCCGGGGCCGTCGTCCTCCACCACCAGCTCGCAACTGGCCTCGTGCTCCCGGGCGCTGACCCGCACGGTGCCGAGGCACAGCCGGTAGGCGTTCTCCAGCAGGTTGCCGAGCATCTCCAGCAGGGCGCCCTGCTCCACGGGTACCTGCAGGTTCGGGTCGAAGTCCCGCAGGACCCTGACCCGCTTGTCGCGGTAGACCTTGTCGAGGGCGTCGCAGAGGGTGTCCAGCAGCGGGGCGAGCTGCACCCGGTGGCGCACCAGGCCGCTCTTGCGCAGGGTGGCCCGTTGCAGCTGGTAGCCGATCTGCTGGCTCATGCGTTCGATCTGGTTGCGCAACACCCGCGCCGGTTCGGTGTCGCCGGGGCGGGTGGCGATGGTCTCGCTGACGCCCTGCAGCACCGAAAGCGGCGTCTTGAGGCTGTGGGCCAGGTCGTCGAGGGAATGGCGGTAGCGCTCGCGCTGGCGGCGTTCGCTGTCCAGCAGGCGGTTGAGGGACTTGGTCAGGCGCAGCAGCTCGCGGGGGTGGGCATCGCTCAGGGCATCGCGGGTGCCGGACTCCACCTGGTCCAGCTCCTCGCTGAGGCGGCGCAGGCTGCGAAAGCCCCAGGTGAGGCCGAACCAGAGCATCACCAGCAGCACCAGCAGGGCCGTGCCGAGCCAGAAGTAGAGCTGTTGGAGGAAGCCGTCGTGCATCACCTGATAGTCGCTCATCGGTTGCATGGTGACGATGCTGAAGGCGGCGGCCTGGCCGCGCAGCAGGTCGATCTCGACGTCGTAGACGAAGAAGCGCCGGCCGCGGTCGTCGTGGATCTGGGTGAACTCGTGGCCACGCCCGTCGTAGCGCGGCATGTAGTGGACGCTCTCATCCTGCGAGGAGCGCGACTGCCAGATCAGGCGGCCGTCGCTGTCGTAGATGAAACCGAGCTGGTGGGCGTCGAGGTTGTCGAATTCCTCGTCGGGGAGCTTGTCGGGCATGTCGAGCTTGCCGTCGACGATGCGGGCGGCGGCGATCAGCGCGCTGGCATCGGCCGCGAGGCGCTTCTCGATGGCCTGCTCCATGGCGGTGTCGAAGGCTTTGCTGAGCACTGGCAGCAGCGCCAGCATGAACAGCACCGCCAGGCCGGCGGCGCCGAGCATCAAGCGCAGGCGCAGGGAGAACCCCGCCAGGGGGTGTCGCCTCATCGGCAGCGCTCGGTGAACAGGTAGCCCTGGCCGCGCACCGTGTCGATGGGGCGGAAGCCGTTGTCGCCTTCGAGCTTGCGCCGCAGCCGGCCGACCAGCACTTCGATGACGTTGGGGTCGCGCTCGTCGTCGTCCGGGTAGAGCTGCTCCATCAGCCGCTCCTTGGCGACCACCTGCTGGTGGTGGCGCATGAGGTATTCGAGGATGCGGTATTCGAAGGCGGTGAGCCCGAGGGACTCGCCGTTCATCATCGCCTGCTTGCGGTTCAGGTCGAGCACCAGCGGCCCGGCCTCGATGGTGGACTGGACGAAGCCGGACGAGCGCCGCAGCAGCGCATTGAGGCGGGCCTCCAGCTCTTCGAACTGGAACGGCTTGACCACGTAGTCGTCGGCGCCGGCGGCCAGGCCTTCCACCTTGTCCTGCCAGTTGCCACGGGCGGTGAGGATGAGGATGGGAAAGGTCTTGTCGCGGCTGCGCAGCTGGCGGATTAGGTCGAGCCCGCTCATGCCGGGCAGGCCCAGGTCCACCACGGCCAGGTCGTGGTGATACTCCTCGGCGCGGTACAGCGCCTCCTCGGCATCGGCGACAGCGTCCACCACGTGGCCCTGCTCGCCCAGGCGGGTGTAGAGGTGGTGGCGCAGCAGCGCCTCATCTTCCACGACCAGCAGTTTCATCAGCGTCTCCATGAAGAGGGCCGGGCAGGTGCCCGGCCCGTGGGTGCAGCGGGTCAGAACTTGTAGGTGGCGCCAACGTAGGCCTGGGAGCTGCTGTGCAGGTCCAGGGAGCCCAGCTTGGGACCGCCGTGGGGCGCGACTTCGGTGCTGGCGTTGGTGCGCAGGTAACGATAGCCGGCCTCGATGGAGGTGTTCTTGTTCAGCTCCTGGAGGATACCGGCCTGCAGGCCGGCGGCGTAGCCGATGTCGCTGTCGCGACGCAGGCCGGAACCGTCCTGCTCGAGCTTGACCAGGCCCAGGGTGGCACCGCCGAACAGCTTGGTGTTGTTGTCACCCAGGGGGAGGAACAGGTCGTAGCTGCCGAGCAGGTTCTGCTGGCGCAGCTTGTTGCCGCTGTGGGTGTCGGAGAAGTTCTCGTAGGTCGCGTAGTAGCGGCCCTTGTCATCGGCCTGGCCTGCACGGATGCCCCAGGTGCCGGTCTTGTGGATGACCTTGTCCAGGCTCGGGTGGTCCATGTTGGCGTTCAGCGCCGAGGAGTTCTGGATGTTGTTGTTGGTCTGGCCCCAGGTCAGGCCCACGAACGGCTCGGCGGCCTGGGCGGACAGTGCGGTGAAGCCCAGGGTGGTGGCCAGCGCGAGGGGGTTGAGGATCTTTTTCATGGGGGGGTTCTCCCTTGTTGACGTGTGTAGGTGTCGAACTCGGGAGCCATGATGCAGGCGGGTCACTGAACCGCCCCTGAACCCTCTCTGAACCTCGGCTGAACAGCCGGTCGATCAGGAAATCAGGCCCGGGGCGGGGTTGCGGCCCTTGCGGTGACTCAGTCCAGAGGCGGGACGCGCCAGTCGATGGGGGCCAGCCCGTGCTGCTCGAGGAACTTGTTGCAGCGGCTGAAGTGCCCGTTGCCGAGGAAGCCCCGGTGGGCCGACAGCGGCGAGGGGTGCGGCGAGCGCAGGGCGAGGTGCTTCTGGGTGTCGATCAGCCGCTGCTTGCTCTGGGCATGGGCGCCCCAGAGCAGGAACACCAGGTGCGGCTGGTGCTGGCTGACCACTTCGATCACCCGGTCGGTGAACGGCTGCCAGCCCTGGTTGGCGTGGGAACCGGCCTGGCCGCGCTCGACGGTGAGGGAGGTGTTGAGCAGCAGCACGCCCTGCTCGGCCCAGCTCTGCAGGTAGCCGTGGCTGGGCATGTCGAGGTTCAGGTCGCGCTTGAGCTCCTTGTAGATGTTCAGCAGCGACGGCGGGATGGCCACCCCCGGCTGCACCGAGAAGCACAGGCCGTGGGCCTGGCCCGGGCCGTGGTACGGGTCCTGGCCGATGATCACCACCTTCACCTGGTCCAGCGGCGTGGAGTTGAGGGCGTTGAAGATCATCGGTCCCGGCGGGTAGATCTCTTTTCCGGCAGCCTTCTCAGTGCGTAGGAAATTTCCCAGCGCTTTCATGTAAGGTTTGTCGAATTCGTCGCGCAGGGCTTCTTTCCAGCCTGCCTCGAGCTTGATCCGATCGCTTTCAGTCATGGTGCATCCCGTCTGCGGCGCCCGTGGCGCATGAGCACGGCCGGCCGGCCGTCCAGTGGTCGGGCACCCTAAGAAATGCCCTCTACTCTTGTCAATTGAGGAGGGAGGAAGGACACACCCCATGGATAACCGCTACGACCGCCTCAAGTTCTCGCTGCTCAGCCACTTCATGAAGGGCGAGGCCAAGGTCCCGCAGATGCCGGAGACCTCGATGCAGCTGCGCAAGCTGCTCTCGTCCGAGCACGCCTCCCTGGAGCAGGTGACGCGCCTGCTGCACAGCAACCCGCCGCTGGCGGCCTACCTGATGCAGTTCGCCGCCACCCCGCTGCTGCGCAACCTGCGGCCGGGGGTGAACCTGCAGGAGGTGATCGCCCGCCTGGGCATGCAGCGCCTGAACAACCTGGTGCTCAGCTTCACCCTGCAGAACCTGCTGACCACCCAGGACCCGGTGCTGCAGAAGGTCTTCCGCCATCGCTGGAACACCGCCCTGCTCTGCGCCGCCTACTGCGCCTGCCTGGCCCAGGACTACACCCGCCTCTCCCTGGAGGACGCCATGCTCGCCGGCCTGGTGCAGGACATCGGCAGCCTGCCGCTGCTGGACGAGGCCGACCAGTGGCCCGAGATCCCCCGCGAAGAAGCCGTGCTGGAGCAGCTGTGCGAACAGCTCTCGGCGGACATCGGCGTGGTGGTGCTGACCGCTTGGAAGCTGCCCCCGGTGCTGGTGGACTGCGCGCGCCATCGCACCCACTGGGATCGCCAGCACGGCGAGCGGGCCGACCTGGCCGACCTGGTGCAGGTGGCCAGCCGCCTCTGCGCCAGCGAGCCGGACGACGAGAGCCTGCCCCAGCTACCGGCCTGGCGACGGGTGCTCGGCGAGCGCGCGGACCAGCTGGACGCTGCCACCCTGCGCACCGAACTGGCCAGCGGTGTGGCGTTCTGGTTCAAGCTGATGGGCGGCAAGGGCCACGCCTGAGCGGCATCACCCGGCCCGCTGGCGGCGGGCCTTCCAGCTGCGTAACAGTGAGGGTGCCAGGGCGGTCAGCGCCGAACCCAGCACCACCAGCACGGCCCCGCCGTAGGCCAGGCCGTTGATCTGCTCGGGGTGGACGTGGTCCGGCCACAGGCTGGCAGCGACCGCCACCGAGGCGAAGGTCACCAGCGGGGTGATGGCCAGCGTCGCGCTGACCCGGGAGGCCTCCCAATGGGCCAGGGCCTCGGCGAAGGCGCCGTAGGCCACCAGGGTGTTCAGGCAGCAGGCCAGCAGCAGCCAGCCCTGCAGCGGGCTCAGTTGCAGCGCCTCCAGCGGCGAGACCCAGGGGGTCAGCAGCAGGGCGCAACCGAGGTAGATCACCATCATCACCTGCATGGAATTCCACACCGTCAGCAACTGCTTCTGCGCCAGCCCGTAGAAGGTCCAGACGAAGGCCGCGCCGAGGACGATCAGCACACCGGTGGTGTAGCTGCCCAGGGAGGTGAACAACTCCTCCAGGCGCTGGTTGAAGAACAGCCCGAAGCCGCTCACCAGCACCAGCAGGCCCAGGGCCTGGCCGAGGCTGAAGCGCTCCTTGAAGACGAACAGGCTGCCCAGCAACAGCAGGATCGGCGCCACCTGGATCACCAGCTGCGTGGTGCCCGGCGTCAGCATGCGCAGGCCCATCAGGTAGAGCACGTAGTTGCCCAGCAGGCCGCCGATGGCCAGCGCCACCAGCCAGCCGCCCTTACGCCCCAGCGGTCGGAACGTCGGCAGGCGGCGCGTGGCCGCCAGGTAGAGGAACAGCAGGGAGCCGGAAACCACCAGGCGGTACCAGGTCACGGTGACCGGGTCCATCACCTTCAGCACTTCCTTCAGCTTGATGGGCAGGATGCCCCAGAGCACCGCAGTGACGAGGGCGAGAACCAGGCCGAGAAACCAGCGGCCGGATGAAACATGCATGGGAAACCTCAGGGCAGGGCCCGCAGGACGGCGGGTGCGCCATTCTAGGGCGGGCCCGGCCGGCAGGACAGCTACACCCGCCCGCCAGGCTGCCGGACAACTGTACCGGTCGACCATCCGCACCTGTGATCACAACCGTCCATCGCCGGCCCGTGCAGCGCAGCGGCGGCGCATTAGACTCCAGGCATCTGTACGCCGCTTTCGGAGAGCCCGCATGTACGGCCAACGCACTGAAGACGCCGGTCCCGGCACCCACTACCGCAGCGACCGGATCAGCTCGGTAAACGGCCAGTACTTCTTCGCCACCCGCGAAGGCACCCTGGAAGGCCCCTACTTCACCCGGGCCGATGCCGAGCGGGAGATCACCTCCTACATCCGCCGCATGGTCCAGGCCAAGGAGATGATCGCCAGCCGCGCCTGACGGACCTGCCGCCCTGAAACGACGAAACCCGCTGGAGTCCCCTCCAGCGGGTTTTGCGCATATGGGCCGCCGGAACTCAGCGGACCGCTTCGAACAGCCCGGTGGCGCCCATGCCGCCGCCCACGCACATGGTGACGATGCCGTAGCGCTTGCCGCGACGCTGCAGCTCGCGCACCAGGTGGCCGACCTGGCGCGAGCCGGTCATGCCGAAGGGGTGGCCGATGGAGATGGAGCCGCCGTTGACGTTGTACTTCTCGTTGTCGATGCCCAGGCGATCACGGGCGTAGACGCACTGGGAGGCGAAGGCCTCGTTCAGTTCCCACAGGTCGATGTCGTCGACGCTCAGGCCACGGGCCTTGAGCAGCTTGGGCACCGAGAACACCGGGCCGATGCCCATTTCGTCCGGCTCGCAGCCGGCCACGGTGAAGCCACGGAAGAAGGCACGGGGCTTGAGGCCCAGCTCGATGGCCTTGTCCAGGCTCATCAGCAGGGTCATGGAGGCGCCGTCGGAAAGCTGGGAGGAGTTGCCGGCGGTGACGCTGCCGTCTTCGGAGAACACCGGCTTGAGGCTGTTCAGGCCCTCCAGGGTGGTGTCGGCGCGGTTGCAGTCGTCGCGGTCGACCACGCCGTCGAGAATCTGCTTCTCGCCGGTGGCCTTGTCCTCCACCGCGTACTTGACGTTCATCGGCACGATCTCGTCGGCGAACAGGCCGTCGGCCTGGGCGCGGGCGGTGCGCTGCTGGCTCTGCAGGGCGTAGAGGTCCTGGACCTCGCGGCTGACGTTGTAGCGGCGCGCGACGATCTCGGCGGTCTGGCCCATGGGGTAGTAGATGCCGGGGTGTTCCAGCTTCAGGCGCGGGTTGACGAAGTTGTCCTGGTTGATGCTTTTCAGCGTCAGGGTGATGGACTCCACGCCGCCAGCCACCATCACGTCGCTGCAGCCGGAGGCGATCTGGTTGGCGGCGATGGCGATGGCCTGCAGGCCGGAGGAGCAGTAGCGGTTCAGGGTCATGCCGGCGACGCCGATGCCCAGGCCGGACAGCACGGCCACGTTACGGCCGATGTTGTGGCCCTGGGCGCCTTCGTTGGAGCCGGCCCCGACCACGCAGTCGTCCACCAGCGCCGGGTCCAGGTCGTTGCGTGCCAGCAGCGCGTTCACGCAGTGGGCGGCCATGTCGTCGGGCCGGGTCATGTTGAACTTGCCGCGGAAGGACTTGGCCAGGCCGGTCCGGACGCTGTCGACTATCACCACTTCACGCATGAGGCACCTCTTTCTTGTCGGTTGGAGGACGGGTGTCCATTGACGATGGGGCGAGGATAGATGCCGACTATCCTCGCCCGCGACGATCATTCACCCGGCGTATGCGCGCCCATGGTTCAGGACTTGCGGAAGGCGGCCTCCAGGGCGTCGTTGATGGTGCGCAGCACCTTCACCCGGGCGTAGCGCTTGTCGTTGGCCTCCACCAGGGTCCAGGGCGCGATCTCGGTGCTGGTGCGGTCCACCATGTCGCCCACCGCGCTGACGTACTGGTCCCACTTGTCGCGGTTGCGCCAGTCTTCCTCGGTGATCTTGTAGCGCTTGAACGAGGTCTGCTCGCGCTCCTTGAAGCGCTTCATCTGCTCGTCCTTGTCGATGGCCAGCCAGAATTTCACCACCACGATGCCGTGGTCGTGCAGTTGCTCCTCGAAGTCGTTGATCTCGCTGTAGGCCCGCAGCCAGTCGGCCTGGCTGCAGAACCCCTCGACCCGCTCCACCAACACCCGGCCGTACCAGGAGCGGTCGAAGATGGTGAACTGCCGGCGCGGCGGCACGTGCCGCCAGAAACGCCACAGGTAGGGCTGCGCGCGCTCCTCCTCGGTGGGGGCGGCAATGGGCACGGTGCGGTACTGGCGCGGGTCGAGGGCGCCGGTGACGCGGCGGATCGCCCCGCCCTTGCCGGCGGCGTCGTTGCCCTCGAACACCGCCATCAGCGCATGGCTGCGGAAGCGCTTGTCCCACATCAGCTTGGCCAGGCGCGCCTGCTCGGCAGCCAGTTGCTCGCGGTATTCGTCCTTGTCCAGGGACAGGCCGAGGTCGAGGGCGTCCAGCAGGCTGCGGTTGTCCAGGCTGGAGGTCAGCGGTGCGGCATGGGGTTGCGGTTGCTGCCGATCCTTGCGCTTGAGCGCCGCCTGCAGGCCCTCCAGCAGGATGCGGCCGACGCTGAGGCTGCGGTAGTGCTCGTCGATGCCCTCGATCACGTACCAGGGCGCATAGTCGCGACTGGTGCGGCGCAGCATGCGCTCGCCGAAGCGCACGAAACGGTCGTAGGTCTCGCTCTGCTTCCAGTCCAGCGGGTTGAGCTGCCAGCTGCGCTGGGGGTCGCTTTCCAGGGTCTTGAGGCGCTGCTTGAGCTGCTTCTTGGACAGGTGGAACCAGAACTTGAAGATCAGCGCGCCCTCGTCGCAGAGCATCCGCTCGAAGCGCTCGGCACCGTCGATGGCCTGGTCGAAGCGGGCGTCCTTGATGTCGCCCTCCACCCGGGCGTGGAGCATCTGGCTGTACCAGTTGCCGAAGAAGATGCCGATCTGCCCCTTGGGCGGCAGCTTGCGCCAGAAACGCCACTGCGGCGGCCGCGCCAGCTCCTCGTCGGTGGGGGTGAGGAAGCTCTCGACATGGATCAGGCGCGGGTCCATCCACTCGTTGAGCAGCTTGACCGTCTCGCCCTTGCCGGCCCCCTCGATGCCGTTGATCAGGATGACCACCGGGAAGCGTGCCTGCTGCTTCAGCTCGAACTGCGCCTCCAGCAGCGCCTCGCGAAGCTCCAGCACACCTTTCTCGTAGGTGTCCTTGTCGATGGAATGGCCGATTTCCGCAGATTCGAACATGCGTCTCTCCCTGGTTGATCGGGAAAAAATAGCGGAGCCGGCGTGAGTGCGTACAGAACGGCGTCAATAAAAAAGGGATGCCTCGGCATCCCTTTCCAGTGACATGGGCCATCAGACCGTAGCGGGCGTTGCCCCCGAACGACGTACCAGCCGCAGGGCCGCGATCACCACGGCGAACACGCCGATGCTGGCGCTGTACAGCACCATGGCCGGCAGGGCCACCAGCATGCCCAGCACACCCAGGCGCCAGCCGGCGCGGCCAGGCAGGAAGAAGGCCACCAGCGCCAGGCCCAGGGCACCCAGGGCGATCACCCGGTGGTGGATCAGCAGGCCCAGGCCGGCACGCAGCTGGCATTCCCAGCGCTGGGCGTCTTCCACGCAGAGCCCGACCCACTGGGCATCCTCCATCAGCGCATAGCGCAACCCGTAGCTGCCGGCCAACCAGAGGGCGAACAGCACCAGCAGGGCAATGAGGGGGAAACGGCGGGACATGGTTCTCTCCGGTGGATGAAAAGCGGCGCCAAGGATAAACCGCCGCAAGCCTTATGCAAGGTGCTTCGCACAATTGTGACGAGGGGCCAGGCGCCGGGTTCCGCCTTGCCGTGCAGCCACTACACTGCGCCCCATGAACCTGTCCCGCTTCGTCTACCTCTGCGCGGCGCTGGCCCTAGCCTGGATGCTCTACACCATGGCCCGCCCCACCCCGCACGCACCGCCGGCCAACAGCGCCTCCGGGGAGCTGCGCGTGGGCAAGGACCGCATCACCCCGCTGCAGCCCTTCCAGCTGGAGGCGCGCATCCTCGGCCGCGAGGACTACCGCTTCGACGCCGGCGCCCGCCTCTCCCCCACCGACCTGGCCCTGGGCTGGGGGCCGATGGCCGATCCGGCGGTGCTGGCGCAGATCCGCATCACCCAGGGCAACCGCTGGTACCACTGGTCCACCGAGCGCTTCCCCATTCCCCGGCGGGAGATCGAGACCCACAGCGCCAACATGCACATGATCCCGGCCACGGCGCAGGTGGCCCGGGACCTGGCGGACGTGGCGCCCGGCCAGCGCATCCGCATCAGCGGGCAACTGGTCAGGGTGGACGGCGACGACGGCTTCACCTGGGTCAGCTCGCTGACCCGCGAGGACACCGGCAACGGTGCCTGCGAACTGGTCTGGCTGGAGCGCATCGAGCGCCTGGACTGAGCCGCCCACGGCTTTGTTCTTGCCAGCCTGACCGGGGGCAGGCAGATTGCCACTCACTGCGGCACTTTGCTGCGGTTGCGCTTGTCATAGCCTGCGTACTTCACTCGGCCCTCACGCTCCAGCCACGAGAACGACCCACATGGCCCTGACCCGCCGTATCGCCGCCCTGCTTGGCGGCCTGCTTTTCTGTGCCCCGCTGTGGGCGGCCGACATCGACGCGGCCAGCTACGGCTACCCGCTGACCAACCCGTTCGAGGCGACCATCGCCACCACGCCGCCCGAGCTGCGTCCCGAGCTGCCGGACGACGAGGACATCGACCAGGCCGACTACTCGCTGAAGCTGCGCCCCGAGCGGGAGTTCCAGCTGCCGGACAACTTCTGGCCGGTGCGCACCCTGGGCTACCGCCTGGCCAAGCAGGACCACGCGGCGCCGCTGGTGTTCATCATCGCCGGCACCGGTGCGCACTACTCCAGCACTCTGGCGGAGTACCTGAAGAAGCTGTTCTACGGCGCCGGCTTCCACGTGGTGCAGCTGTCCTCGCCGAGCAGCTACGACTTCATGGCCGCCGCCTCGCGCTTCGCCACCCCCGGCCTGTCCACCGAGGACGCCGACGACCTGTACCGGGTGATGCAGGCCGTGCGCGCGCAGCACCCGCGCCTGCCGGTCACCGACTTCTACCTCACCGGCTACAGCCTGGGCGCCCTGGAGGCGGCCTTCGTCAGCCACCTGGACGAGACCCGGCGCAGCTTCAACTTCAAGCGCGTGCTGCTGCTCAACCCGCCGGTGAACCTCTACACCTCCATCAGCAACCTGGACCGTCTGGTGCAGACACGGGTGAAGGGCATCGACACCAACACCAACTTCTATGAAGTGGTGCTGGGCAAGCTGACCCGCTACTTCCAGCAGCGCGGCTACGTCGACATCAACGACGCGATGCTCTACGACTTCCAGCAGTCCAAGCAGAAGCTCTCCAACGAACAGATGGCGATGCTGATCGGCACCTCGTTCCGCTTCTCCGCCTCGGACATCGCCTTCACCTCGGACCTGATCAACCGCCGCGGGCTGATCACCCCGGTGAAGATGCCCATCACCGAAGGCACGAGCCTGACGCCCTACTTCAAGGGCGCACTGCTGTGTGACTTCGACTGCTACATCACCGAGCAGCTGATCCCCTTCTGGCGCGCGCGCTTCGACGGCGGCAGCCTGACCCAGCTGATCGACCAGGTGAGCCTCTACGCCCTGGAGGACTACCTCAAAAGCAGCAGCAAGATCGCGGTGATGCACAACGCCGACGACGTGATCCTCGGCACCGGTGACCTGGGCTTCCTGCGCCGCACCTTCGGCGACCGTCTGACCGTCTACCCCCATGGCGGGCACTGCGGCAACCTCAACTACCGCGTCAACAGCGACGCCATGCTGGAGTTCTTCCGTGGCTAAGTACGCACTCCTGCCCGCCCTGCTGATGGCCAGCCTGCCGGCATTCGCCGACACCCCGGCCAAACCCGTTGCCGACCCGGACGGCTTCACCCAGCCGCTGCGCCAGCTGACGTTCAACCCCGGCCTGGACCAGCGCGAATTCGAGCGCTCGACCTTCGATGCCCTGGAGGTCTACGACCCGCTGGAGTCCTGGAACCGCCGCGTCTACCACTTCAACTACCGCTTCGATCAGTGGGTGTTCCTGCCCGTGGTGCGTGGCTACACCTACGTCACGCCGCGCTTCGTGCGCAGCGGCGTGAGCAACTTCTTCAGCAACCTCGGCGACGTGCCCAACCTGGTAAACAGCCTGCTGCAGTTCAAGGGCCAGCGCTCCATGGAGGTCACCGGGCGCCTGCTGATCAACACCACCATCGGTGTGGTCGGCCTGTGGGACCCGGCCACCCTGATGGGCCTGCCCAAGCAGAGCGAGGACTTCGGCCAGACCCTGGGCTTCTACGGCGTCGGCGCCGGCCCCTACCTGATGCTGCCGCTGCTGGGGCCGTCGAACCTGCGCGACACCACCGGCCTGGTGGTGGATTTCGCCGCAGAGAACCAGATCAACTTCCTCAACGTGGCGGAGGTGAGCAGCGACCACCCGGAAATCACCGCGCTGCGCATCGTCGACAAGCGCTACACCACCAGCTTCCGCTACGGCCAGCTCAACTCGCCGTTCGAGTACGAGAAGATCCGCTACGTCTACACCGAGTCGCGCAAGCTGCAGATCGCCGAGTGATGCGCCCTCCCCGCCCGGGAGCCGGGTGGGGGGCTCATCGGCCACTCATCCAGTACTTCGATTGAAACCACGCAAAATCACGCACCATTCATTCAATTCCCTGGATTAGGATCGCCCCGTCCGTCATCCAGGGAGGCTCCCATGAGCACCTATCGCCAGCTTCTTGAGCAACGCCCCGGCCAGTCCGCTTCCGACGGCGCCGGGGTCAACCTGATCCGCGTCTTCGCCGAGCAGGGCATCCCGCGCTTCGATCCCTTCCTGATGCTCGACGAGTTCGGCTCGGCCAACCCGGACGACTACGTCGCCGGCTTCCCCGCCCACCCGCACCGGGGCTTCGAGACCATCACCTACATGCTTGAGGGGCGCATGCGCCATGAGGACCACCTGGGCAACGTCGGCCTGCTGGAGAACGGCGGCGTGCAGTGGATGACGGCCGCCCGCGGCATCATCCACAGCGAGATGCCGGAGCAGCAGGAGGGCGTCATGCGCGGCTTCCAGATCTGGCTCAACCTGCCGGCCAGGGACAAGCTCGGCGACCCCGGCTACCGCGACTTCGCCCCGGCCGAGATTCCGCACCTGCGCACGGCCGGCGGGGTCGAGGCACGGGTGATCGCCGGTCGCTTCGACGATGGCCAGGTGCAACAGGACGGTGCGGTGCTGCGCCCGCACACCGAACCCCACCTCTTCGACCTCCACCTGCCCGCCGGCAGCCGGGTGGCGCCGCGCCTGGCCGATGGCCTGCGGGTGCTGCTGTACGTGTACGAAGGTGCGCTGCATGTGAACGGCAACCCGGTCGGCAAGGGGCGCCTGGCGCGTCTTTCGGAACAGGGTGCAGTCGAGCTGGCGAGCAGCGAGGGCGCGAAGGTGCTGCTGCTGGCGGGCCGCCCGCTGGGCGAGCCCATCGTGCAGTACGGGCCCTTCGTGATGAACAGCCGGGAGGAGATCGAACAGGCGCTGCGCGACTACCGCGACGGCCGCCTGGCCGGCTAGGCCGGTTCGGGCAGCGTGGCTTCCTCGGACAGACCGAGGAATGCCAGCAGCTCCAGCTTCTGTGCCATGGCGTCCTGGTAGCCCAGCTCGATCAGCTCGTTGCAGTAGCCGGCCTCGAACAGCAGGTAGCTGATCACGCCGGCACCACTGGCCTTGGTGGCGCCCGGTCCGCGCAGGAAGGTGCGGATGGCACGGGGCAGCTCGCGCCGATGGCGCGCGGCGATTTCATCCAGCGGCCGGCTGGGCGACACCACCAGCACCTCCACCGGCTTCATCCCCAGGTTGCGCCGGTGGGCCTCGTCGGGGATCAGCCGGCTGAGCTGGTTGATCCGCTCCAGCAGCTCGATGTCGCTTTCCAGGTTGTCGATGAAGGTGCTGTTGAGCATGTGCCCGCCGATCTGCGCGAGGCTCGGCGGGTTGCCGGTGCCAATGCGGGCCATGCCGTTGTCGCGGGCGTCCTCACTGGGGTTGCCACTCACCCCTACCACCAGCACCCGGCTGGCGCCCAGGTGCAGCGCCGGGCTGATGGGTGCCGACTGGCGCACCGCGCCGTCGCCGTAGTACTCGCGGTGCAGCTTGACCGGCGGGAAGATCAGCGGGATCGCGGCGCTGGCCATCAGGTGCTCGACGCTCAGCCGGGTCGGCACACCGCCACGGCGGTGGCGGAACCAGGGATCGATGGTGGCGCGGCCTTGATAGAAGGTCACGGCCTGGCCGGTCTCGTAGCCGAAGGCGGTCACCGCCACGGCACGCAGCTGGCGCATGCGGATGGCGGCGGCAATGCCGGAGAAATCCAGCTCGCGCTCCAGCAGGGTGCGCAGCGGCGCGTTGTCCAGCAGCGCCACCGGCGAGTGGCGGTTCATGCCCAGCAGGCTGTGGCCGAGGAAGCGCAGGCTCTGGCGCATCACCCCGGGCCAGTCGCTGCGGTACACCTGGTGCGTCTCGAAGCCCTGCCAGACGGCGGTCAGGCGACGGATCGCCTCGCTGAAGTGCAGGGCACCGCAGGCCAGGCCCACAGCATTGATGGCGCCGGCGGAGGTGCCGACGATCACCGGGAAAGGGTTGCGCGCCGAATCCGGCAGCAGGTCGGCGATGGCGGCCAGTACCCCCACCTGGTAGGCCGCCCGGGCGCCACCCCCGGAAAGGATCAGGCCTGTGACGGGTGTGGCGGCGGGGGTCGAAGTCATGGCGGCGTCCGCTGTTTTTCTCGCAAGTGTAGGCCAGCGCTAATAGAGCTTGGGCTCGCCCTCGGGCCGGCTCTTGAAGCGCCGGTGCGCCCACAGGTACTGCTCGGGCAGGCGGCTGACCTCCTGCTCGATCCACTGGTTGATGCGGATGCAGTCCGCCTCTTCGCTCTCGCCGGGGAAGTCCGCCAGCGGCGGGTGCACCACCAGGCGGTAGCCCGAGCCATCGGCCAGTCGCTCCTGGGTGAAGGGCAGCACCTTGGCACGGCCCAGGCGGGCGAACTTGGTGGTGGCGGTGACGGTGGCGGCGGTGATGCCGAACAGCGGCACGAACAGGCTCTGCTTGGCACCGTAGTCCTGGTCCGGCGCGTACCAGATGGCGCGGCCGGCACGCAGCACCTTGAGCATGGCACGCACGTCCTCGCGCTCGATGGCGGTGGCGTCCAGGTTGTGGCGCTCGCGGCCCCGGCGCTGGATGTAGTCGAACAGCGGGTTCTTGTGCTCGCGGTACATGCCGTCGATGGTGTGCACCTGGCCGAGCAGCGCCGCGCCGATCTCCAGGGTGGTGAAGTGCAGGGCCATGAGGATCACGCCCTGCCCTTCGGCCTGGGCCTGCTGCAGGTGCTCCAGGCCTTCGATGTGGGCCAGGCGACGCAGGCGCGCGGCCGGCCACCACCAGCTCATGGCCATCTCGAAGAAGGCGATGCCGGTGGAGGCGAAGTTCTCCCGCAGCAAGCGCTCACGGGCCTCCGCCGTCATGGCCGGGAAGCACAGCTCGAGGTTGCGCCGGACGATGCGCCGACGCGAGCCGGCCAGCCGCCCCATCCAGCCCCCGAGCACGCGCCCGAGGCGCACCAGCACCGGGTAAGGCAGTTGGGTGAGCAGCCAGAGCAGCCCCAGGCCCAGCCACAGCGGCCAGAAACGCGGGTGCAGGAAGGCGGCACGGAAACGGGGACGTTCCATCAGGATTCCGAAGCAGATCGACAAGGGCCGGCATTCTACAGAATTGCCCGCCACTCGGCCTCCCCGGCACGGAATCCGGGTTGCGACGGCGGGTCGATATCGCTATAAGTCCTGCCCACCGAACCCCGCAGAACGACCATGAGCCAAGCTGACCTCCTCGACCAAGATCCCGTGTTCCAACTCAAGGGCAGCATGCTCGCCATCACCGTGATGGAGCTGGCGCACAACGACCTCGAACGGCTGGATCGCCAGCTCGCGGACAAGGTCGCCCAGGCCCCCAACTTCTTCCAGAACACGCCCCTGGTCATGGCCCTGGACAAGCTACCCGAGGGCGAAGGCGAGCTGGACCTGCCGGCGCTGATGGAAATCTGCCGTCGCCACGGCCTGCGCACCCTGGCCATCCGTGCCAGCCGCGAGCAGGACGTCGCGGCCGCCAATGCCCTGGACCTGCCGGTGCTGCCGCCCTCCGGCGCCCGCGAGCGCCCCATCGACCCGGTTGAGCCCGGCGCCGTGAAAAAGGAAGAGAAAGCCCCCGAGAAGCCGCCGGAGCCGGTGGTCCGCCCCACCAAGCTGGTGACCACGCCGGTGCGCGGCGGCCAGCAGGTCTACGCCCCCGGTGGCGACCTGGTGGTGCTCGCCCCGGTGAGCCCGGGTGCGGAACTTCTGGCCGATGGCAACATCCATGTGTACGGCCCGATGCGAGGCCGCGCCCTGGCCGGCATCAAGGGCAATACCCAGGCGCGGATCTTCTGCCAGCAACTAGCCGCCGAACTGGTTTCGGTGGCCGGCCAGTACAAGGTCGCGGAGGACCTGCGCCGCGATCCGTCATGGGGCCATTCCGTGCAGGTCAGCCTGTCGGGGGATGTGTTGAACATCACCCGCCTTTAACGGATACTGCCGCGATTTTAAGGGACCTGAACGGGCGCCAGGACGGCCGATCCCGGGCCTGCAGGCTACCCGCCATTTCTATCTTCTTTGGGGTGAATCACCTTGGCCAAGATCCTCGTTGTCACGTCCGGCAAGGGTGGCGTCGGCAAAACCACCACCAGCGCCGCCATCGGCACCGGCCTCGCACTGCGCGGCCACAAAACCGTCATCGTCGACTTCGACGTCGGCCTGCGTAACCTGGACCTGATCATGGGTTGCGAGCGCCGCGTGGTGTACGACTTCGTCAACGTCATCAACGGCGAAGCCTCCCTCACCCAGGCCCTGATCAAGGACAAGCGCCTCGACAACCTCTACGTCCTGGCCGCCAGCCAGACCCGTGACAAGGACGCCCTGACCATCGAAGGCGTCGGCAAGGTCATCGAAGAGCTGGCACAGAGCTTCGAATACGTGGTCTGCGACTCCCCCGCCGGCATCGAGAAGGGCGCCCACCTGGCCATGTACTACGCCGACGAGGCCATCGTGGTGACCAACCCCGAAGTCTCCTCGGTGCGCGACTCCGATCGCATGCTCGGCCTGCTGGCCAGCAAGTCCCGCCGCGCCGAGAAGGGCGAGGAGCCGATCAAGGAGCGCCTGCTGCTCACCCGTTACGACCCTGAACGCGTCACCAAGGGCGAAATGCTGGGCGTGGAGGACGTCGAGGAAATCCTCGCCATCCGCCTGCTGGGCGTCATCCCGGAATCCCAGGCGGTGCTCAAGGCATCCAACCAGGGCATTCCGGTCATCCTCGACGATCAGAGCGACGCCGGTCAGGCGTACAGCGATGCCGTCGACCGCCTGCTCGGAAAGGAACTGCCTCACCGCTTCCTCGATGTGCAGAAGAAAGGATTCCTGCAACGCCTTTTTGGAGGCCGTGAATGAACATTCTTGACTTCTTTCGCGAGCGGAAGAAGCAGAGCAGCGCTTCGATCGCTAAAGAACGACTTCAGATCATCGTGGCCCACGAGCGTGGCCAACGCAGCCAGCCGGACTACCTGCCGGCCCTGCAGAAGGAGCTCGTGGAGGTGATCCGCAAATACGTCAACATCGACCAGGACCAGGTCCAGGTCATGCTGGAGGACCAGGGCAACTGCTCCATCCTCGAGCTGAACATCACCCTCCCCGATCGTTGATCGGCGGGTGAACAAGGACGGCGGCCTCGGCCGCCGTCGTCATTTCCGGTACCCCAGATGCCCCTCTCGCAGATCCAGATACTCCACCAGGACCCGGCCTTCCTGGTCATCAACAAACCGACGCTGCTGCTGTCCGTCCC
Source organism: Pseudomonas sp. FeS53a (assembly GCF_000931385.1). Classification (NCBI taxonomy): domain Bacteria; kingdom Pseudomonadati; phylum Pseudomonadota; class Gammaproteobacteria; order Pseudomonadales; family Pseudomonadaceae; genus Pseudomonas; species Pseudomonas sp. FeS53a. The sequence goes on from NZ_JYFT01000075.1 coordinate 179,255, forward strand.
CGGCCGTGCCGAGGACAACAAGGACTGCCTGATCACCCGCCTGCAGCAGAACGGCTACCCGGAGGCGCTGATCGTGCACCGGCTGGACTGGGAGACCTCGGGCATCATCCTGCTGGCCCGCGACCCGGACAGCCACCGCGAGCTGTCTCGCCAGTTCCATGACCGCGAGACCGAGAAGGCCTACACCGCCCTGTGCTGGGGCCAGCCGGAGCAGGACAGCGGGCGCATCGAACTGCCCCTGCGCTACGACCCGCCGACCAAGCCACGCCACGTGGTGGACCACGAGCAGGGCCGCCACGCCCTGACCTTCTGGCGCGTGCTGGAACGCTGCGGCAACCACTGCCGCGTCGAGCTGACCCCGGTGACCGGCCGCTCCCACCAGCTGCGCGTGCATATGCTCGCCATCGGCCACCCGCTGCTGGGGGACCGCCTGTACGCCCACGACGAAGCCCTGGCCGCCCACGAACGCCTGTGCCTGCACGCCAGCATGCTCGCCTTCACCCACCCGGTGAGCGGCGAACGCCTGCGCTTCGAGTGCCCCGCGCCGTTCTGAGCAATGGCCGACCGCCTCTACTACGACCGCACCCAGGGGGCACCGCCCTGGCCCGAACTGCTCAAGGCCCTGGAACTCCTCGGCAGCACCGATGGCCTGGCCATCGACCTGGGCTGCGGCGCCGGGCGCGACAGCCTGGAGCTGCTGCGCCGGGGCTGGCAGGTGCTGGCGGTGGACAAGGCCGCCGAAGCCCTGGAGCGCCTCCAGGCCCAGCTCGATCCCGCCTGGGCGCCTCGCCTGCAAACCCGTTGCGAACCCTTCGAACACACCGAGCTGCCCGCCGCCCACCTGGTGAACAGCGCCTTCGCCCTGCCCTTCTGCGCCCCGGCGCACTTCACCGGCCTGTGGCACCGCATCGAGCGGGCACTGGCCGGTGGCGGGCTGTTCTGCGGCAACCTGCTGGGCGAGCGCGACGACTGGGCCAGCCCCGAGGTCTGCACCTTCACCCGCACGCAGCTGGACGCCCTGCTGGCCGGCTGGGAGGTGCTGCACCTGGAGGAAATCGACCGCGACGGCACCACTGCCCGAGGCCGCACCAAGCACTGGCACCTGTACGGCCTGATCGCACGGCGCCCGTGACTATCGCCCCGCTGGCCAAAATTCATCGCCCTTCGCCTGCTAAACCCCGAGCCTGATGGGATAAACTCCGGCCCACTGCCGCCTGGAGTGTTTTATGCGCGAAGAGTTGAACCAGGGCCTGATCGATTTCCTCAAGGCCTCGCCTACCCCTTTCCATGCCACCCGCAGCCTGGCCAAGCGCCTGGAAGCCGCCGGCTACGTGCATCTGGATGAGCGCGAAGCCTGGCGTGCCGAAGCCGGTGGTCGCTACTACGTGACCCGCAACGACTCCTCGCTGGTCGCCGTACGCCTCGGCAAGCGCGCGCCCCTCGAGGGCGGCCTGCGCCTGGTCGGCGCCCACACCGACAGCCCCTGCCTGCGCATCAAGCCCAACCCCGAACTGCACCGCCAGGGCTTCTGGCAACTGGGCGTGGAAGTCTACGGCGGCGCCCTGCTGGCGCCCTGGTTCGACCGCGACCTGTCCATCGCCGGCCGCGTCACCTACCGCTCCGCCGGGCGCGTGGAAAGCCAGCTGGTGGACTTCCAGGCCCCCATCGCCGTCATCCCCAACCTGGCCATCCACCTCAACCGCGAGGCCAACCAGGGCTGGGCGATCAACCCGCAGACCGAGCTGCCGCCGATCCTGGCCCAGCTGGCCACCGGCGAGACCCGCGAATTCCGTGACCTGCTGGCCGAACAGCTGACCCTGGAACACGGCGTCACCGCCGATGCCGTGCTCGACTACGAGCTGAGCTTCTACGACACCCAGGACGCCGCCGTGATCGGCCTGGGCGGTGACTTCATCGCCGGCGCCCGCCTGGACAACCTGCTCTCCTGCTACGCCGGCCTGCAGGCTTTGCTGGCCGCCGAGGGCGACGAAAGCTGCGTGCTGGTCTGCACCGACCACGAGGAAGTGGGCTCCTGCTCCGCCTGCGGCGCCGACGGCCCCTTCCTGGAGCAGGTGCTGCGCCGCCTGCTGCCCGAAGGCGACACCTTCGCCCGGGTGATCCAGCGCTCGCTGCTGGTCTCCGCCGACAACGCCCACGGCGTGCACCCCAACTACGCCGACAAGCACGACGGCAACCACGGGCCCAAGCTCAACGCCGGCCCGGTGATCAAGATCAACAGCAACCAGCGCTACGCCACCAACAGCGAGACCGCCGGGTTCTTCCGCCACCTGTGCCTGGAGAACGAAGTGCCGGTGCAGAGCTTCGTCACCCGCAGCGACATGGGTTGCGGCTCCACCATCGGCCCGATCACCGCCAGCCAGCTGGGCGTGCGCACCGTGGACATCGGCCTGCCCACCTTCGCCATGCACTCCATCCGCGAACTGGCCGGCAGCCATGACCTGGCGCACCTGGTGAAGGTGCTGTCCGCGTTCTACTCCAGCCACGATCTGCCCTGAAGGGAGTTCACCATGCTGAGCCACATCCGCAACAGCCTGGAGGAAGCCAGGCGCGCCCTGGACGCCTTCATCGACAACGAGGCGACCCTGCGCAACATCGAACGGGCCGCCGACCTGCTGGTCGCCAGCTTCGAGAACAAGGGCAAGGCGTTCTCCTGCGGCAACGGTGGCTCGATGTGCGACGCCATGCACTTCGCCGAGGAGCTGACCGGGCGCTACCGCAAGAACCGCCCGGGGATCGCTGCCATCTCCATCAGCGACGCCAGCCACATCAGCTGCGTCGCCAATGACTTCGGCTACGACCACATCTTCTCCCGCTACATCGAGTCCCACGGCCGCGAAGGCGACGTGCTGCTGGCCTTCAGCACCAGCGGCCGCAGCCCGAACGTGATCAAGGCCGCCGAAGCCGCCAAGGCGCTGGGCGTGAAGGTCATCGCCCTGACCGGCAAGCCCGGCTCGCAACTGGAAGCCCTGGCGGACGTGTGCGTCTGCGCGCCGGGCGGCGACTTCGCCGACCGCGTGCAGGAGCTGCACATCAAGGTGGTGCACATCCTCATCGAGCTGGTCGAACGCAAGCTGGCTCCGCAGAACTACGCCTGACCCTCTCGCGCCGCTGTGGCATGGCCGCAGCGGCGCATCCCTCCCTACTCCAGCTGATCGAGGCTCGCCAGCAGGGCCGGCAGCACCTCGCCTGCCGGGCCGTGCAGGCACAGGTCGGCGTGGGCGCTGAGGGGTGTCGGCTGCGGGTTGACCTCCACCAGGTAGGCACCCTGGTGCCGAGCCAGGTAGGGCAGCTCCGCCGCCGGGTAGACCAGGCTGGAGGTGCCGATGCTGAGGAACAGGTCGGCCGCCTCGCTGGCCTGCACCGCCTTGGCCAGCACGGGCGCCGGCAGGTTCTCGCCGAACCACACCACCGAGGGGCGCAACAGCCCGCCGCACGCGCAATGCGGCACCGGCCCCGCCTCCTCCGGCCATTCGCCGCCCTTGGCTCCGCAGCGGAAGCAGTGCAGCTGGTGGATGTTGCCGTGCAATTCCAGCAACCCCGTGCTGCCGGCCCGTGCATGCAGGCCATCGACGTTCTGGGTGATCAGCTCGGTTCCCGGCAGGCGCTGCTGCAGGGCGGCGATGGCCCGGTGCGCGGGGTTGGGCTGCGCCTCCAGGCAGCGCTGCCGGCGCCAGGCGTACCAGTCCCAGACCAGTTGCGGGCCCGCCCGGAACCCGTCGGGGCTGGCCAGTTGCTCGGGGTTGTAGCGTGCCCAGAGCCCGGTCTGAGCCTCACGGAAGGTGGGGATCCCGCTTTCCGCAGACACCCCGGCCCCGGTGAAGATCACCAGGCGCTGGCTGCGGGCAAGGCGGCGGGTCAGTTCGGCGGGGATCGGCGGCATTCCGGGCACCTCGGTCAAAAGCACCATTGTGCCCGCTTCGGTCAGGCCGAAAAACGGCGTCAGTGACGCGGCGAGAACCCCGGCGGCTTGGTGGCCAGCCAATCGACGAAAGTGCGCAGGTCCGCGTGGGCCATCAGCGCCTCGCGGGTGTTGTAGGTGAGCGCCAGCTCCTTCTCGGTGAACAGCCGGTGGATCTGGTTGTGGCAGGGCCGGCAGACCCAGAGTGTGGCGGTGATGCGCTCGCTGCGGTCGAAGCGCTTGCGCACGTAGGGCTTGTCGTGGAGCGCCTTGGGAATGAGGTGGTGGCGGGTCAGCAGCGTGGCGCGCCCGCAGAGCTCACAGGCTTCGGGCTGGGGTGGCAGGCGGATGACGTCGGCCATGGCTCAGCGCTTGCGGCACAGGGTCAGGCCATCACCCAAGGGCAGCAGGCTGAGCTCCACCCGCGGATCCGCCTTCAAGGCACGGTTGAGCGCCTGGATGCCACGGGTGTCGTCACTGTCGGGCTCGGCCTGCAGCACACGGCCGCTCCACAGCACGTTGTCGAACAGCACCAGCCCGCCGCGACGCACCAGGCGCAAGGCATGCTCCAGGTAGCGCGGGTAGTTGGCCTTGTCGGCATCGATGAAGACGAGGTCGAACGCCTCGCCCCCCTCCCGCTCAAGCGCCTCCAGGCAGGCCAGGGCTTCGCCTGTGCGCAGCTGGATGCGCGCCTCGACGCCGGCTTCGTGCCAGTAGCGCCGGGCAATGGCGTGGTAATCCCCCGCCCGGTCCAGGCAGACCACCCGACCGTCCTCAGGCAGCGCCTCAGCCATCACCAGGGCGCTGTAGCCGGTGTAGGTGCCGACCTCGAGAACTCGCCGCGCGCCCATGAGGCGCACCAGCAATGCCATGAACTGCCCCTGCTCCGGGGCGATCTGCCAGTTGGCCGTCGGCAGGGCAGCCGTTTCGGCACGCAGGCGCTCCAGCAGGGGCGACTCGCGCAGGCTGACATCGAGGAGGTAACGGTGGAGGGCGTCGTCGAGGGCCAGGGTTCGGTTGGTCATGGCGGGACCGCAGGTAAGCCGTCAGGGAGTGCGGGCCAGCCTCGGCTCCGCCAGCACGCGCTTGGCATTCAGGTAGCTCTTCTGCCAGTAGCGATTGGACAGGCTGTCCAGGCGCACCGTTCCGCCGCTCGACGGCGCATGGACGAAGCGCCCCTCGCCGACGTAGATGCCGGCATGGCTGACCTGGCTGCCGCCATTGGTGGCGAAGAACACCAGGTCACCGCTCTGCAATGCATCCTGCCCGACGTCGGGCGCCCGCATGGCGATCAGCTCGCGGGTCGAGCGCGGCAGCTGGATGCCAGCGGCGTCGCGGTACACGTAGCCGATCAGGCCGCTGCAATCGAACCCGCTGTCGGGGGTGTTGCCGCCGTAGCGGTAGGGCGTGCCCACCAGGCCCAGCGCACGGAACAGCACGTCCTCGGCCTCGGGCGAACTCTGGGCATTGCTGAAGACGGGCGGGGTGTAGACGGGCTCGGGAGTCGGGGCGTGGCCGGAACAGGCAGCGAGGGTGGCAGCCAGGGCGATGAGGGAAAAACGGAGGAAGGCGCGCATGGCAAGTCAGTCCCGACTTGAGGTTTGCACGCTAATGTGCTGATCCAGTTCGAATAATGCAAGCAAAAAGCCATCTTTCAGCGCGGCCCCAGCGACGACCGGCAACGGATGCCACAAACGAAACGGCCCGGACAATGTCCGGGCCGTCAGGTGAAGCCGATCGATCAGCGGTGCAGCGGGTGGGTCGGCTGCGGGGAAGCCTGGGCGAGTACGCGCTTGGCTTCCATGTAGCTGGCGCTCCAGTAGCGGTCATCCAGGCTGTCGACCCGCACACCGCCGCTGCGGTGGCTGGAGGAGTGGATGAACTGGTCGTCGCCGATGTAGATGCCGGCGTGGCTGACGCGACCACGGCCACGGTTGTTGAAAAAGACGATGTCACCGGGCTTCAGCTCATTGCGGGAAACCAGCGGGGCGTCGAGGTTGATCATTTCGCGCGTGGAGCGCGGCAGCTGGATGCCCGCCTCTTCCTTGAACAGGAAGCCGACGAAACCGCTGCAATCGAAACCGGTCTTCTCGGAACGGCCACCGAAGCGGTAGGGCGTGCCGATCAGTTCGAAGCCACGTTCCAGAAGGCCATCAGCCAGCGACGGCAGCTCGTAGGGCTTGTCGTCGGTGAAATCAGCCAGTTCCTGGTCGGTAGGTTCTTCGACCTGGGGTTCCTGGATGGCGACCGATTGCGGTTTGGGCGAAACACCGGCGCAGGCGGTCAACAAAATAGCGAATGCGAGGGGCACGAGGGGTGCGAAGCGCTTGAGCATGGGCACGACCGTGTCGAATTTTTAAATGAAGGCGCGACTATGCCCTCTATCGATCTGATTTGCAAATTTAATCGATCGAAATGTGACTCAGGAGTTCTTCCAGAACATCTAAGGCGCGACCCTTGAGATGAACATCGACGACGGGGGAGAGATCGGTGACGGCGGGATTGATCTCCGCCGTGAAGCCGCCCTGCTGGCGAGTGCGCAGGACGGGCTCGGAAATGTACGGGAAGCCAGCCGTGGTGCCCACTGCAAGCACCGCATCGAAGCCCTGGCGCAGTTGCGCGTAGAGGGTGTCGATGGCGTGTTCCGGCAACATTTCGCCGAACAGCACGACAGGGGGGCGGAGGATACCACCGCACCCGTCGCAACGGGGAGGCAATTCCCGTTCCAGGTACTGCGACACGTGGTCGCTCTCCCGGCCGCAGGACTGGCAGAACAGCGGCGCCATCTCGCCGTGGATCTCGATCAGCCGCTCCGCCGGCGAGCCCGCCTGGCGGTGATAGCCGTCAATGTTCTGGGTCAGCACCCAGCACTGGGGCTTGAGCGCCTGCAAGCGGGCGATGGCCCGGTGCCCTCCGTTGGGGCGGGCCGCCAGGCAGGCGCGCCCCAGCAGGGCGAGGTACTTCCAGCACAGCGCCGGGTCGCGCTGCAGCATCGGCCCGGAGATGGCCTCCTCGATCGGGATGCCCTCCTCCGTCACGCCGTTGTAGAGCCCGCCCAGCCCGCGGTAGGTCGGCAGGCCGGAGTCCGCCGAAAGGCCCGCCCCCGTGATCACCAGGATGCGCTCGGCCCGCGACAAGGCCTCGGCGACGCGGCGGATTCGGCTGCTCAGGTCCATCGGCTGCACTCCCTGGCCTTGCGGCCTTGATCAATGGTTGACGGTATGCGCCAGCATCACCGAGAGCTGGCACAGCGGTCGGCCGCTTTCCTCGTGCCAGCGGTTGAACGCTGCCTGCACCAGGGCCAGGTCTTTCTGGCTGGTAGGCGCCTTGTCGATCACGCCCTGGGCCTTCAGCGCCGCCACCATGTCATCGGTGGGGATGAAGGTGTCCTTGCCGGCCATCCGCAGGAAGCGCGGCGCCGACAGCCCGCCCAGCTGGTTGCCGTGCTTGGCCAGGTACTTCCACAGGCCGACCACATCGGTCACCGGCCAGTCGGCGATCAGCGCCCCGAAGCTGCCCTTCTCCCGCACCACGTCCAGCACGAACTGGGCGTTGCGCGGCACGCTCTTGAGCTTGCCCAGGTGGCGGATCAGCCGGGTGTCCTGCATCAGCCGCTCCAGGTGCTCGGCGCTCATCAGCACCACCTTCTGCGGGTCGAAGCCGAAGAACACCTCTTCGAAGGCCGGCCACTTGGCATCCACCAGGCTGTGCTTGAGCCCGGCACGGAACACCCGCAGCGCCAGCAGCGACAGGTAGCGGTCATCGGGGATCGAGCGCAGCTCCCCGTCGGAGCGGGGCTGCGGCAGGCGCGCCTCCAGCGCCTCGGCGGAGCCGAAGCGGTTCAGGCAGTACTCGTGCAGCCAGCGGTAGTCACGCATGCAGGCGCTCCGTCAGAGGTTCACCAGGTCGAGGGTACGGGGCGTGGCGGTCTCGTCGATGCGCAGGTTGACGAAGTCGAACAGGTTGCGGTCCGCCAGCTGCGACGGCACCACGTTCTGCAGGGCGCGGAACATGATCTCGGTACGGCCCGGCGATTTGCGCTCCCACTCGTTGAGCATCTCCTTCACCACCTGGCGCTGCAGGTTCTCCTGGGAGCCGCACAGGTTGCACGGGATGATCGGGAACTCCTTCAGCCGCGAGTACGCCTCGATGTCCGCCTCGTTGCAGTACGCCAGCGGGCGGATCACCACGTTGCGCCCGTCGTCGGCCAGCAGCTTCGGCGGCATCGCCTTAAGCGTGCCGCCGTAGAACATGTTGAGGAAGAAGGTCTCCAGGATGTCGTCGCGGTGGTGCCCCAGCGCCATCTTGGTCGCCCCGATCTCGTCGGCGTACGTATAAAGAGTGCCCCGGCGCAGGCGCGAGCACAGCGAGCAGGTGGTCTTGCCCTCCGGGATCTTCTCCTTCACCACCGAGTAGGTGTCCTTCTCGATGATGTGGTACGGCACGCCGATGGACTCCAGGTACTGCGGCAGCACGTGCTCGGGGAAGCCCGGCTGTTTCTGGTCCATGTTCACGGCGACGATCTCGAACTTGATCGGCGCGACCTTCTGCAGGTACAGCAGCACGTCCAGCATGGTGTAGCTGTCCTTGCCGCCGGACAGGCAGACCATCACCTTGTCGCCGTCCTCGATCATGTTGAAGTCGGCGATGGCCTCGCCGGCCTGGCGACGGATGCGTTTCTGCAGCTTGTTCTGGTTGACCGAAAGGGTGCCCATGGTGCTCTGGAGTCCGGGTGCGATGCGAAAAGCTGGCCATTTTACGCACAAAGCACGCGCCGCCCCAGCCCCTCCAGAGCCCGGGCGACCACCTGCGGCCCGCGTCGCATTCCCCGTGCAGCACAACCTGCTAGGCTCGCCCGATGAATCACGACCTCGACCCCACCCAGGACCTCGCCGACCAGGTGCTCGACCTGCTGCGCGCCGCCCCCGACGGCCTCGGCGAGTTCGAGCTGATCAAGCGCCTCAAGGCCGGCCACAGCACCCACATCCCCCAGCTCGGCCTGAACGACCACCTGGTGCTGTTCCGCACCCACTTCCTGCTGTTCAACGCCCTCTATCGTCTGCGCGACCGCCTGCTGGCCGAACGCAGCGGCTGGCTGGCCATCGGCGCCCTGCACATCCAGCTGCTGCCCTACCAGGCCGGCGAGGCCGCCCTGGAGGCGCCCGACCCGCTGCGCGCCTACTACCTGGACATGAACCAGCTGCGCGACACCACCGAGCGCGACGTCGACCGCCTGCTGGCCAGCTTCTGGACGCGCATGCAGGGCGGCGAAGAGAAGCGCGCCGCCCTGGAGCTGTTCGAGCTGGACACCGAGGCCCCGCTGGACCTCGCCGTGATCCGCCGCCGCTACCGCCAGCTGGTCAGCCTGCACCACCCCGACCGGGGCGGCAGCACCAGCCGCCTGCAGTCGATCAACAAGGCGATGGAAATATTGCAACGCTATTACCACTGAGGGTTAAGCGCGATTTGCTCTAAAGCCCCGAGCTGCGCGGCCTCCAGCCTGCCCTATACTGCGACACAAGGTCGCAGGCCAAGCCCACCGGCAGGCCCGCACCCCGCGCCCCGAACAGGGGGCGGTCTCATAAAAGAGAGGAGGTGTTCAGCATGATCCATCACGTCTGGGGGCTCTTCACCCATCCCGATCAGGAATGGCAGGACATTCGTGGCGAAGAAGAAAGCATCAGCCACATGTACCTCACCCACATCCTGATCCTCGCTGCCATACCCGCGATCTCCGCCTACATCGGTACCACCCAGGTCGGCTGGGTGATCGGCAAGGGCGATCCCGTGCTACTCACACCATCCAGCGCCCTGCAGATGACGGTGCTGTCCTACCTGGCCATGCTCGCCGGCGTCGCCGTCATGGGCGCCTTCATCCACTGGATGGCGCGCACCTACGACGCCTCGCCGAGCCTGACCGAGTGCATCGTCTTCGCTGCCTACACCGCCACCCCGCTGTTCATCGGTGGCCTGGCCGCGCTCTACCCGCACCTGTGGCTGGGCATGGTCATCGGCACCGCCGCCATCTGCTACACGGTGTACCTGCTCTACGTGGGCATACCGACCTTCATGAACATCCCGCAGGACGAAGGCTTCCTCTTCTCCAGCTCCGTGCTGGCGGTGGGCCTGGTGGTGCTGGTGGCCATGATCGCCACCTCCGTCATCCTCTGGGGCATGGGCGTCGGCCCCGTCTACATACGCTGACCGTCTTGCCGTGAACCGGGCCACCCCACGGGGTGGCCCTTTGCTGTGCGCCGTACCATTCGCCGGAAAAGTTGAAACCTCCCCCGCCGCCGTCCTCCAACCCTTCGAGACCGGGCCCGCGCCCGACCACCGGAACAGAAGGAGACGGACATGGCCCCGCACCTGCTCACCCTCTTCACCCGCCCCGAGCAAGCCTGGCAGGACATCCGCGCCCAGGAGACCCGCAACCCGCTGCACTACCTCGGGCACCTGCTGCTGCTCGCCCTCATCCCCGCCATCAGCCTCTACATCGGCACCACCGTGGTCGGCTGGAGCCTGGCCGAGGACGAAGTGGTGCGCCTCGACACCGCCAGCGCCCTGGAGCTGTGCGCCGGCCTGTACCTGGCCGCCGTGCTCGGCACCCTGCTGATGGGCGCCTTCGTGCGCTGGATGGCGCGAGCCTTCGAAACCCGCCCCGGCTTCAACGAATGCGTCGGCTTCGTCGCCTACACCGCCACCCCGCTGTTCATCGCCGGGCTCGCCGCGCTCTACCCCACCCGCTGGCTGGCCGTGCTGGTCCTGGGCCTGGCCGGCGCCTATGCCAGCGTCCTGCTCTACCTGGGCACCCCGGTGTTCATGCGCCTGAACCGTGAGCAGGCCTTCCTCTACGCCTCCTCGATCTGGGGCGTCGGGCTGCTGGTGCTGGTGAACGTGCTGGTCTCGGTGATCCTCCACTGGCACCTCTACCTGACCCCGGAATACCGCTGACCCGGTCGCACCACTCGGCAGGAGAACGCAGCGGGCGTCCACCGCTTTGGACATAATCGCCGCACTCTGGAGTGCCCCTTATGCCCGAGCTGTTACACGCCCGCGTCGAAGCCTGCTACCAGCAGGCAGAAGCCTTCTTCCAACGCCCGTTCACCCGCCCCGAGGTCAGCTTCAAGCTGCGCGGCCAGAAGGCCGGCGTCGCCCACCTGACCGAAAACCGCCTGCGCTTCAACCTGCAGCTGTACCGGGAGAACCGCGAGGACTTCCTGCGCCAGACCGTCGCCCACGAAGTCGCCCACCTGGTCGCCCATCAACTGTTCGGCCCGCGCATCCAGCCCCATGGCGAGGAATGGCAGCTGATCATGCGCGGCGTCTACGAACTGCCGCCCAACCGCTGCCACAGCTACGAAGTGCAGCGCCGCACGGTGAACCGCTTCATCTACCTCTGCGCCTGCCCCGACGGCGAATTCCCCTTCTCGCCCCAGCGCCACGCCCTGGTCGGCCGAGGGCGCCGCTACTTCTGCCGGCGCTGCCGGGCCACCCTGCGCTTCAGCGGGGAGCAGCGGCAGGAATAGACCGTTCCTGCCCTCAATACGGCAGTGCCCCATCATCCGGCACCAGCCCCGACAACCCCTCCACCTGCGCCCGGGTGTTGGCCCGGTGCTGCAGCTTGTTGCGCGCGGCCTCGGGCAGGTCGGTGAAGCGCATCACCCCACGGTCCACCAGCACGTTCACCAGGTCCTCGATGACCCGCACCAGCTCCAGGTCCGAATGCTGCAGCGACAGCAGGTGCTCGTGCAGCGAGCGGCTCGCCAGCCAGCTGCGCACCTCCGGGTCGGCTTCCGGCACCCGGTGGGTCATCCCCGGGAAGGCCTCGTGTTCCACCCGCAGCACCCGGCCCCGCTCGTCTCGTTGTACGTAGACCATCGACTTCACCCTCTGTAGCCCAGGAAGGAACAGCCACCGCCCCGCGCGCGGCCCATCCACACGTGAAAAGGCCCGCCCCCAAAAGGAGGCGGGCCCTGCTCCGCATCAGACCGTATCGGTCTTCAGCGTGCCGTCACCCAGCATCCCGCTGATCACCCCCGCCGCATCGGCTGCGCCGTAGGCTGCCTGCAGGTTGATGCCATCGAGCACGATGGTCGGCCCGCCCGTACCGCTACCACTGCCGTTGCTGTCCACCGTGATGGTGGTGTTGGTGCCGAAGCTGAAGGTCAGGTACTGGCTCAGGCTACCCAGGTTGGCCTGTTCCCCGGTCAGCAGCTGCGACAGGTCCAGCGCATCCACACCCTTGGTGAAGTCGGTGATGTGGGTGGTACCGGTGTCGCCCAGCAGCCACTTGAAGGTATCGGCGCCGTCGCCGCCGGTGAGGGTGTCGTTGCCACCCGCGCCGATCAGCGTGTCGTTGCCGGCCAGCCCGCTGAGCACGTTGGCCCCGCTGTTGCCAGTGAGGGTGTCGTTGAAGTTCGAGCCCGTCAGGTTCTCCATGTTCACCAGGGTGTCCAGCCCTGCCCCGCCGGTGTTTTGCTGCCCGGTGATGCCCAGGCTGACGTTGACCCCGGCCGTGGCGTCCTGGTAGCCGGCGGTGTCGGTGCCACTGCCGCCGTCCAGGTAGTCATTGCCGGAACCGCCCACCAGCAGGTCGTTGCCGGCCCCGCCGTTGAGGGTGTCGTCGCCGTCGTTGCCCAGCAGCACGTCGTTGCCACCGTTGCCGTTGAGGGTGTGCCCACCCGCCAGGCCGTCCACCAGCAGGTTGTCGCTGCTGTTGCCATCGAGGATCCCGTCGGTGTCACGGGTCAGGCTGACCGAGGCAGCCGTCGACTCGGCGATGTAGCTGAAGGAGCCCCCCAGCGTGCCGGTGTCGGTGACGCTAACCACCCCGGCCGCCAAGGTCGCGGTCATGCCGCTGGCACTGCCCACGGTACTGATGTGCAAGGTGCTGGTGTCCGGGTCGGTGTCGTTGTACAGCAGTGCCCATTCCGGCACCGGCACCGTGACCCCCGAGGCCACGTTGGTGATCAGCGAATCGCCGGTCAGCGTCGGTGCATCGTTCACCAGGGTGACGTTGATGGTCGCCGTGTCCACCGCCGTCAGCGCGCCACCTCCTATGGCGCCGGCGTCGTTGATCATCAGCATCAGCGCCACCGCAGCCGCCGTGTTGGTGCTGGCCAGGAAGGAAATGCTCCCCGCCGAGCCCGGCCCGGTATCGATGCCCCCCAGCAGGTTGTTCAGCTGGGTCAGGGTGCCGCGGAAGGTCACCTGCGACGTGCCGTTGCCGGTGATGTTGGTCACCCCGCTGTTGCCCGCCGAGACGGTCAGCGCGCCCTGGGCCACCGCCAGGGTCACGGTGCGCAGGTCGCTGCCGCCGTCCACGTCACCCACGCTCATGCCGGTGCCGCTGAGGGTCAGGCTGCTCTTCTCACCGATGCTGTAGGTAAGCCGGCTGATGTCGGCGGTCGGCGCATCGTTCACCGGGGTGACGTTGAAGGTGATGGTGTTCGGGTTCGGGTCCAGGTTGACCCCGCCGTTGGCCGTCCCACCGTTGTCCTGCACCTGGAAGGTGAACTTCGCATAGCCGTTGCCATTGGCGTTGGCCGCCGGGCTGAACACCAGCTTGCCGGCTGCCAGGTCGGCGGCCGAGACGAAGGTCCCGGCGCTGATGGCGCTGCCGTTGAGCAGCAGCGTGCCGGCCGTGGGCAGCGTGGTGATCTTCACCGCCGCCAGGCTGTTGCCCTCGCTGTCGGAGAAGCCGAAGTTGGCCGCCGTCAGCACATGGCTGGTGTCCTCCAGCAGGCTCAGGGTGGCGTCGGCACCGGCCGGCGGGCTGTTGGCGTCGATCACGTTGATGGTCAGGTTGGCGCTGTCCGGGGTGCCGTCACTGTCCACCAGGGTGTAGCTGAACTGCTCGGTGACGTTGGCGGTGAGTCCCTCCGGCGCCACGTAGCTCCAGGCCCCGGTGGCGAAGTTGAAGGTCAGCTTGCCGTGCAGCGGCGTGTCGATCCCGGTGAGCTGGTTGCCGCTGATGGGCGAACCGCTGCTCGGGGTGATGGTGCTGCTGCCGTTCCAGGTGTAGGTGATGCTGCCGATGGTGATGGACTTGATGTAGCCCGCACCGTCCGGCCCGTAGCTGTCGTCGTCGGCGGTGCCGGCCACGCCATCGGAGCCCTTGAGCACGTTGCCGGTCACATCGCCGCCAACCACCTGCCCCAGCAGCGCATCCACCAGTTGGCCGAAGCCGGAGACGCTCAGCGGCGAGCCCTGGCCGTCGAGGTCGACGTCCTGCAGGCGCGCGGTGTTGATGCCGTCGCCGATACCCACCGTGGTGACGTTGATGCCGTTGTTGTCGACGAAATTGTTCCAGGCCGTCGACGTGGCATCGGTCAGCGAGTTGCCACCGCTGCCGGTCTGCTCGTTGGGGTTGCCGTCACTGATGAACACCACCTGGTTGCTCCAGCCGGCAATCGGCTGGTACACGCCCATGGTTTCCTGGATGCCCGCGGTGAAGTCGGTGCCGTCGGCGAACGGCCGGGTACCGCCCTCGGCGGGGTTGAGGCTGGCGATCAGCGCCGAGAACGCCTCCACGCTGGTGACCGGCGCATAGGAGGTGGCCGTCGAGGAGAAGGCCACGATCTGCAGTTGCACATGCCCGCTGGTGCCGTCGAACAGCTCGCTGCCGGCCTGGCGCACCGCACTGAGCATCTGGTTCAGCTCGGTGTTGTCGATGCTGCCGCTGAAGTCCAGCACGAAGACCACGTTGAAGTCCTGGCCGTGCCCTTCCACCACGCTGGCCACGTCGTCCTTCGCGTCCGGCCCGTTGTCCACGGCCACCACGTTGATGGTGGTGTGGGCGGTGTTGGAGTCGGTGGCGCCGTCGCTCACCGTCACCGTCACGTCACGCGGGGTGGTGCTCGGCGTGTTGCTGGTGTTGGAGAAGCGGATCGCCTCCAGCGCCGTCTCGTAGGTGGCCTGGCTGGCCACGCCGGTGAGGGTGACAGTGATCTTGCCGGCCACGCTGGTGTCCACCACCGCCGTAATGCCGGCCGGCATGCCGGTGGCACTGAGCACATCGCCCGCCTGGGCGTTGGTCAGCACCACCTTGGCCGAGGCGATGGTACTGCCGTCGACGTCGGTGATCTGACTGTCCAGGTCGGCGATGGCCACCGCCGGCTGGCCTTCGGTGAAGGTGGTGCGGTAGTCGGCCCCGGTGGCGCCGCTGCTGTTGTTGGCGTCCAGGTCCAGCACGGGGGCGTCGTTCACCGCCGCCACATTGATGGTCACGGTGGCAGTGTTGCTGTAGAGGCTGCCGTCGCTCACCTGGTACTGGAAGGTGGCATAGGGCGCGCCGTTCTCGTTGCCATCGGGCACGAACACCAGCTTGCCGGCGGCGATGTCGGCGATGGTGATCACCTGGTTCAGGGTCACCGCCACGCCATCGAGCTTCAGCACGCCGTCGGTGGCCAGCTGGGTCACCTTGATGTTGGCGAAGCTGCCGGAATCGACGTCGCTGTCGTTCAGCGGGCCGGTGCCGTCACTGCCGAACAGCCCGGCACTGGTGATGGTCACGGCGTTGTCTTCAGTGGTGCTGAAGGTGTCGTTGACCGCCACCGGCGCATCGTTCACCGCCGCCACATTGATGGTCACCGTGGCCACGTTGCTGTAGGCGCTGCCATCGCTGGCCTGGTACTGGAAGGTCGCGTAGGGCGTGCCGTTCTCGTTGCCATCGGGCACGAACACCAGCTTGCCGGCATCGATGTCCGCCGCGCTGATCACCTGGTTCAGGGTCACTGCCACGCCGTTGAGCTTCAGTACACCGTCGCTGGCCAGCTGGGTGATGCGGATGGCGGTGAAGCTGCCCGAGTCGATGTCGCTGTCGTTCACCGGGCCGGTGCCATCGCTGCCGAACAGGCCAGCGCTGGTGATGGTCACCGCCGTGTCCTCGTTGGTGCTGAAGGTGTCGTTCACCGCCACCGGCGCATCGTTCACCGGGGTCACGGCGATGGTCACCGTGGCGGCGTTGCTGTACAGGCTGCCGTCGCTCACCTGGTACTGGAAGGTGGCATAGGGCGAGCCGTTTTCGTTGCTGTCCGGCACGAACACCAGCTTGCCGGCGGTGATGTCCGCCAGGCTGATCACCTGGTTCAGGGTCACCGCTACGCCGTTGAGCTTCAGCACGCCGTCGCTGGCCAGCTGGGTGATGCGGATGGTGGTGAAACTGGCCGAATCCACGTCGCTGTCGTTCAGCGGGCCGGTGCCGTCCGAGCCGAACAGGGCCGTGGTGGTGATGGTCAGTGAGGTGTCCTCGGCAGTGGTGAGGTTGTCATCCACGGCCACCGGCGCATCGTTCACCGCCGTCACGTTGATGGTCACCGTGGCCGCGTTGCTGAAGGTGGTGCCATCGCTCACCTGGTACTTGAAGGTGGCGTAGGGCGCACCGTTCTCGTTGCCGTCGGGCACGAACACCAGCTTGTTGGCGTTGATGTCGGACAGCGAGATCACCTGGTTCAGCGTCACCGCCACACCGTTGAGGGTGAGCACGCCGTTGCTCGCCAGCTGGGTCACCTTGATGGCGGTGAAGCTGCCAGAGTCGCTGTCGCGGTCGTTCACCGGCCCGGTGCCGTCGCTGCCGAACAGGCCGTCGGCGGTGATGGTCAGCGGGCTGTCCTCGGCGGTGGTGAAGGTGTCGTTCACCGCCACCGGGGCATCGTTGGTGGCCGTCACGTTGATGGTCAGTTGGCCGTTGGTGCCGTCCTTGTCAGCGTCGCTGATGCTGTAGCCGACCACTTCCGAAACATTGCCGGTCAAGCCCGAGGGCGCGGTGTAGCTCCAGTCGCCGGTCTTGAAGTTGAACTGCAGCTTGCCGCCCAGGGCGGTGTTCACCGACAGCTGGGCGGTAGCATCACTGCCGTTCCAGGTGTAGGTCACGCCGCTCACGGTCACCGAGTTGATGCCGCCCTTGCCGTCGGCGCCGAAGCTGTCGTCGTCGGCGGTGCCGGCCACGCCATCGGAGCCCTTGAGCACGTTGCCGCTCACCTGGCCGGCACTGACGCCGGTCAGCAGCGCATCCACCAACTGGTCGAAGGTGCCGACGCGGATCGGCGAACCGCTGCCGTCGAGGTCGACGTTCTGCAGCTTGCTATCGTCGATGCCGTTACCCACGCCCACGGTGGTGACGTTGAGGCCGTTGTTGGCGATGAACTGCGCCCAGGCGGTGGACGTCGCATCGGCCAGGGCGTTGCCGCCCGTGCCGGTCTGCTCGTTGGGGTTGCCATCGCTGACGAACACCACCTGGTTGCTCCACCCCGCCTGCGGCACGTAGTTGGCGATGGTGGCCTTGATGGCATCGGTGAAGTCGGTGCCACCGTCGAACGGCCGGGTGCCGCCATCCAGCGGGTTGAGCGAGTTGACCAGCGACTCGAAAGCCGCATAGGAGGTGACCGGTGCATAGGCCTGGGCGGTGGAGGAGAAGGCCACCACCTGCATCTGCACATCACCCGGGGTGCCCTGGAACAGCGCCTGGGCGGCGGCTTTCACGGCATCCAGCATC
Source organism: Pseudomonas sp. FeS53a (assembly GCF_000931385.1). Lineage (NCBI taxonomy): Bacteria > Pseudomonadati > Pseudomonadota > Gammaproteobacteria > Pseudomonadales > Pseudomonadaceae > Pseudomonas > Pseudomonas sp. FeS53a. The sequence continues at coordinate 196,669 of NZ_JYFT01000075.1, forward strand.
TGGTTCAGCTCGGTGTTGTCGATGCTGCCACTGAAGTCCAGCACGAACACCATGTTGATGTCCGGCGCGTTGGACTCGGCCACCGTGGCCACGTCGTTGCGTGCCACCGGGGTGTCGTCGTCCACGCTCAGGCTCAGGGTGCCGTTGGCGCTGTCGCCGTCCTTGTCGGTGACCTTGTAGGTCAGCTGGAACTGGACGTTGTTCTCGTCCTGCCCGTCCGGGTGGCGGATGGGCGCGTTCTGCACCACCTGGTAGGCGCCGCTGGTGCTGTTGAGGGTGACGGTCAGCACCGTGGTGGCGCCCTGCTTGACCAGCAGGTTGCTGCCCGAGGTCTCGTAGGTGAAACCGCTGGGCGCACCGCTGGTGAGCCAGGTGATCGAGCCCGCGCCGTCGGCGCCGAAGCTGTGGGCCACCGTGCCGCTGGTGCTCTGCGCATCCACGTCGTCGCCCACGCCACCGGGGTTGCCGTTGGCCAGGGTATCGTCGTCCAGCTTCACGTCGATGTTGCCGGCGGTGGGCGCGTCATCCTTGAAGCTGATGGCATTGCCCAGGTTGAGGCTGGTGCTGGTGGAATCGCCGTCCTTGTCGGTGATGGTGGCCACCAGTTTCACCAGGTCCGCCGCCGACAGGCCGGTGGCCTGGTCTGGCCCGCTGTCCGGGGTGTGCAGGAGGGCCAGTTTCTGGTCGAGGGTGACCTTGCCGACGCTGTCCACGGTCACGGTGAAGGCCACTGCCCCGCCGCTGCCGCCCACGCGGCCGACCACCTGACCGCTTTCCAGGTAGAGCTTGATGTCGCCGCCGCTGGCGCTGTCCTTCAGGCCGCTGCTGGCACCGCTGGCGCTGATGGCCAGGCTGTAGGCGAGGCTGCCGGCACCATCGGCACCGTAGTTGCCGGAGAAGGCGCCACTGAAATCAGTGGTGGCGTCGACGGTCAGGTTGGTTTCATCCACCTGCAGGCTGGCGACGCCGGCCTGGCCAGCGTTGATGCTCGGCGCATCGTCCTTGAAGCTGATGGCGTTGCCCAGGTTGAGGCTGGCGCTGCTGCTGTCACCGTCCTTGTCGGTGATCGTCGCCACCAGTTTCACCAGATCCGCCGCTGACAGGCCGGTGGCCTGGTCCGGCCCGGTGTTGGGGGTGTGCTGGATGGCGATGCGCTGGTCGAGGGTGACTTTGCCCGTGCTGTCAACCGTGACGGTGAAGGCCACCGCCCCACCGCTGCCTCCGACGCGGCCGACCACCTGCCCACCTTCCAGGTAGAGCTTGATGTCGCTGCCGCTGGCGGTGTCCTTCAGCCCGCTGCTGGCACCGCTGGCGCTGATGGCCAGGCTGTAGGCGATGCTGCCCGCGCCGTCGGCACCGTAGTTGCCGCTGAAGGCGCCACTGAAATCAGTGGTGGCGTCGACGGCCAGGTTGGTTTCATCCACCTGCAGGCTGGCGACGCCGGCCTGGCCGGCGCTGATGGTGGGCGCATCGTCCTTGAAGCTGATGGCGTTGCCCAGGTTGAGGGTGGCGCTGCTGCTGTCGCCGTCCTTGTCGGTAATGGTCGCCACCAGTTTCACCAGATCCGCCGCTGAAAGGCCGGTGGCCTGGTCCGGCCCGGCGTCCGGGCTGTGCTGGATGGCGATGCGCTGGTCCAGGGTGACCTTGCCGGCGTTGTCGACGGTGACAGTGAAGGCCACCGCCCCGCCGCTGCCGCCCACACGGCCCACCACCTGGCCGCCTTCCAAATAGAGCTTGATGTCCGTCCCGCTGGCGGTGTCCTTCAGCCCGCTGCTGGCACCGCTGGCGCTGATGGCCAGGCTGTAGGCGATGCTGCCCGCGCCGTCGGCACCGTAGTTGCCGCTGAAGGCGCCACTGAAATCGGTGGTGGCGTCGACGGTCAGGTTGGTTTCATCCACCTGCAGGCTGCCCGTGCCGGCCTGGCCGGCGCTGATGCTCGGCGCGTCGTCCTTGAAGCTGATGGCATGGCCCAGGTTGAGGCTGGCGCTGCTGCTGTCACCGTCCTTGTCGGTGATGGTCGCTATCAGTTTCACCAGGTCCGCACCGGCCAGGCTGACTTCCTGGTCCGGGCCGCTGTCCGGGCTGTGCTGGATCGCCAGCCTCTGGTCGAGGGTCACCTTGCCGCTGCTGTCCACGGTCAGGGTAAAGGCCACGGCCCCGCCACTGCCGCCCACACGGCCGACCACCTGGCCGCCCTCCAGGTAAAGCTTGATGTCACTGCCACTGGCGGTGTCCTTCAGCCCGCTGCTGGCACCCTCGGCGCTCACGGCCAGGCTGTAGGCGATGCTGCCGGCGCCATCGGCCCCGTAGTTGCCGGTGAAGGCACCACTGAAGTCGGTGGTGGCGTCGGTGGCCAGGGTGGTTTCGTCCACCTGCAGGCTGTCGGCCACGGCCTGGCCGGCGTTGATGCTCGGCGCGTCGTCCTTGAAGCTGATGGCGTTGCCCAGGTTGAGGCTCGCGCTGCTGCTGTCGCCATCCTTGTCGGTGATGGTGGCCACCAGTTTCACCAGGTCCACGCTGCCCAGGCTCACCTCCTGGTCCGGCCCGCTGTCCGGGCTGTGCTGCAGGGCGATGCGCTGGTCGAGGGTGACCTTGCCCGTACTGTCGACACTGACGGTGAAGGCGATGGCGCCCGAGGGGCCACCCACGCGGCCAATCACCTGGCCGCTCTCCAGGTAGACCTTGATGTCGCTGCCGGTGGCCGTGTCCTTCAGTCCGCTGGAAGCACCGTCGGCGCTGACCTGCAGGGCATAGGTGGTGGTACCGGGGCCGTCGGCACCGTAGTTGCGGATGAAGGCGCCACTGAAGTCGGTGGTGGCGTCGCCGGCTAGGTTGGTCTCGTCCACCTGGAGGATGTCCGCCGGGATGGAGACCGCGCGAATAGCCGGTGCGTCATCGCGGAAGCTGATGGCATTACCCAGGTTGAGGCTGGCGCTGCTGCTGTCACCGTCCTTGTCGGTGATGGTGGCCACCAGTTTCACCAGGTCCGCTGCCGACAGGCCGGTGGCCTGGTCCGGCCCGGCGTCCGGGCTGTGCTGGATGGCCAGTTTCTGGTCGAGGGTGACCTTGCCGCTGCTGTCCACGGTTACGGTGAAGGCCACTGCCCCGCCGCTGCCGCCCACGCGGCCCACTACTTGCCCGCCTTCCAGGTAGAGCTTGATGTCGCTGCCGCTGGCGGTGTCCTTCAGCCCGCTGCTGGCGCCGCTGGCGCTGATGGCCAGGCTGTAGGCGATGCTGCCCGCGCCGTCGGCGCCGTAGCTGCCGGTGAAGGCGCCGCTGTAGTCGGTGGTGGCGTCGATGGCCAGGTTGGTTTCATCCACCTCCAGGCTGGCGACGCCGGCCTGGCCGGAGCTGATGGTCGGCGCGTCGTCCTTGAAGCTGATGGCGTTGCCCAGGTTGAGGGTCGCGCTGCTGCTGTCGCCGTCCTTGTCGGTGATGGTGGCCACCAGTTTCACCAGGTCCACGCTGCCCAGGCTCACTTCCTGGTCCGGCCCGCTGTCCGGGCTGTGTTGCAGGGCGATGCGCTGATCGAGCGTGACCTTGCCGCTGCTGTCCACACTGACGGTGAAGGCGATGGCGCCCGAGGGGCCGCCCACGCGGCCGACCACTTCGCCACCTTCCAGGTAGACCTTGATGTCGCTGCCGGTGGCGGTGTCCTTCAGCCCGCTGGAGGCGCCATCGGCACTGACCTGCAGGGCATAGGTGGTGGTGCCGGGGCCATCGGCGCCGTAGTTGCGGATGAACGCGCCGCTGAAATCAGCGGTGGCATCGCCGGCCAGGTTGGTCTCGTCCACCTGGAGGATGTCCGAGGGGATCTCCACCGCGCGGATGCCGGGCGCGTCGTCCTTGAAGCTGATGGCGTCGCCCAGGTTCAGGCTGGCACTGCTGGAGTCGCCGTCCTTGTCGGTGATGGTCGCCACCAGTTTCACCAGGTCGACGCTGCCCAGGCTCACCTCCTGGTCCGGCCCGCTGTCCGGGCTGTGCTGCAGGGCGATGCGCTGGTCGAGGGTGACCTTGCCGCTGCTGTCCACGCTGACGGTGAAGGCGATGGCGCCCGAAGGGCCACCCACGCGGCCAATCACCTGGCCGCTTTCCAGGTAGACCTTGATGTCGCTGCCGGTGGCGGTGTCCTTCAGCCCGCTGCTGGCCCCGTCGGCGCTGACCTGCAAGGCGTAGGAGGTGGTGCCGGGGCCGTCGGCACCGTAGTTGCGGATGAAGGCGCCACTGAAGTCGGTGGTGGCGTCGCCGGCCAGGTTGGTTTCGTCCACCTGGAGGATGTCCGCCGGGATGGAGACCGCGCGAATAGCCGGTGCGTCATCGCGGAAGCTGATGGCATTACCCAGGTTGAGGCTGGCGCTGCTGCTGTCACCGTCCTTGTCGGTGATGGTGGCCACCAGTTTCACCAGGTCCGCTGCCGACAGGCCGGTGGCCTGGTCCGGCCCGGCGTCCGGGCTGTGCTGGATGGCCAGTTTCTGGTCGAGGGTGACCTTGCCGCTGCTGTCCACGGTCAGGGTGAAGGCCACGGCGCCGCCGCTGCCGCCCACGCGCCCGACCACCTGGTTGCCTTCCAGGTAGACCTTGATGTCGCTGCCGGTGGCGCTGTCCTTCAGGCCGCTGGAGGCACCGTTGGCGCTCACCGCCAGGCTGTAGGCAATGCTGCCGGCACCGTCGGCGCCGTAGCTGCTGGTGAAGGCGCCGCTGAAATCGGTGGTGGCGTCGATGCCGAGGCTGGTTTCGTCCACCTCCAGGCTGGCGACGCCGGCCTGGCCGGCGCTGATGCTCGGGCCATCGTCCTTGAAGCTGATGACCTTGCCGATGTCCACCGCGCCGCTGGCGCTGTCGCCGTCCTTGTCCACCACGGTGAGGGTCAGGCTGACACGCCCGGCGCCCAGGTACTTGGCCTCGTCGGCGTCGCTGGTGGGGTGCACCACGGCGCGCTGCTGGTCGAGGGTGACGGTGCCGGCCGCGTTCACGCTGAGGGTGAACACCAGCTCGCCGGTGCCGGCGGTACGGCCTTCGATCACCGAGCCGTTGAGGCTCAGCAGCACCGCCTCGCCGGTGGCGGTGTCCACCAGGCCGGAGTTGGCGTTCTGCACGCTCAGGCTGTAGGTCTGGCTGCCCACGCCGTCGGCGCCGGGTTGCACGTTGAACACTCCGCTGAAGTTGGCGGTGGCGTCCTGGGCGAAGTTGGATTCGTCCACCTGCAACTGGATCGCCGAGCCCCAGGTGACGTTGGCGCTGACGTCGTTGTAGTCATAGTCGGAGGTGGCGGTCTTGTCCTCCCAGTTCTGGTTGCCGGCGCTGCCGGTGTCCTGCAGGTGGGAACCGCCGGGGTTCAGGGCGGCGTCGCTGAACAGCACGTTGGCGCCGTCGGCCCCCACCAGCGGGGTGCTGCCGATGAAGGCCTGCCACTTGCCACCCACCAGTTGGAAGGTGACCTCCGCGCCATTGCTCAGGCCGCCGTTGGCGGCGCCGTCGGGGATGATGAAGAAGCCGGTGTGGGCCGGGTCCAGGCCATCGAGGCTGGCCTGGTCGCCCACGCTCTGGTCGTGCACGTTGGCCCAGATGATCTTGCCGCCCTGGGGCGTGCCGTCATCGCCCTTGATGTAGTAGCCGTAGGTGTTGGAGTAGCCGGCATTGGTGCCGAGGAAGGTCACCGAGGAATTCAGGTCCAGCTCGCTGGCCTGCACGCTGGGCGAGTCGTCGTTGATCACCACGGCGAGGGAGCCGTTGGCGCTGTCGCCGTCACCGTCGGTGACCTTGTAGCCGACGTTGAGGGTGATGTTGTCCTCGGTGCCGCCCTGCGGGTGCATCAACGGTTGCAGCAGGTTGACCGTGTAGGCGCCGGTGGCCGGGTCGGTGAGCACCACGGTCATCAGCGCGCCCCGGGCGGAGCTGATGGTCAGGGTGTTGGTGCTGGCATCCCAGGTGGAGGTGACGCTCTCGCTGCCCAGGCTGCTGGGGCCGGTGAGTTCCACGCTCTTCACGCCGTCGGCGCCGCCGTCGTAGCCGAGGCTGCCGCTGGTGCTGGTGTCGGCGCCGGCAGCATCGCCGGGGCCGCCGTTGATGCCACCGGCCAGGCCTTCGTCGTCCAGCACGGTTTCGGCACGCACGTCGCTGGCGGTGGGGCCGTCATCCTCGAAGCGCACGGCATCGCCGATGCCGGTGGAGGCCACGGACACGTCGCCGTCACCATCGGTCACGGTGACCACGGCGTTGATCTTGCCGGTGAGACTCAGGGCGTCGTCGGCGTTGCTGCCGTCCAGGTGCTGCAGCGGCAGGTACTGGGCCACGCTGAGGGTGCCGTCCTGGCCGATGGCCACGGCGAACGCGGCTTGCCCATCGAGGGCGCCACCGGATACGCGGCCGACCACCAGGCCGTTCTCGACGCTGAGCAGGATGGACGAGCCGTCGAGGGCCTTCAGGCCCGAATCGCTGTCCTGCACGGACAGGCTGAGCACCGTGGTGGCGCCTTCCTGGTCCTGGCCAACGTTGCTGGATGAGGTGTCCACCACCGCGCCGGTGCTCTGGGCATAGCCCGCCGCCAGGCCGGTACCGGCGTTGACCACGCTGGCGAACAGCGCCGCGACGGCCGGGTTGCTGGTGTCATGGTTGGCTGCATCGCCGGGGATGCCGGGGGTGGCACTGGCGTTCTGCAGGCCGGGGGTTTCGTCGTGGATCACCACGCGGCCTTCCACGACCTGGATGGCCGCGCTGGGCGCGTCGTCCTCGAAGCGCACGGCACCGCCGATGTCCACTTCGCTCCGGGCCACGTCGCCGTCGCCATCGGTCACGGTGACCACGGCCTTGATCAGGCCGGCCAGGTCCACCGACTCGTCAGCGCTGCCGGTGTCGGGGTGATGCAGGGACATGTACTGGGCCACGCTCACCGTGCCATCGGCCCCGAGGACGATGGCGAAGGCCGCCTGGCCGGGGCCGTCGATGCCTTCGACACGGCCGACGATCAGGCCGTTCTCCACGTACAGGCGGATCACCTGGCCGTCGGTGGTGGTCAGGCCCGAATCGGTGCCGTTGCCACCGGTGATGGCCAGGCTGAGTTCCAGGGTGGCGTCCTCCTGGTCCTCGCCGAAGCTGCTGCCGGCGGTGCTCACCAGCGGGCCTTCGCTCTGGGCGAAGCCGAGCAGGTCGGTGCCGGCGTTGGCCACGCTGTCGAACAGCGAAGCGACCGCCTTGCCGCCCACGTCGTTGTCGTCGGCATCGCCAGCCGGGGTCGGGGTGGTGGTGCCGTTCTGCAGTTCGGGGCTTTCGTCGTGGGTCACGCTGCGGCCTTCCACCAGTTGGATACTGGCGGTGGGGGCGTCGTCCTCGAAGCGCACGGCTCCGCCGACGCCGACCTGGTCGACGGCCACGTCACCATCGCCATCGGTGATGGTGACCACGGCGTTGATCTTGCCGGCGAGGCTGACGCTGTCATCGCCGCTGCTGGTGTCCGGGTGGAACAGCGACACGTACTGGGCGACCTGGAGGGTGCCGTCCTGGCCGATGGCCACGGCGAACGCGGCCTGGCCGTCGAAGCTGCCGCCGACGATACGCCCGACCACCAGCCCGCCTTCCAGGCTGAGGACGATGGCGCGCCCGTCGGTGGTGGTCAGGCCGGAATCGGCGCCGTCACCGCCGACGATGGACAGGCTCAGCACCGTGGTGGCGCCCTCCTCGTCCTCGCCGGTGCTGCTGCCGGAAACATCCACCACCGGGCCGTTGCTCTGGGCATAGCCGGGGCTGGCGAGGTCGCTGCCGGCATTGGCCACGCCGCTGAACAGGGCGGCCACGGCCGGGTCGCTGGTGTCCTGGTTGCCGGCATCGCCGGGGACACCGGGCGTGGCCGTGCCGTTCTGCAGGCCGGCGCTTTCATCGAGGGTCACGCTGCCGCCCTCGGTCACGCGGATCACTGCGGTGGGACCGTCGTCCTCGAAGCGGATGGCACTGCCGATGTCGGCACTGGCGGTGGCCTTGTCGCCGTCGCCGTCGGTGACGGTGAACACCGCCCGCACCAGGCCGGACAGGTTCAGGCCCTCGTCATCACTGCCGCTGTCGGGGTGGCGCAGGGATTCGTACTGCACCACGCTGAGCTGCCCGGAATCCGGGTCGATGGCGATGGCGAACACCGCATTGCCGCTGCCATCACGGCCCACCACCAGGCCGTTCTCCAGGGCCAGGGTGATGGGGCTGCCGGCGGTGGTGAATAGGCCGCTGCCGCCCTCGCCTTCGCCACCACCCTCGCCCAGGGCCAGGGAAAACACCGCGGAGGAGCCGGCTTCGTCAGCCCCCGTGTCAAAGGCCCCCACGACGACCGGGCCACTGCCCTGGGCGAAGGCCAGCATGTCAGCAGAGGCATTGGCCACCGAGGCGAACACCGCCAGCGGGCCGGGCACTTCCTGGCTGTCCGGCTGCAGGCCGGCGGTCTCGTCCAGCACCACGAAGCCGCCTTCCTGGTTGAATTGCAGCCCGGCCGTGGGGCCGTCGTCGTTGATGGCCACGGTCAGGGGCACGGTGGGCGACACGTCGCCGTCCAGGTCGAAGACCCGCACGCTGAAGTTGTCGAAGATCTGGTCGTCGGCGCCGGTGGCGTTGGGGTTGCCGTGGTCGAGGCTGTTGTCGGTGAGGGTGTAGGTCCAATTGCCGGCGCCATCGAACACCAGCACGCCAAAGGCGCCCTGCACGGTGCCGCCGCCGGTGACGTTGATCCAGTTGCCGTTGACGTCCAGCACCTCGACGCGGTCGATGCCGTCTGGCGAGGTGATCACCAGGCTGCCGGAGGTGCTCTCGGCAGTGCTGCCGGCATTGCTGCCGGCCTTGCCGCCCCCGCCTTCGCCGCCGTTGAGGGCCTCTTCATCCACCACGCCGGGGCCGGTCACCACGGTGCCGGACTGGTCGAGGAACACCACCGTCAGCGAGGGGGTGGAATCGGCCGGCAGCGGGGGGATGTCGCCCTCGGGGAACAGCGGGGTGAAGTCGATCGGCCCGGTGGGGAAGCCGATGGTCGGGTCCACCGCACCGCCGGTTTCCGACAGCAGCACGAAGGAGTGGCCGCCGCCCACACCGCCCGCGCCACCGGCACCGCCAGCGCCCGGGCCGGCTGCGGTGGCCTCGGCGGCCAGGGTCGGGTCCACGCCGGCCTCGATGGCGGCCTGCAGCTGCTCGACGTCGGTCAGCTCCTGCTGGCTCGGGGGCTGCGGCTGGGCGTCGGCAGTGGGATCGACCGGCGCCGCGTTGTCGCCTCCAGCACTGAGCATCTGGGTACTCAGGGTGGTGCTGCTGTCGCGCCCCAGGGTCAGCTCGCCGCCGCTGGCCAGGTTGATGGCCACCGCGCCTTCGGCGCCGGTAACCAGTTGTTCACCGGCAAACACCCGGTCCCCTTCCACCAACGGCCGGCGCGTTCCATCGCCTGCTACCGCGAACACCTCGCCTACGACCTGCCTGACGACACCGATTACCGTAGCCATGAATCCTTCCTCCAGCGCACATCTGCCGACCACTGCCGACAACCCTTCTCGAATAGGGCCAGCGCTGCGTAGGAGCGGTGCTCAAGGGGGAAAAAATGCGTGGGGCGGGGCGACAATTTTTTGGTCAAAAAATTCGCGACAGAAAAACGTCACTTATTTTCCGTGTCGAACTGCTCCAGCAAAAACCGCGTCTCCCCAGGGCTCGAATCGCGCAACTGACCACCTGAAACCAGACCGCGAATGCCTGAAAGGCCCGAATTCCGCGGCTGACAGGAAAACAAGATGTGCCGGTTTGCCGCACCTGCATAAGATTTTTTCGGCATATCCGTTGTGAAAAAAATTTCTTAGCTCCGTCAAAAGTTGTTCTTAGCTCTGATGTTACAAGCCTGAAACGGTTGAACAGGCAATTTCGCCAAAAAAATGGCGACCCAGAAGAAAGCAGCAAGAAGCATCGGACAAGGAGACACCCCTCATGCGAGCACTCACCCCACTCTGGAGCGCCATGTTGCTGGCCTTCGCCAGCACCCAGGTCCAGGCGATGAATCTCACGGATGCGATTCAGAGCACCCTCGACACCCACCCCGAACTGCGCGCCGCCTCCAACGCCCGGCTGGTCGCCGACGAGCAGGTGAAGGTGGCCAAGGGCGGCTACCTGCCGACCGTCGACCTGATCGCCGGCTACGGCCGGCAGATGACCGACAACCCCAGCACCCGCGCCCAGGGCAACCACAACACCGAGACCCTCAACTACAGCAACGCCGAGCTGCGCCTGCGGCAGATGCTGTTCGACGGCTTCAACACCCCCAACGAGGTGGGCCGTACCCAATCGGTGGTGAACTCCCGCGCCTACTACACCCTGGCCACCGCCGAGAGCCTGGCGCTGCGCACCATCGAGGTGTACCTGGAAGTGCTCAAGCGCCGTGAAATGGTGGCCCTGGCCCGCAACAACCTGCAGTCGCACCAGCGCGTCGGTGACCAGATCAACCTGCGCAGCCAGCGCGGCGTGGGCAGCACCGCCGACTCCGACCAGTCCGCCGCCCGCCTGGCCCTGGCCGAGAACAACCTCTACACCGAGGAAGTGAACCTGGCCGATGCCGAGGCCAACTTCTTCAGCGCCGTCGGCCGCCCGGCGGACGAACTGGAAGCCCCCTCCAGCGTCCGTGGCGAGATGCCTGCCGACCTGCTGGCGGCCCGCCAGACCATGATGGAGAACAACCCCTACCTGAAATCCGCCCAGGCCGACGTGCAGGCCGCCGAGAGCCAGTACGAGTCGGCCAAGTCGCCGTTCTACCCGCGCTTCGACGGCGAGCTGGCCACCAACGCCGACAACGACGTGCAGGGTGACGAGGGCCACGTGAAGGGTTGGCGCGCCGCCGTGGTGATGAACTACAACCTGTTCAACGGCATGCGCGACAAGGCCCGCCTGCAGGCCGCCGCCCACTCCATCAACCAGTCGATGGACATCCGCAACAACGCCCTGCGCACCCTCAACGAGAACCTCGCCCTGGCCTGGAACGCCATGGAGAACGCCCGCCTGCAAACCCCCAAGGCGCGTGAATACGCCGACTACACCCAGCGCGTGCGCGAGGCGTACCAGCAGCAGTTCGGCCTCGGCCAGCGCACCCTGCTGGACCTGCTGGACAGCGACAACGAGCTGTTCACCGCCAACCGCCGCTACGTCGAAGTCCGCTACACCGAGGAGTTCGCCATGTACCGCGTGTTCGCGGCCATGGGCAGCCTGCTGCAGCGCCAGCGGGTGGTGGTACCGGCCGAAGCCGTGGCCGCCACCGAGGTGAAGAGCGAGGCCCACCTGCCGGACCTGAAGTAACCCGGATCGGGAGCAGTCGATGACCACCATGGAACTGGCGGGCCCCGCAGTCGACCCGCGGCAGAGCCACGATGACCCCTTGCTCGACGGCCTGCTGATCCTCTGCAGGCTGCACGAGAGCCCCGCCAGCCGGGGCAGCCTCACCGCCGGCCTGCCGCTGGCCGAACAGCGCCTGACCCCGGAGCTGCTGCCCCGTGCAGCCGCCCGGGCCGGGTTGCAGAGCCGCCTGCTGCGCCGCGAGCTGCACGCCATCTCGCCGCTCAACCTGCCGGTGCTGCTGCTGCTGCGCAACGGCCGCAGCGCGGTGCTGCACCAGTGGGGCAAGGATGGTCGCGCGCTGATCCTGCCCAGCGAGTCCGACGGTGGTCAGCAATGGATCGACCGCGAGGCCCTGGCCGCCGAGTACAGCGGCCAGGCGCTGTTCGCCCGCCCCCGCCACGAGCTGGAGGAGACCCGCAAGCCGCTGATGCCCCGGGTCAAGTCCTGGTTCCGCGACACCTTGCGGCTGTCGCGCTGGCTCTACACCGACGCGGTGCTCGCCAGTCTGCTGATCAACCTGTTGGGCATGCTGGTGCCGCTGTTCGTGATGCAGACCTACGACCGCGTGGTGCCCAACCAGGCCACCTCCACCCTCTGGGTGCTGACCATCGGCCTGCTCATCGGCACCGGCTTCGACCTGCTGCTGCGGGTGCTGCGGGCGCACCTGCTGGACACCGCCGGGAAGAAGACCGATGTGGTGCTCTCGGCCACCCTCTTCGAGCGCATCACCGGCATGTCGATGAAGGCCAAGCCGGCCACCATCGGCGGCTTCGCCCAGAGCATCCATGACTTCCAGGGCCTGCGGGAATTCCTCACCGCCGTCACCCTCACCAGCCTCATCGACCTGCCCTTCTCCGTCCTCATGCTGGTGGTGATCGGGCTGCTCGGCGGCTGGCTGGTGGTGATCCCGATCCTCGCCTTCCCCATCACCGCGATCTTCGCCTGGATCATCCAGGCCCGCCTGCGCGACACCGTGCAGCGCAGCCTGGCCCTGGGCGCGGAACGCCAGGCACTGCTGATCGAAACCCTCTCCGGCCTGGAAACCCTCAAGGCCTGCGGCGCCGAGAGCGAGCGCCAGCACCGCTGGGAGCGCACCCACGGCGCCCTCACCCGCCTGGACAGCCACGCCCGCTTCCTCTCCGCGCTGGTCACCAACGGCACCCTGTTCCTGCAGCAGTTCGCCGGGTTGGCGATGATCGTCGCCGGGGTCTACAGCATCATCGGCGGCAACCTCAGCGTCGGCGCCCTGGTGGCCAGCTACATGCTCAACGGCCGCGTGCTCGGGCCGCTCGGGCAGATCGCCGGGCTCATCACCCGCTACCAGCAGGCCCAGCTGACGATGAAGAGCACCGACTCGCTGATGGGCCTGCCCCAGGAGCGGGAGAACACCCAGCAGCCGCTGGAACGCACCCACATCCGCGGCGCCATCGACGTGCGCGGGGTGAGCTTCCGCTACCCCGAGCAGAACGCCCCGGCGCTGCACAACGTCAGCCTGCGCATGGCCGCCGGCGAGCGGGTCGGCATCATCGGCCGCAGCGGCTCGGGCAAGAGCACCCTGGCGCGGCTGCTGATGAACTTCTACAGCCCCGAGGAAGGCCAGGTGCTGCTGGACGGCATCGACCTGCGCCAGCTGGACGTGGCCGACCTGCGCCACCAGATCGGCTTCGTCACCCATGACATGCCGCTGATCTCCGGCAGCCTGCGCGACAACCTCACCCTCGGCGCCCGCTACGTGAACGACGCGCGGATGCTGGAGGTGGCCGAGCTGACCGGCGTCACCGAACTGGCCCGGCAACACCCCCAGGGCTTCGACCGCCCGGTGGGCGAGCGCGGCCAGCTGCTTTCCGGCGGCCAGCGCCAGGCCGTGCTGCTGGCCCGCGCGCTGCTGCTGGACCCGCCCATCCTGCTGCTGGACGAGCCCACCAGCGCCATGGACAACACCAGCGAAGACCTGCTGCGCAACCGCCTGCACGCCTGGGCCCAGGGCAAGACGGTGGTGCTCATCACCCACCGCGCCTCCATGCTCAGCCTGGTGGAACGCCTGGTGGTGCTGGACGCCGGGCACATCGTCGCCGACGGGCCGAAAGAGGCCGTCATCGATGCCTTGCGCAAGGGCCGTGTCGGCCCGGCGGCTGTCTAGGAGGGCTCCATGGCCAACGCTCAAACCCCCGCCCAGTACTTCGGCGGCCGCGCCCCGGCCCGTGCCGACACCGAGTTCATGCCCGAGGTGGACGGCGCCATCCTCGAAGACTCCCCCACCGGCACCCGCATCACCGTGTGGGTGGCCTGCAGCCTGCTGATCGTCGCCCTGGTGTGGGCCAAGCTCGCCGTGCTGGAGGAAGTCACCACCGGGGAAGGCAAGGCCATCCCCTCCAGCAAGGTGCAGGTGATCCAGAACCTGGAGGGCGGCATCGTCTCGGAGATCTTCGTCCGCGAGGGCCAGGTGGTGAACAAGGGCGATGTGCTGCTGCGCCTGGACGACACCCGCTTCCTCTCCAACAAGGGCGAGACCGAGGCCGACCGCCTGGCGCTGATGGCGCGGGTCGAACGCCTGGCCGCCGAGGCCGAGGGCCGCCCCTTCGAGGTGCCCGACGAAATCGCCAAGGGCGCGCCGCAGCTGGCCGAGGACGAACGCGCGCTGAACCGCACGCGCCTGCAGCGGCTGGAAAGCGAGCAGCACATCCTCAAGGAACAGCTGCGGCAGAAGGAGCAGGAACTGGCCGAGTTCCGCTCCAAGTCCCAGCAGTACGCCTCCAGCCTGGCGCTGCTGCAGCAGGAGCTGAACATGTCCCAGCCGCTGGTGGGCACCGGCGCCATTTCCGAGGTGGAGATCCTCCGCCTGCGGCGCAGCGCGGTGGAGATGCGCGGCGAGCTGAACGGCACCAACCTGGCCATCCCCCGGGCCGAGGCAGCGGTGAAGGAGATCGAACGGAAGATGGAGGAGAGCCAGCTGTCGTTCCGTTCCGACGCCTTCAAGGAACTCAACGAAGCCCGCACCGAGCTGCAGAAGATCACCTCCACCGGCCGCGCCATCGACGACCGCGTCTCGCGCACCACCGTGCTCTCGCCGGTGCACGGCATCGTCAAGCAGCTCAAGGTCAACACCATCGGCGGCGTGGTCCAGCCGGGCAGCGACATGGTGGAAGTGGTGCCGCTGGAGGACAACCTGCTGATCGAAGCGCGCATCCGCCCGCAGGACGTCGCCTTCCTCCACCCCGGGCAGAAGGCCATGGTGAAGTTCAGCGCGTACGACTACACCATCTACGGCGGGCTCAAGGCCAAGCTGGAACTGATCGGCGCCGACACCATCACCGACGACAAGGGCAACAGCTTCTACCTGATCCAGGTCCGCACCGACAAAAGCCACCTCGGCAGCGACGCCAAACCGCTGCTGATCATCCCCGGCATGGTCGCCACCGTGGACATCATCACCGGCGAGAAAAGCGTGCTCGACTACCTCCTCAAACCCGTCCTCAAGGCCCGCTCCGAAGCCATGCGCGAACGCTAGTGCAGGGTGGCGGAGGCGCTCGCCGTCAATCACGTACCAGGCCGCGATAGGCCCACCGGTCCGTAGGATGCGCTGAGGCACGAAGCGCATCACGCCGGGGGTTCAGGCACTTGCACGGCGTCATCCACAACGTATCGAGGGTGAGCATCGCATTGGGTGTATGGCGCTCTTTCCATCCACCCATGGTGTTCGGCATGGCCACGAATGGTGGATCGGTGAAGCGCGATCCACCTACGGCGCTCGGCGGTAATCGTGTGCCAGGGTGCGATGGGCTTCGCACAGCTCAGCCCATCCTACGAGTGCCACCGGTTCTACCGGTTCGGTTCGTAGGATGCGCTGAGGCACGAAGCGCATCACGCCGGGGCTTCATGCGCTTGCACGGCGTCATCCAGAGCACATCGAGGGGAGTCACCGCGTAGGGTGGATGGCGCTTTTTCCATCCACCAATGACGCTCGGCATGGCCGCGAATGGTGGATCGGTGAAGCATGATCCACCCACGGTGCTCGCCGGCAATCGCGTGCCAGAACGCGATGGGCTTCGCACAGCTCAGCCCATCCTACGGGTGCCACCGGTTCTACCGGTTCGGTCGTAGCATCACGCCGCTACGCCACCATCGCTGAGGACTTCACCCGCTCCAGCACGCCCAACAGCTCATCGACCTGCTCGGTGCTGAACAAGCCATCCGGCCCTGCCGGGGTCAGGTCGGTGAAGGGCGACTCGTACAGGCGGTAGGGCTCCATCACCCCGAACTCGGTGAGGTGCTGCACCACCAGGTCGACGAACTCGATCTGGTTGGCACTGAGCGTCTTGCCGACGAGGAAGGCCGCCAGCGCCTCGGTCGCGGCCTCACGGTCCAGGCCCACCAGGGAGCGCACGAACAGGCCCAGGCCGTGAGCGTGCTCCTTGGCCAGGTTGATCTCGCCTGCCGCCGCACCGCTGTCCACCAGCATCTGCTCAAGGGCCTGCAGATCGAGGGCGGTCAGTGGCTGGTTGCGCCTCAGTTTCTGCAGAGAGAGGTGATCCTGGTGCTGGCGCAGGAAGGCCCGCACCTTCTCACGGAAGCGTTCGAAGCTGGCCGGATTGATCATGGTCGGCATCGCCACTTCCTCGACCCGGCCCAGCTCATCGGCAAAGTTCGTGTAAACCGTGCGGCCACGTCCCGGCTCCAGCAGCCTGATCAGCCCGCGCAGCTTGCGCCGGGCCTGCTCCAGCATGGAAACGGTCACGTCCTCCCACCATTCCTGTCCCGCCACGGCCTCGATCAGCAACGCATGGGCGCCGATGGCCGGCACCTGCGCACATTTCTCCAGCAGCGCCTGAGCCAGCTCCTGCACGGCCTCGGAGTAACGGGCGAAACCCGGCTCGGCGTTGAGGATGCAGAGCTGCAAACGCAGGATCAGCAGGTCGAAACGCTTGGCCTCCTCGTCCTCCTCCGCCAGGGTGCAAGGCAACCCGGAGAGGTGCTCCGCCAACTCCTGCAACTGCGCGGGCCCCAGGTCGTTCCAGATGCCCACCTGGGCGTAGGTTTCCACCCAGCGCCGCTTGGGCCGTACCAGGAAGTTATCCAGCGTCATGGCCGCAACGCGCTCGTGCAGCATCAGGGCGATGTCCTCGCGCAGCTCATCATCGCTGTAGCTCGTTTCATAGGCGCCCGCAGGCTCGCGGACGCCCGCCTGCGCGCGGCGCCGATCCAGCGCGGCCAGCATCGCCAGCCGGGCCTTGAACAGACGCTGGCTCAGGGGCTCGGTCAGCGAGCCCTCGGCCGGCTCCGGGTTCTCGTTGAAGAATTCGAAGTTCTGGCAGAAATCGAAGATGAAGAAATCTTCCTTGTCCTGCCCCGGCCCGAACAGGTCCGTGCACAGCCGCGTGCCGCGCCCCACCATCTGCCAGAACTTGGCCTTGGAGCGCACCACCTTGAAGAACACCAGGTTGACCACTTCCGGCACGTCGATGCCGGTGTCCAGCATGTCCACGGAGATGGCGATGTGCGGCGCCTTGTCCTTGATCGAGAAGTCATCGATCAGCGTCTGCGCATAGGGGGCCTTGTAGGTCACCATCCGCGCGAAGTGACCGGCCTTGTCCGGGTAGTTGGCGTCGAAGCGCTTGGCGATGAAGGTCGCGTGATCGTCGTTCTTGGCGAAGATGATGGTCTTGCCGATGCGCTCGCCTCCGGCCACCTTGTGGCCGCGCGTCATCAGGGTTTCCAGCATCTTGTCCACGGTGTCGGTGTTGAACAGCCAGCGGTTCACCGCCTCGGCGCCTACCTCCTTGGGCGCCGCGTCCTCATCACCCCAGTCCAACTCATCCCACTGGTCCTTCTCGTCTTCGCTGAGGTCGTCATAGCGAATGCCCTCGCGCTGGAACTTCAGCGGCACGGAAACGGCTCGCGGGCGCACCAGATAGCCCTCGGCGATGGCGTCTTCCAGGGTGTAGGCATCGGTGGGGACACCGCTTTCCAGGTTGAACAGGCTGTAGGTGTTGCGGTCGATCTCGTCCTTGGGTGTCGCCGTCAGCCCCACCAGCAGAGCATCGAAGTAGGAAAAGATCGCCCGGTACTTCTGGTACACCGAGCGGTGCGCCTCGTCGATCACGATCAGGTCGAAGTGACCCACGCCGAAGCGCCGCTGGCCCGCCTGCTTCTCGTCGATCAGCCCCATCATCGTCGGGTAGGTGGACACGTACACCCGCCCCTCGCCGCCCTTCTCCGTCACCAGGTTCACCGGCGATGCCGAGGGCAGGAAGGTCTTGAATGCATTGGCGGCCTGGTTCACCAGCGCCACCCGGTCGGCGAGGAAGAGAATCCGCTTGGCCCAGTTGCAACGCATCAGCAGGTCGCACAGCGCGATCACCGTGCGGGTCTTGCCGGCGCCGGTGGCCATCACCACCAGGGCCTTGCGCTGGCGGTCACGCTCGAAGGTCTCGCCGATGCGGCGGATGGCGCGCACCTGGTAATGACGTTCGACGATGGCCGGGTCGATGCTCGCCTCGCCCAATGGGCGGCGGCTGGCATGGCGCTGCTGCATCAGCTCCAGCTCTGCCTTCTTGTGGAAGCCCTGCACCAGCCGCGCGGGATAGAGGCGGTCATCCCACAGCCAGTGCTCGTAGCCGTTGGTGAAGTAGATCAGCGGGCGGCGGCCGTAACGCGCCTCCAGGCAGTTGGCGTAGAGCTCCGCCTGGCGTTGGCCGTCGTAGGGGTCTTTCTGGGTGCGCTTGGCCTCGATCAGCGCCAGCGGCAGGCCATCGTCGCCCCACAGCACGTAGTCCACCGAGCCCTGGCCACTGGCGTTGGGCATGCCCTCTACCGGGAACTCCCGGTCGCGCTCGGCCTCCAGCGTCCAGCCGGCCTCGTGCAGCAACTGGTCGATGAACAGGTCGCGGGTCTGCGCCTCGTTGTAATCGTGGGTGTCCGCCACCTGGGTGTTGGCGGCCTTGGCTGCCTCCACCTCGGCACGCAGGCGGCGCACCTCCTCATCCAGCGCCGCATTCTGCTCGCGGGCCACGGCCAGCTCGGCGTCACGCTGGGCGGCGTCCTGCTCCAGCGTCTTCAGTTGCGCCAGGCTGCGGGCCACGGCCTGGGCCGGGGGTGGCGGCAGCAGGTTGGGGTCGAAGCGCAGCGCCGCATCCGGCTTGCTGCTGGCATGGCGGGCGTAGGTGCGGCCCAGCCAGTAGGTGACATGGAACAGCTCGCTCAGCACTGCCTGGGCATCCTGCTGGCGCACCTGCCGCGTGCTGTGCACCGCATCGTTGCCGCGCTTGCGGATGATCTCCATCTTCGCGTGGAGCATCGGCCCCACCAGAGCCTTGAAGCTGGGCTCGAAGAGGAAGGCCGACAGGTCACTCTTGTACGGCGGGCGCAGGCTGCGGTCGGCCTGGAACAACCAGGCCACCATCAGCTCCAGCGTGCGCCGCGCGTAGAAGCACGCCGAACGCGGGTCGGCCAGTACCCCTGCCTCGGCTTTCAGCGCCTCGGCGTGCAGGGCCGGCCATTCGGCCTTGAGGAAATCGAAGTTGCTCATGCGTCCGTCCCACTGCCCAGTTGCCGCTCCAGGGACTGACGCACCAGCCCGAGGATGTACGGCAGGTCATTCAACGACTCCAGCCCCACGGATACATCGCCATTGCCCCAGCGCCCCAACCCGGTCACATCGCGGCACAGCCCGCGCGGGTCGTTGATGTCGGCGAAGGGCATGTTCAGCGACAGGCGCAGGCGCCCGGCCTGGGGCACCACGTCGACGAAATTGGTCTCGGCCTTGAAAGCCACGTACAGCTTCAGAAATTGCTCGCTGACACAGGGATCGAGCGCCTTGACCGCCTTGCGGAAGGCCTCGAACAGCGACGCACCCGGCTCCACCTGAAGGTAGGGATGGTCCTTGAGCCCGTAGCCCGTCTCCTCCGACGGCTCCTGGTAGGCCGCCAGCACCTGCGCCTCCAGGTGCGGCGCCGTCCACACCTGCAAGGCCCGCTCGGCAAGTTGCGCCGCGCGTGCCTGGATGGCCGCCTCGTTCCACTGCTCCACGCTGCCCAGGCCAGCGTTCAGGCGCAGCGGGCTCTCGCGGAAGCCGCCTGGCATGTCGCGCTTGGCCTGGAACGGGTGGTCGCTGTACTCGGCGTTGTAGCCGGTCAGGGTCAGGTTGCCGAGGGTGTGCAGCCAGTAGCCGTGCACCTCCTCCCAGTTGGCCCCCAGGGCCTCGCGCCACTCGGCGGAGAGTGCCGGGTTCTGCGGCATGATGTGCTCGATGGTGTACTCGTCCACCACCACCCGCTCCTTGCGCTGGAAGTTCTCGAAGCGCCGCAACCAGTAGCTGCGCACCCGGATGTTGTACAGGTCGCGCTCCGGCAGCGCCCGGCGGAATTCCTCGTCCGAGGGGAAGCGGCGGTACGACGGCAAGCCCAGGAAGTGCGCCTGGATGCTCTCCAGGTAGCGGTCCTTCTTCAGCGCTCGGCCAAAGGTGGCGAAGGTCTTGTTCATCGAGTTGGTGGGGATGGCGCAGACCGTGCGGCGGAACACGTAGGACTCCACCAGGCGCACCGCCGCCAGCAGGTCCGCATGGCTCAGTTGGCCCGTGGCGTAGTCGTGGTACAGCTCCAGCAGGAAGGGATAGGCCACCTCCACCTTCAGCTCCCGCAGGTCATGGAAGGCCTGGGCCAGCTCCGGGTCGGGCTCGGCATTCAGCGCCATGGCGCAGAAGTAGCGCGCGTAGTCACGCACCTCGCGCACCTGCGCCTCCACCCCGAGCTGGGCGACCTTCGGCTTGCGGCTGTGGCTGCGGAAGGCCTCGTAGACCTCGTCCTGGCGCGGAATCTCGCCGGTCTTGAGTGTCAGGTAGTGGCGCATGAAGGCATCGAAATAGAGCCCGTAGGCCTCCTGCCCGAAGGCCACTTCCATCGGCCGCCAGTAGTCCTCGTACAGACGGCTCTGCAGCTCGGTTTCCAGCCCCATGAGGATGAAGTTGCGGATCAGGTCGGCCTGGCTCAGCTTGCGGCCGGTGGAGTTCATGCTTTCGAAGATCAGCTGCGGGTTGTCCTGCGAGCGATTCAGCGCGATGTCCACCAGCACCAGCTTGGCCAGCCCCCGGCACAGGGCGGCCAGGTCCTCATGCTGCTCGGCGATGCAGCGCTCGAAGAAGCGGTAGTTCTCGTACACCCGCAGGGAATGCTCCGCAGGCTGTTCCTTGCCGGCCACCAGGGCGATCAGCGAGGCCTTGTCGGTTTGCGACAGCACCAGCTTGTAGCGCCGCTCGCCGCGCTCCAGCGGGTTCTCCAGGTAATAGGCCCGCAGCTTTTCGGGGGAGAAGCCGTCCAGCGGCTCCTGCTCCGCCTCGTCCAGGCCCGCCAGGTGGTGGGCCAGAGCCGTGAGCAGCAGGGTCACCGTGGTCAGGCGCTGCTGGCCGTCGATCACCAGGTAGGGCTCCACGCTGGTCAGGCTCGACAGGCCCTTCTCCACGTACACCACCGAGCCCACGAAATGCGCACTCACCTCCTCGTCACGCCCGGCCCGCAGGATGTCATTCCACAGTTGCTCGCATTCCTTCTCCGTCCAGGAGTAGGTGCGCTGGTAGATGGGGATGACGAACTGCGGGGCTTGCTTGAGGAGATCGAGAAAACGCGCTTCCGATGCCTTCATTTCAACGTCCTTGATGACTCGCCAACCCATTCAGCGGGTGGCCGAGGGAGAGAGGGAACGAACCGCGCAAGCATACAAAGTGCCAGCACGGCCCGCATCACCAATGAGTCAAAGCCTGATGCGAGAACACCCCGCGACCTCAATCGACCAGCTCGGGATGGTGTTCGCGTAGCCAGCCCAGGGTGTGCTCTAGCAAGCTGTGGGCCTCTTCCAGGCAGGTGGCCAGCATCGCCTCGGAGACCGGCTCACCGTCGTAGTCACTGAGATTGCGTTTGCGCCGCAAGGTGTCGAGCACCATCAAACGCTCAGGCTCGATGCCCATGCTCTTGGGCAGCGCCTGCAGAGCGGTCTGGTGATGGCCCGGCTGGCTGGTGGAAGTGCGGTAACCGTTAGCCTGCAACCCCACCATGGCGCATTGCAGCAGGCACTTGTAGGCGGCATCGAAACGGTTGTCGGCACTCAGGGCCTGCAACTGGGCATCGGCCAGATTGCGGCTGGCGGCGGCGACCAGCCGAGCAATGGCAGCCTTGTCAGGGGTTACTTGCTGCAGACGCTGCAAGGCCAGCAAATTCTCCAAAGTCATCTTCTACTCCCTGTATGAACAGCCGCGGCCGACTCACCAGCTCGCGGATGAAGGGCTCACCTTCGGCCAGCTTGCGCTGGAACTCCTGCACCCCGTACAGCACCGGGTTCACCTCACGACCTAGCTGCTCCTGGCAAGGGTTCAACGCCCGCACCAGGTCGACGAAGCCCGCCGAGCCTATCACCATCACATCCACATCACTGTGGGCCTGCTCCTCGCCTCGGGCCACGGAGCCGAACACGAAGGCGTACTCGATAGAGGCAGACAGAGGCGCCAAGGCTGCCCGCAGTACATCGACAACACCCGACGTCTTGCGGAACAGCCCGGCCAACTCCTCGAACACCGGGCACTGCCGATTGGCCTGGTAAAGCACCTGGTTGCCTTGCTGTGAACGCAGCAAAAGGCCTGCCTCAGCCAAACGTGCCAGCTCCCGGTGCAGGGAGCCGGGGTGGGTATCGGTGATGCGCGCCAGCTCGCGCACATGCAGGGCCTGCTCGGGGTGCAGCAGCAGCCAGCTCAGCACGCGCTGGCGTTGCAGGCCGAAAAGCGTATCCAGAAGGTTCATGTTGTAGCCTTTTTAGCTTCATTCGTAGCCGATCTGGCTACATTAAATCTCAACGAGCCGCTCAACAAGACGACGGTTACAACGGTCAGATACCCGCGACATGGGCATGCCAGCTCCAGTAGCCCGGTTGTAGGGTGGATGGCGCTCTTTCCATCCACCAACGGCGTCCAACACGGCTGCGCGGGTGCAACGCCGGGGCACTGGTAGCCCGGACTTCAGTGCGGGGACACGAACAGCTCCCGGGCTGAAGCCCGGGCTACGCGGCGTCATACCCGGCTCACCAACGCCGTGGCGGTTGCCGTGGCCACCACCTTGCCGGCCTGCTCCAGCTCGGCGGAGAGGAAGCACACCTGGCCGCCGCGCCGCTCCACACGCCCCCGGCCGAGCAGCGTGCCGACCCGGGCGGGCCGGTGGAAGCTGACGTTGAGGTTCAGCGTGGGGGCGAACTCCCCCTCCCCCAGGGTCGAGGCCAGGGCCGGGCCCATGGTGTCGTCCAGCATGGCGGCGAGAAACCCGCCCTGTACGTTGCCCACCGGGTTGGTGAAGGCCTCCACGGCCTCGAACGAAACCTCGATGGTGCCGGCCTCGCCATCCACCGCAAGAATCCGGATGCCCAGGGTCGCGGCGGCCTTGGGGGCCGGTAGCTGGCCGTTCTGCACCTGCCAGAAAAACGCCTTCTCGTTCATTGCCTACTCCTTGTGGCTGCCGGGGCAGCGTCGTCGAACGGGCCATGGCCCGGGATGAAAAGGGGAATGGCCCCACCTGGGGGTGCGCGCCAGGCCATCGGTAGCCCGGACTTCAGTCCGGGGACCCGGTTGTAGGTTGGATGGCGCTCTTTCCCTCCACCAATGGCGCTCGGCGCCACTTCGGTGGTGGATCGATGAAGCGCGATCCACCCTCCGGCGCTCGCCGGCCATCATGTGCCAGGACGCGATGGGCGCCACCGGTTCGTAGGATGCGCTGAGGCCACGAAGCGCATCACGCCGAGGCTTCGGACGCTTGTACGGTGTAATCCGCAGCGCATCGAGGGTGCAGCGCCGGGGCGCCGGTAGCCCGGACTTCAGTCCGGGGACCCGAGCAGCTCCCGGGCTGCGGGGTGGAAGTTCCGTGCATTTGCCAATTGCGCCCGGCATCGCGCCAACGGTGGATCGATGAAGCGCGATCCACCCTACGGGGGTACAGCGTCGGGGCACTGGTAGCCCGGACTTCAGTCCGGGAACCCGGTTGTTGGGTGGATGGCGCTCTTTCCATCCACCAACGGCGTTCGGCACGGCTGCGCGGGTGCAGCGCCGGGGCGTCGGTAGCCCGGGCTTCAGTCCGGGGCCCAGGAACAGCTCCCGGGCTGAAGCCCGGGCTACG